>JACPCP010000014.1 GCA_016179745.1 Candidatus Omnitrophota bacterium
TGCCCGGCATCAGACTCCGCAATCTCAACG
Organism: Candidatus Omnitrophota bacterium; assembly: GCA_016179745.1. Taxonomy (GTDB): domain Bacteria; phylum Omnitrophota; class Omnitrophia; order Omnitrophales; family JACQLI01; genus JACPCP01. Next base: position 31 of record JACPCP010000014.1, read on the forward strand.
CCCGTGAAAATCTTCCTCAGATAATCTTCCCGCACCCAGGACCGGTAAAGCTCCTCCCGAGTCTCCCGCGCTTCGGAGCGGGGGCCGTTGACGGAGGTTAGCCCGTCTGTTAAAGTCTTTCCTTGATGGAATCGAGGAAGACCAGTTTCGTCACGCTGCTCTCTCCTAACGTAAGACGGAGACACGAGCACTCCCGTGTCGGGCGGCAAGTAACGGGTTTCGTTGTCCAGGTAGAGCTCTATTGGCGGGGCGAATGGAAGCCCGTAGTCCGATACGATACGGCGCACGGTTTCGCTCACAAAGACCGCATATCGCCGAAGGGCCAAGTTGACAAGTTCCCCCTCTTTGTGCATTCTTTCAATGAGGCGCTGGACTACGCTGAGGCTGACTTGCGGCAAAATTGGGAGATTTACATTGAGAAGTTCCTGAAGGAGGCTGGAGAAAAATGACAGAGAGGCAAGTATTTGAGAAAAACCTGGAGTTGTCCACAGAGTTTTCCAAGTACCTCCTGGACCATCCGGAGCTCGAGAGCCAGATCCCGGACGGTGCTCAAGTTGTCTTTTTGGTTGAGAACGACGCGGAGCTGAGCCAGAGGAATCAAGAATTGGCCCGCCAGTATCGAGGCGAGGGACAGAGCGTTGTTTTAATCCGAATAAAGGGCGTCCGTCCCGAGCACTCCCGCTTAATTGATCCCCGGCTCCAGACCGCCGCCTAACCGTATCGCTCGTTTCTTCCTCAACTCCTCCCCCCTTTAACCTTTCCCCGTTCGCCTTCTTTGCCGTCCGCGCTTCGGAGCGGCGGATACCTTCACTTTGCCCGTCTCCTTTGCCCTCAAATTTCCTTACGAGAAGGGCCTGAACCATTTCTTCCCCGGCCTTAAGCTTTTCCTGGATTGAGCCAAAGTGTTCTTTTAAAGAAGAAAATTCCTCCGGAGAAAGTCTATCCCCCAAAGATTTTTCTAAGATTCCGATGCCGTTTAAGAGCCCGGTCCGCCCTTTTGATCCATCCCCGCTTCTGGCTTGATCGTAAAAACCTATCCGTGCGGTCAATTGCGCGAGGATATCGCCAAGAAAGTGCTCGACTAAATCAGGGCTCACCTTATGCTTCGTAAAAAGTTTAATGAACAGATTCGTGTAACGAAGAAGGGCATCGTCATATTTTTGATCTTTATGAAACGACTCCAGTAAAATCTGTTCGATCCCTTCCCTCGTTCGAACCATCCGTTGAGGCCATGATGAACTGCTATCCCATGTGAAATGATTTTTATTGAAGGCAACCCAATCCTCTTGGACTTGATAGAACTCGTCATGAGCCTTACTGACCTTCGCCATCAATTCTTCAAATTGTGTTATTTTGAATACTCCGAATGAAACGATTGTAATAATGGATGCGATCGTAAAAACTCCGGTATTCCATAATGTGGGGTTGCTCCAAAAAGCTATGAATCCAACAAGTGTCGCAATAGCACCGACCAGGATTGCAGCAAATGAACCTTGCTTGATCCACCAAACCACCCCCTTCTCTCCCGAAATTCCCTCATCCCGTGCTTTGGTTCCGCCTTGCCGAAGCTCCGCACGAGACTGCATCACCTCTATTTCATAGGCCTCCAGCGCCCGATCGTAATTCCGAGTGATTTCATCGAGCCGGGTCAAATCTTGATCGTTTTTAATGTCTAATACTCTCCGGCGGAATTCGGCATAGAGGTCTGAGAACTGCTCGGCCGCCTGGAGGGCGCTCAAATAGGACAGGGCTGATCTGTGTTCTTCATCGGAGGTGAGGACTTCTCCGGAGGGGATTTGGGCAATGAGGGCCCGTTCCTTCAGCAATACGATCTGGACGGCGTCGGCAATGGCGTCCTCGACAGGCACTTTGATCTTCTCCATCTGGATTCGTTCGTCAGGCGGCAGGCTCTCGAGAATAAGTTTCTTAAGCTCTCCCGAATCGATTGATTGAGCAACCTCCTTCAAGAGATTCCTTAACTCATACCCCTTTTCTTCGATAAACTGTTGAACGAAACGGCCGAGCTTCCGGTAAACGTGGGGCCTCACGAAATCATAAAGGCCGATATACCGGGCGATGGCATCAGCGGTCCAATTCCCCCGAGTGACGATGCGCCGAATCCTTCGGTGATCATCGATAAAATTAAAGAAAATCGTTTCCGAAATGTTCATGGCGCTTTGGAGTCTGGTACTTGTTGTTTTCGGATCGGAGCCCGGATAGAGCGTCTGGCTTAAATCTCGATCAAGTCCGCCGGTGACAAACAGATTTGCCAGGCTAAAATAACTCGATATCCTGAGTTTTAACTGCGCCTGGCCCGGGGTGCTCGCGGCCAAATCCGGCTCCAGGATTAAAGGAGCGGGAAAGTGAAAATCCTCGATCCGTTCCATGGCAAGGTCATGGATCAGATCTTCCTGGCTCGTGAGGGGACCCTGGTCAGGATTTTTCAGGACGGTGCGCAAATAAAATTGACTATACTGCTCGGAAAACTCCGCCGCGCTCATCAAGTAGAGAAAATAGAGAGCGTAGGAATTCGCCCTTTCCTCAAACTCCTTTCCCGGAAGACGCCCCTCTACTTCCTGAAGCTCGAGATCAAGAATAAAATCGTTCACGTAGCCAAGCTCTTCGTAAACCGTCCGGAAGGACCCCTCAAACTGTTGTTTAAAATCTGGGGAAAGATTCTGCGTCATTCGAGTCGCCATCTCCCCGCTCCTGATTGCCTCCTTTAATTCTTTGTAAACTGTCTCCTCAGGCGCCCTCTCCCATTCCGGTTGCTCCCTCCATTCTCTAAAAATTTCATCAAAGTATTTGTGCAGCGTTCCATAAACATGCGTTTTCGCCAAGGCATACAGTTCGCTGGGGAAGGGTTTGTGGAATCGCTCGGAAATCCCCTCATTCATCCGTTTGTGGCGCAGGAAGTGCCGAAGCTGCTGCTGGTGCCACAGAAAATCCCGGGCAATCTTGTTTGCGACCTTTAAAGGAATCGCATGGGCTTCCTCTTCTGAATAAGAAAATCGCTCGACAAGAGACGGCAAAATGTCTTCCCTGATCTTTTTCTCCAGGTCCGCTTGTTCCTCTTCCAAGAAATGAATAATCCCGGCCGTCGCCTGATCGATCACCTGAGGTGACAATACAAGGGAGGGGACCGGCCCGCTGCGCTTCATCCTGATTTCCTGGGCTATTGTCTCTGCACTGCCTGCAAAATAAGCCAGGGCAGCGATAAACGCCTGCCGGTTGAACCGAGAGCCGAACTCTTGATTGATTTCGGCGACGGAACGGTCTGCTTCCGGATTGCCTTTAACATATTCACCCAGGACCTCTTGAAGACGCTTTCGGCCTGCTTCATTAAGCCCGGATGCGTTGGGATCTTGCCCAAAGTTCTCGCTCACCTTTTTCAGGTTTCCTGCCGGTCCGGGGCGATGTTGAAGCTCCACAATGGCTCTGTTTTTACCGGGATCGCCATAGATCGCATCGAGATAACGGACCAGCTCTTCAAATGTGACGTCATTCCTCTCCTCCGTCCTCACCTCGGAGCGGCCGGGAAAGGAAGGAGTTTGTCCCGCTCTCTGGTGATTGACGTCTTTTTCCCTTTCTTTGCCCAGTAGTTTTTGAGGAAAGTCCTGAATTTCATAAAGGGCGTATCGACCGTCATTGAACGTCGGTGACAAACCTTCTTCCTCACCCACCACCCGATTCCCCCTCAATCGAAGGGTCTCAAAACCAGAGTGTCTCTGCGAGTTAGGGAGTCGGTAGTCGAACTCATCCGTTATAGGAAATTCAATGAGCCCCCTCTTACGTTGTATCCAGTAGATGCCGCGATCCGTATGCACGAGGTAATCTTCGGGTCCGCTTCGGACCATACCTGACACACGACCGATCTTCGGATGAAACTCCTTCAGCCAATCTGACATTTCAATACCCTGCCAAATGCCTAAAGCCCTGAGGCCATCCCCAAAAAGGCCTGTAAAAAGAAAATCAAGGAGATTGATTTTCCAAAAGAAAGAAACCAGCCTCGCGGCCTCCCCCGTCAGAGGTGGCATAAAGATCAGAGCCGCTAATGCAACCCCTAAGTTTGTGAGAGGCCCGGCAAGGGTAATTAGGAGTTCCTGCTGAGGAGATAAGAAAAGAGGATTCCCATGGACATACTCTGGTGAAACCGCGAACTGGAGTGGATGAAAGCGGACTCTCTCAAGGGCGGGTTTCCCTTTCCATCGACTGTATGATTGAATCATTCTAGCGGCCACATAATGTCCCGTTTCATGAAACAGAACGGTGAGCCAGAAAAGCCCCCCCGAGGGAGGGCCGAGGACCCAAGAGACCGCAGCGATCAAAGATATGTGCAACCAGGCTCTTTGCCGACGCCCATCTTCAAAAGCCGGATGGAACACATTGAATAGCTTTGTCCGGAGGCGTCGACGGCCCTCAGGTACGATCTTTTGAGTGGGGGATTCCCCTGCACGCGCCTCGGAGCGGCGAGGACGGTTTGCCTGTCCCCCCAAAGGTGCGGCGGGCGCTGCCATCGTAAGTGATGTCATCTGGGATACATCGTTGAAGGCCAAATTGATGATGGGTATACTGTTGCTGATGATTGCGGGCGCCGGTTGGCTGGTGCTTCCTTCAGGGACGTTGAAAGGAGGAGAAGATGAGGAACTTTTGGTCTGAGCTTCCGATGGCAGGTTATGCAATCCTCTCAATTCTGGGGTTGTTCCTTTTCCTCTACCTCTACGAGTCCATCCGGCAACGGTGGTTCGCCTCCCGGCATTAAGTTTCTGAGCGCTCTGGCGGATCGCAAGTGCGTAAACTTCCCGAATCTCCGGAAATTCCCTTTGCATCACGGCATCAGGAATGGCGCTGATCAAGGGCTGGCGGGCGGAAGAGTGCGGGGCGAATCGATTTTGGGCGGTCATTAAATTCAGATAAGCCCGGTCGTCCACGGCCTCTGAGATGTGCGGCATGATTTCAAGGTAAGCGAAGCCCTCCCCCTTCAATCTTTCAAAGAGCCCTCTCGAGTGAAAGCCTCCCGTGATGAGGACGGCTCTGGATTTCTTTGAGGCCTTCATTCGCAAGATCGCATTTCGAAAGAGAATGTCTTCACGCCGCAGGGCGAGGGAATAGAAGCGGAGGGCGTGGTTGAAGATTCGGTCAACCGACCATTTCCCCCTCACCCCCACCCTCTCCCCGGAGGGGAGAGGGAAGGGCGGCTTGGACAAGCGGCGGATGGCCGCTCGATCGAGCCGCCCCGAGCCAGTCGCTCGGGGTGAGGGGTTTCTCTTCAGAATTTTCCCATATTCCTCCGCTGTCAATTGGAGGGAGAATAATTTCCTGAGGAGGAGGTAATCCTTGTAGCGCCGGACGAGGACTTTCTCTTTTTCTTCCTTGGCCAAATGATCGAGAAGCTTTTCCGTGAGGCGCTCGATCTCCCCAAAAAGTTCCGGCGCCTTTAATTCACTTTGGAGGATCCGGGCCCCCATCTCAGCACTCCAATGGGGGTAATCCTTAAACCGAAATCCCAGGGGCCCGGCCTCGTCGTAGAATCTTTCAAAAAATCCACGCACCGACCCTTCGTCTCCCCCCAGCTTCACACGGGAAGCGCAGGTGCCGGACGGACGGCGCAGGCATTCGAGCCAGACACGCCCCATCCCCTTTTGGCGGACCCACGTGAGGAGCCGTTCCCTCTCTCCCCGGGATTTGACCGAATCGATTTCCTTCTCCATTTCTTTAAGTTTGAAGATCCGGACAAGCTGGGGCCAATCGAATTGCTCTGCGACATTGGACAAATCCAGTTTCAGTTCGTCCCTCGCCGTTTTTTGAAGGACGCCCAAGTGACGCATCAAGTCCGAGGAAGTCTCATTTTGAAAGACCCATTCCCGGAAAAACCGTTTGAGGCGGGGATTGAAAATTCGGGAGCCTTCGGTCAAAAGATTTGATTTTAATTCGGCAAGGAACCGGTCGGTGCGGGTCTTTTCTTGGTAAACCTTCTGAAAAGCCTTTAAGTTGCGGGAATAAAGTTCGAGATTCTCGAGACCAAACCCTTCAAGAGATTTTGTTTTCTTTTTAAGCCCGTCTTCCAGGAAAAATAATTCGGCGCCGCTCACGACGGCCTCCCGGGCCAGGCGGTCCGCCATTTTAAAATTGAGCCCGGGGTCTTCAAAAAATTTCAAACGGCCCGGACTGACCCGGTCGATGCCTCCCTCGAGCAGAATCAGATCAAATCCGTAATCTTTCACAAGGCGGCTCAAAATCTTCCGGGTATTGACCTGCGCCTCGTAACTGGAGTGGGCATCCTGAAGGTGAACAATGAGTGGAGGGTCTTGGTAAGATTCGCTGCCGGAATTGGGGATGAATCTCTTTTCGATGGAACCCAGGTTTTCCGGAATCTCGATTTGGGAAGCGAGACGGGAGACGGGAACCTCCGGCTTTCCCGGTTTTGAAAAGGCGCTTCGAAGCGGCACAAGCTCCGGAGCCGGTTGGTCAAGCGGCGATCGGCCGCTCGGTTGTCCGGCACCGCGCGGTTGGCGCGGCGCGGACCAGGCCAGCGTGGTCCACGTAAAACAAAGGGCCACGGCCAAGGCCACAGCCCTTAAGGGTCTCGAATGGCTCGATGGAATCATATAGGAATTGCGAAAAGGCTGACGGAGTTTCTTAAGCTTTTTATTAAGTTCGAAACGTGAGTAAAAGATACCTGACAACGAGGCACGGGTCAAGGCAGGAGAAGAAGTTTTATGGACGGCCGGATTTTAGGGTTAACCTGTTACAAGTAAACAAGTTAGAAATAAGCCAGGCGCACTAGCCTTCTTTTTCTTCGTATTGGTCTTTCAGGCGGGCCACGACCTGAGGGTCAGCCAGGGTCGTGGTGTCTCCCAGGGTTTTCCCTTCGGCGATGTCCCGAAGGAGCCGGCGCATGATCTTGCCGGAGCGGGTTTTGGGAAGATCGGCTGAAAAAATGATGTCGTCCGGTCTTGCGATCACACCGATTTTTTTCGCCACGTGATCTTTTAATTTCTGCGCCAATTCAGGCGTGGGCGCCGTTCCTTCCTTGACCGTCACAAAGGCGGCAAGCGCCTGTCCCTTAATCTCGTGACTTTTTCCGACCACGGCGGCCTCGGCCACGGCCGGGTGGTCCACGAGGGCGCTCTCCACCTCCATCGTTCCGATGCGGTGGCCGGCCACGTTCAGGACATCGTCGACCCGGCCAAGGAACCAGAAATAACCCTCGTCGTCCCGCTTCGCGCCGTCTCCAGTAAAATAAGCCTTCCCTTTCCACTTCAACCAATACTCTTCTTCGTAACGCTTCGAATCATTGAAAATCGTCCGAAGCATGGCTGGCCACGGCTTCGTCAGAGCAGCGTAGCCTCCTCCGACTGAAACCGTCTCACCCGCTTCGTTTAAAACTTCAGCGCTCACCCCCGGAAAAGGTTTTGTGGCCGAGCCCGGCTTCAAGGTCGTAACCCCGGGAAGCGGCGTGATCATGATCATCCCGGTCTCGGTCTGCCACCACGTGTCCACCACCGGGCACCGTCCTCCGCCGATTTTTTCGTGATACCACATCCAGGCCTCGGGATTGATGGGTTCGCCCACAGTTCCAAGAAGTCTCAGAGAAGAAAGGTCGGAGCGCTTCGGAAATTCATCCCCCCATTTCATGAAGGCCCGAATGGCGGTCGGCGCCGTGTAGAAAATTGTGACCTTGTATTTTTCGATGAGTTTCCAAAACCGATTTTTCTCCGGCCAGTCCGGGGCGCCTTCATACATCACGACCGTGGCCCCGTTGGCCAAGGGCCCATAGACAACGTAACTGTGCCCCGTGACCCAGCCGATGTCGGCCGTGCACCAATAGATATCGTTTTCCTTCAAATCGAAGACCCATTTCGTCGTCGCATAAACCCCGGTGAGATAGCCGCCGGTGGTGTGGACAATGCCCTTCGGTTTCCCCGTCGTGCCCGAGGTGTAAAGGATGAAGAGCAGATCCTCGCTCTCCATCGGCTCGGGCTCGCATTGGTCACTGACTTCCTTCATCAGCTCATGCCACCAAAGGTCCCGGCCGGGTTTGAATTCGATCGGGTGATCGCCCCGTTTGACGACCACCACTTTTTCAATCGAGGGTGCCGCCTTCAAGGCTTCGTCGGCGGCCTCCTTCAAGGCCACGGGTTTCCCCCGCCGCCAGCCTCTGTTTGCCGTGATCAGGATTTTGGCCTGGGCATCGTTGATCCGGTCCCGGAGCGATTCGGCGCTGAAGCCGCCGAAGATGACGGAGTGGACGGCGCCGATCCGGGCCGAGGCAAGAAGCGCTATCGCAAGCTCGGGAATCATTGGAAGGTAAAGCGTGACCCGGTCCCCTTTTCGGACCCCGAGTTTTTTCAGGACATTGGCGAAGCGGTTGACTTCCCGGGAAAGCTCCTCATAGGTCAGGCTCCGGGTGTCGCCCGGCTCCCCTTCCCAGAGAATGGCGGTTTTATTTTTGCGGGGGCCTTTTAAATGGCGGTCAACGCAATTGACGCTGGCGTTCAGTTTCCCGCCGAGAAACCATTGGGCATAAGGAGCTTTCCACTCGAGGACCTTCGTCCACGGCTTAAACCAGTCAAGCTCCCCCGCCCAATGGGCCCAATAGCCCTCGGGGTCCTTGTCGGCCCTCTCATAAATCGATTCATCCTTGACCCAGGCTTGAGATTGAAAAGAAGCGGGCGGAGGGAACTTGCGATTTTCCTCGAGGAAGACGTGGATCGCCTCTCGGGCGGCGGGCTTAATCCCGGTCGTCATATCTCCAGGACGAATAGAGGTAATACTTTTTGATTTCTTCGGGGTAATCTTTGATTTGAAAGAAAAAGGACCCGATGGCCCCCTGCTCGAGGAGGGGCGGCTCCGGGGTAGTGCTCACACTCAAAAGCGGCGTTTCCTTTTCGTTAAAGATCACGAGATTGACGGAGATGTCCCGGATCGCCTGGCCGATATTGTTGATCACAATCCCCCGCAGCTCGGCCCCCGCCTGGGGGTCAAAGCGGGAGCTTCCGCCCTTGACAATCACCTTGCGGGGAAGTTTCTGGAAGGATTCGATCTCCGGGAATTCGCTGAGGGGCATTCGTTCGCTCTGAGTTCTAATTTTTTCGGTTACTTCTGGGAAACCGTTTCAAGCGCCTGACGCAACCCGTCTTTATTGTAAGCATCGGCCCCGAGCTCCTTCCGCATCAAGAGCACCTGGATACAGGCCTGGACCACTTCCGGATCAAACTGGGTGCCGGAGCAGGCAATGAGTTCGTTCACGGTCTCGGGGACCGACATCGTCTTCTTGTAACGCCCGCCGGCAACCCGCATTGTATCATAAGAATCCACGACCGCAATGATCCGGGCCCCGACCGGAATTTCATTCTTCCGGAGGCGGCAGGGGTAGCCTTCCCCGTTGAACCATTCGTGATGATGGAGCACCAGCGTCGCCTCCTCGTGGAGAAACCGGATCGGTTTTAAAATCCGGTAACCGAGATACGGGTGCTGTTTGATGGCCTCATACTCGGCCAGCGTGAGGCGCCCCGGCTTCAGGAGGATCTCATCGGAGACGCAAATTTTTCCGATGTCGTGGAGGAGGCCCGCATGTTCGATGATCTCCGCCTCGTCCAGGGGCAGGCCCATGGCCTCGGCGATCTGCATGGAAAGCCGTGCCACCCGGGAGGAATGCCCGGCCGTGAAAGGGTCCTTGGACTCGAGCGCCATGACCAGGGCCTTCGAGGACTCGATATATCCCCGGCGGGCCGAGTCCGCAATTTCAGAAAGCCGTTTTTGAAATTCGATCACCTTCTCTTCGCTGATCTTGATCCGGGGCAGCACCTCCCCGAGGGAGGGCAGGAGGTCCCGGTAGCACGAAACCCGGTTCCGGCCCGAGGCCTTGGCCCGAAAAAGGGCCCGTTCCGCAAAATTAACGAGATCGCTCCGGTCCTTCAAGGTGTCATCCGGGAACGAGGCAATGCCGGCGCTCGCCGTGACCGTCAACTGGTGGGAATCCGGGAGAAAGGTTTTCTCGGCAAAGAGCTCCAGGAGCCGCTCGCCCAATTCAAAGGCCCCCTGATAATCCACGTGAGGCAGGAGGATCACGAATTCCTCCCCGCCGAAACGGGCGATCAAATCGCTCAAACGGCAGTTCTCAAGGAGGAGTCCGGCCGCCTCCTTCAGGACCTCGTCGCCCACGGTGTGGCTCAGCGTGTCGTTGACCCGCCGAAAGTGATCGAGGTCCAGGATGAGACAGGAAATGGGATAGCCGTAACGGACGGCCCGGGTAAATTCCTCCGTGAGCCTTTCCTGCAAATAGCGGTGATTGTAAAGGCCGGTCAGTTCGTCCCGGATCGAAAGCTCCCGGAGTTTCTCATTCACGGCCAGGAGTTTTTCATTCTGATTCAGGATCTCGCCCGTCAATTCCCCCGGCCGGCCGCTCAATTCAAAATTCCGGTAAATGGTCCAGAGGCGCTTCGGAAGGTCCTTCGGCTCGCCGTCCCCCCGGACCAGGTAATCGGCCGCCCCCGATTTGAGCGCCCGGTGGGCCCGGGCCTCTTCGCCCCGTTCCACCATCAGGATGAAAGGAACTTTGGCCTTGGTGCGGTTGAGCTCCGTCAGGACATCGGCGATGTCTTCCCCTTCGGGAAAATGGCTGTCGCCCAAAATCACGTGGTAGGAATTTTCGTGGATCTTTTTGAGGGCGTCCCGGACCGTCCCGGCAAGGTCGAGCGAGGTCTTGTATTCGAGGTCTTCGGAAAATTGTTTCTGGAAAAGGGCCCGGCGGGACTCATCGGAATCGATCAGCAGAATGGAAAGGATTTTCTCTTTTTCCGCCGCCACCGTTGAACCTCTGTTCTGTTAACTAATCAAAGATACCTGAAGGACCGTCCACTTACAAACGAAGGCCCCCGGCCAGGGCCCCACTCCCGGCCTTCGCCCATTGGGCGGCCTCTTTGGCGTGGTAGGTCAAAATCACGCCCGCCCCGGCCCGGCGGAGGGAGGTCAGGATCTCAAAAACAATTTTCTTCTCATCGATCCATCCGGCTTGGGCGGCGGCCTTCACCATCGCATATTCGCCGCTCACGTTGTAAGCCGCCATCGGAAATTGAAAACGGGCCTTGGCCTCCCGAATCACATCGAGATAGGCCAGCGCCGGTTTGACCATCACCAGATCCGCCCCTTCTTCAATATCCATCTGGATCTCCCGCATCGCCTCCTCCCGGTTGGCCGGGTCCATCTGATAGGATTGCCGGTCGCCGAATTGCGGGGTCGAGTGGGCCGCCTCCCGGAAGGGGCCGTAAAAGGCGGAGGCGTATTTGGCCGCATAACTTAAAATGGCGGTGGATTCAAAACCCTTTTGGTCGAGTGAGCGGCGAATCGCCCGAACCCGCCCATCCATCATGTCGCTCGGCGCCACGATGTCGGCGCCGGCCTCGGCGTGCGACAGGGCCGTCTGGGCGAGAATTTCTAGGGAACGGTCATTGTCAATTTCACCCCGCTCGTTCACCACGCCGCAATGGCCGTGGCTCGTGTAAGCGCAAAGGCAGACATCGGTAATGACGGCAAGCTCGGGAAAATTTTTTTTGATCCGGCGAACGGCTTCCTGGACGGATCCTTCCGGGCTCGAGGCCTCCGTCCCCCCCTCATCCTTCCGGGAGGGAAGGCCAAAAAGAAGAACGGCGGCGAGGCCCAAACCTTGAATTTCCTCGAGCTCTTCCAGGAGCAAATCCGGACTCCAGTGGAATTGGCCCGGCAGGGACTCGATGGGTTCCTTGAGGTTCCGGCCCGGCTTCACAAAATAAGGCATCACGAGCTGGGAAAGAGAAAGTTCGGTCTCCCGGACCAATTTCCGGAGCGATTCATTCTTTCTCATCCGTCTGGGACGGGTGTCAGGAAATTTCATGGGGCTTTTCTTTATCCTCCGTTCGAGAGGGCTTCGAGGATCCCTTCCGTCGTGTGCATCCGGGCCTCCCGGGCGGGCTTGAAGCCGTATTCCCGAAGCGTGCCGCTCGTGACGGGGCCGATCGAAATGAACCGGGTGCGGAGCCTCCGGCGAAGGGCGGGCGGGAGGGGATCAAAAAAATTCCGGACGGTCGAGGAGCTTGTGAAGGTCACGTAATCAATCTTCCCGCTTTGAAGGGTCTGAATCAACTTTTTTCTCTCCGCTTTCACCGGACGGGTCCGGTAGGTTTCAAGCTCGGTCACGAGGGCTCCCTCTTTTTCGAGCGATTCTTTCAGTTCGGGCGGGGGCGACGCCACCCGGGCCAGGAGAAACTTTTTTCCCTGGAGCGGTCCCCTTTTTTTCAGGCTCTCGAAAAGCGCCTCGTTGGTATATTCGCCTGGAATCAGATCGGCCCAAAGCCCCTTTTTCTGCAGCGTCTCGGCCGTGCGTTCACCGATGGCCGCAATGCGAAGGCCGGAAAAAATCCTCCCGTCCTTTCCGAGGCAGCGCATCCGGTCAAAAAAGGATTCGACCCCGTTGGCGCTCGTAAAGACAAGCCAATCATAGACCGGCTTGACGGCGGCCGCCATCCGTTGAATCTCCCTGTCAATCCGGTCCGGCCGGCTGGGAGGCAGGATTTCGATCGTCGGAAATTCGAGGACCTCGGCGCCCAGGTCACCCAATTTTTCAACCAGTTCACCCGCCTGCCCCCGGGGCCTCGTCACAATCACCTTTTTCCCCTGAAGCGGTTTCCTTGAAAACCAGGCCAGTTTTTTCCCGAGCCCGACCACGTCTCCGACCACCGTGAGGGCCGGAGGAATGACATTTGCCTTTTTGACTTTCTCCAGAATATTTTCCAGGGTGCCCGAAATCACCCGCTGGGCCGGCAAGGTCCCTTGCTCGATCACCGCCGCCGGGGTCCGGGGCTTCCTCCCCGCCCGGAGAAGGGCCCGGACAATTTGGGGCAGGGTCTTCAATCCCATGAAGGCCACGAGTGTCCCGCCCGTTTCGCTGAGTTTTTTCCAGTCCACTTCCCCCTTGCCACAGTGCCCCGTCACAAAGGTCACGTGGGAAGTAAACCGGCGGTCCGTCAAAGGAATTCCGGCAGTGGCGGCGGCCCCAATCCCGGCGCTGACCCCGGGAATCACCTCGAAGGGAACCCGGTGCCGGACGAGGAAACTCGCTTCCTCCCCGCCCCGTCCGAAAATAAAGGGGTCGCCCCCTTTGAGCCGGACGATCCGTTTTCCCTGACGGGCAAACTGAAGGAGCATCTGATGGATCCTTTCCTGTTCGATCAAGTGCCTTCCGGCCTTCTTTCCCGCAAAAATTTTTTCGGCGGTTTCCGCCAGGGAAAGGATCTCGGGATTTACGAGGGCATCAAAGATCACAACCTCGGCCCGGCGGAGCGCTTCCCGGCCCCGGAGGGTCAGAAGCCCGGGGTCGCCCGGCCCCGCACCGACCAGAATCACTTTTCCAACTTTTCCGGAACGGCCTCTCTTTTTCATTTCTCAAAACCTCGGCGCATCTCACTCACAATCCGGTCTCCCCCCTTTTCCAGCAAGGCTTCGGCGAGGCGGATGCCGATCGCCTCGGGATTCTCGGGCAGGAACTCCATTTTGTCCTCCACCCTTTGTGCGCCGTCGAGTGAAAAAAGGACCCCGGCCGCCCGAAATTTTTTACCGCCCTCCTCAAACCGGGTCGTGATGCCGCAGGGGAGCTGGCATCCGCCCTCGAGACGCCGGAGGAAGGCCCGTTCCGAGGCGGCTCGAAAAGCAGTCGGCGGGTGATTTAAGGAACTCAGGAGTTCGTCGGTCTCGGGGTCCTTCTCCCGGCTCTCGACCGCAATGATCCCCTGACAGGGCGCCGGGTAAAATTTATCTTCCGGAAAAATCTCGGTGACCGGGGAGGTCAGGCCGAGGCGCTGGAGCCCGGCATAGGCCAGGACGATCCCGTCTGTCTGGCCCTCTTCAACTTTCCGGAGCCGGCTGTCGACATTTCCCCGGACATCTTCCACGATCAGTTCCGAATTTATCCGGAGCAATTGAAGGCGGCGGCGAATCGAGCTCGTCCCGATCCGGGCCCCGAGCGGAAGCTCGCTCAATTTCTTTCCCTCCCGGGCCACGAGGCAGTCCCTCGAATCTTCCCGCTCCAGGACCGCTCCGAGCTTGAGCCCGCCGGGCAATTCGACGGCCAGGTCCTTGGCGCTGTGGACGGCCAAATCAATCTCCCGGCCGACGAGCGCCTCCTCGATCTCTTTGGTGTAAACCCGCTTTGTGGCAAACGGGTCGACCGTGGAGCGGCGGATCATGTCCCCGGAGGTCTTGATCGCTGTCACCGTAAAGCACATCAGAGGAAAATTTTTTTCCAGTTTGGCCCGGACCAGTTCGCTCTGGTAGAGCGCCAGCTTGCTGCCCCGGGTCCCGATCCGAAACTCCGTCTTCATGGGGTCTTCACGGGGAGCCGGAAGAGGGTGTGAAGCGATTCGAGGGTGCGGCGGACCGAGCCCGTGCGGGAGGATTCTTTGAGGGCCTCGAGCGGCGCATGAAGGAATTTGGAGCGGAGCCTGCGGGCAAATTCCTCAAAGCGTTTTTTCTCCTCAGGCGCCAGGGGGCCGAGCCGTTCCAGCTCCTCCGCCATCAGACTGTCAAAGTATTCCTGAAGACTTTGAATGGTCGGTCCGGCTTGAAGCTGTTCCACCCAGCCGAGATAATCCTCCACGGCTTCCTCAATCAGGGCCTCGGCCTGGCGAATTTCATTGCGCCGGAGCCTCAGATTCGACTGGGCCACTTCCTGGAGGTCGTCAATGTTGTAAAGGTAGACGTCATCGAGCGTGTTGATTTCCGGTTCAATATTCCGGGGGACCCCGATGTCGATCAGAAAAAGAGGGCGGTGGCGGCGCTCTTCCATGGCCCGCTTCACGGCCTCCCGTTTGACCACCGGGTGCGGGGCGGAGGTGGAGGCCATCAGGATGTCCACTTCGACCATCCGGTCTGTCCAGGATTCGCTGGAGACCCAGCGGGCCCCAAAGGCCTCGGCGAGCGAACTGCCACGCTCTTCGTTCCGGCTCACCACGTAGACGAGATCGGCCCCGGCCTCTTTAAGATTTTGCAGCGTGAGCTCGCTCATCTCTCCCGTCCCCAGCACCATGACCTTTTCCCCCCGGAGCCGGCCGAAAATTTTTTCCGCCAGCTCCACGGCCACGCTGGGAATGCTCACGGCCCCTTCATTGATTTTGGTCCGGGTCCGGACGCCCTTCCCGACCCGGATCGCCCGCTCACTCAACCGGTAAAGGACCGAGTCCACCGTGCCGGCATTCTGGGCGGCCCGAAACGCCTCCCGGAGCTGGCCCAGGATTTCATTTTCCCCGACCACCATGGAGTCAAGCCCGGAGGCGACCCGAAAAAGGTGGCGGACCGCCTCCCGGCCTTCGTAACGGTAGGCAAAGGATTGGAACTGGCAGGGGTCGATCCCGTGAAACGAGGCCAGGAAATCGGTCACCGCCTCCGAGGTGATCCCCGTTTCCTCCGTCGAAAAATAAAGCTCCACCCGGTTGCAGGTGGAAAGGATGAGGGTCTCGACCGAGGGCCACTCCCTCCGGATCCCCTGAAAGGCCTCGGGGAGCCGCTTCTCACGGAAATGCAGGGTCTCCCGGATCTGGACCGGGCAATTTTTGTAGTTGATCCCGTAGACGAAGAATTGAATCATCGAAGCAGCCGGTGAAACCCCCCTCCGAATAAATTGGTCCCGAAAAAGCTCACAAAAATCATCAGAAAGGCGATCAGACTGATCACGATGACCCGCTTTCCCCGGGCCGATCGGACATAATGCGCATAAAGAAGCGCCAGGTAAAAAAGGGCGACCCCCATCGTCGTGACCGCCTTCGGCTCGCCCAGCCAGAATTTCCCAAAGGCCGATTTCGACCAGAGGAGCCCGATCCCGACAGCCCCCAGAAGGAGAAAGGCCCCCCAGGCCATCGGCGAATAAATCAACCGCTCCAGCGATTCGAGCGAAGGAAGCTTGTGGTAAAACGAGCCGCCCCGTTTTCGCTTGAGGGCCCGGTGCTGGATCAGGTAGAGGAGGGCGGCGGCGAAAGAAAGTGTGAAACTGGCGTAGGCAAAGAAGGCGGTCCCGAGATGAAGGACAAAATAGGGGTTGAGCGGATTCGGGACCGTGGTCGAGCCCGAGTCATAATTCAGAAGGCCGACGCCCACAAAAAGCGACAAAAGCGGTGCCAGGATCAGGCCAAATGATTCGCTCTGCACCCCGGCCAAAAGGACCAGGTAGACAAAGGCGAGGGCCCACGAGAAAAACCCCATCACCTGCCCGAAGGTCGAGACCGGAATCAAAAGCCCCTCGGCCTTGGGTTCCGAGAAAAAGAAAAAGGTGTGGACGAGAAACCCCACCCTGACCAGGACAAGCGCCCAGCGGTTTGCCCTTTCCACGGGCCCCAAAAAGGCGGCGAGGTGGAGAAGGAAGGCGAGGAAATAAAGCGTCCCGGCCAGACTCAAAATCGAAACAGGAAGCGTTGGATTCATTTTTTAAACCTCATTCGCTTTTGACGGAGCCGGCCGGCTTTCTCGAGGACCCTTCCCACCGAACCGGGAATCACCTTTTCGAGCGCCTCCCGGAGCCGGCGGGCAAAGAGCGGGCTTGCGCCGCCGGTTGAAATCGCAATCTGAAGCGGCCCTTTCTCGACAATGGCCGGCGCATAAAAATCGCAAAGTTCCGGATCGTCCGCAACGTTCACAAAAATTTTTTTCCTCCGGCAGAGGGCGGCCACCCGGGCATTGAAACCCCGGTCTGAGGTAGCCACCACCACGAGCCGAGCCCCGTTCAAGGCGACCCGGCCCCCTCGCATCTTCTCGAGTCTCAAGCGGCCTCGCCTTGCCCACTGCTTCAAAGGTTCCGAAAAATCCCGGCTCACGCAGATCACGTGGGCGCCACGGTCGAGGAGCGTTTTGACTTTTCGCTCAGCCACTTCGCCGCCTCCGAACACCCGGCACGAAACGCCTTTCACGTTCAAAAAGAGAGGATAACCCCGCATCGCATCCCTCCGGAAATAAAAAACCTATTCGAAACTCTCTTTGAGGGCGGGGAAGGAGCCCGAGCGGACGTCTTTCAAATAGCGGGAAAAGGCCTTTTGGGCCTCTGTCTCGAAATCGGCGTAGCGGCGCACGAAACGGGGCTCCACCTTTCCCTTGAAACCCAGAAGATCGTGGAGCACCAAAATCTGGCCGTCGGTCTTGGGCCCCGCCCCGATCCCGATCGTGGGGCAGGAAATTTTTTGGGTGATCCGCTCCGCCAATTGAGAAGGCACGCATTCGAGGACCAGCGAAAAAATCCCGGCCTCTTCGAGCCTCTGGGCGTCTTCCAAAATTTCCTTTGCGGCCTCCTCCTCCCGGCCCTGGACTTTGTAACCGCCAAGCTGGGTGGCCGATTGCGGCGTCATCCCCAAATGGCCCATGACCGGGATCCCCGCCTCGACCAGGACCTTCACTTGTTTCGCTCTCGGTCCGCCGCCTTCAAGTTTCACAGCGTCAGCGCCGCCTTCCTGAATCAAACGGCGGGCGTTCCGGAGGGCCTGTTCCGCCGAGGCCTGATAAGTTCCAAAGGGCATGTCGCTTACGACCAGCGACCGCTTGACCGCCCGGGAGACGGCCTTCGTGTGATGAATCATCTCCCGCATTGTCACGGGGAGCGTGGAGTCGTAACCCAGGAGGACCATCCCCAGCGAATCGCCGACCAGGACGATGTCCAAACCGACTTCGTCCAGAATCCGGGCAAAAGGAAAATCATAAGCGGTCAGCGCCGCAATCTTTTCCTTCCCCTTTTTTTCAAGGACCGCCTTGACCGTGAGTTTCATTCACCGAACCGGGGAAGGGGACAAATTTTTAGAAATGCCGGCCCCCTCCAAAATTTCCGGAATCAATTCCCCCCAGCCGATCGGCATGATATGAAATCCCTGCACGAGGGGCTTCAGGGCCCGGAGGAGACGCACCGCAATTTCCACGGACTTTTTCTTTTTGTCCTTGTCCGGCACGCCGTCAATTTCCTGAATCAGGGCCTCGGGGACCCGGATCCCCGGAATGTGGTCGTTCATAAATTTGGCCATCTTGGCTGATTTGAGAAGAATCACGCCCGCCAGAAAGGGCTGCTTGACACCTTTGACCTTCTCGAGAAATTTTTCGTAAAGCGCCGGGTCGAAGACGGCCTGCGTTTGGAAAAATTCGCACCCGAGCTCGATTTTTTTCAGGGTCTTCTGCCGTTCGGTCTCAAGGTCCTCCACCACCGGATTGGCGGCTCCGCCCACAAAAATGTCCTTCGGCGACCCTTCCAATTCCTTTCCTGCCAGGTCTCTTCCTCCCTTGAGGGATTTCACGGCGCCGAAGAGGCCCATCGTGTCGAGATCATAAACGGGTTTGGCGTCAGGGTGGTCGCCCACCTTCGGAGGGTCACCCCCCAGGAGCAGGACATTCCGGATCCCCAAAACATAGGCCGACAAAACATCCGATTGGACCGCCAGGCGGTTCCGGGAAGCGGCGGTCAATTGAAATACGGGCTCAATCCCCTGCTCGATGAGAATCCGGGAAAGCGCAATGGAGCCCAGTTTCATCACACCGCCCTGAAGGTCGGTCACGTTCATCGCATCAACGGGTCCCATGGCCCGAGCCTCGGCAAGCGCCCGGGTCACATCGACCCCCTTGGGCGGCCCCAGTTCGGCTGTGACGACAAATTTCCCCTGGGATAATTTTTCTCGGAGGCTCACAGAATTCCTTTCTGCCACTTGTAGGCGGTGATCAAGTTTTTCATCAGGATCGTCACCGTGAGAGGGCCGACCCCGCCCGGGACCGGTGTAATAAAGCCGGCTCGTTTCTTCGCTTCCTCGAATTCTACATCGCCCACGAGCTTCCCTTTGACTTCCGTGGTCCCCACATCGATCACAACCGCTCCGGGTTTGATCCACGCCCCCTGGACGAGGCCGGGCTTGCCGGCGCACGCCACCACGAGGTCTGAGTCAGACACCAGTTTTTCGATGTCTTCCATCGGCGTGCCGGTGTTGCAGACGGCGGTCGTGACCCGGCGTTCTCCCAGCAGAAGTTGAAGCGGACGGCCGACCACGGCACTTTGGCCCACGATCACGGCCCGCTTTCCCCTGAATTTGATTCCGGTGGAATCGATCAAGGCCAGGGCGGCCAAGGCGGTGGAGGGGACCAAACGGGCCTTGCGGAGAACGAGCCAGCCCAGGTTTGTCGGGTGGACCCCTTCGACATCCTTTTGGTAATTGAACACCCGGAAAATCTGGGCGCTGTCAAAGCCGTCGGGAAGGGGCAGGCTCACGAAAATCCCGTGGGTTTTGGAATCGCTCGCCTTTCGGATTTGTTCCATGAGCTGGCTCGGGAGCCGGGTTTCCTTTGCCGGAACCAACTGAAATCCGATCCCGAGCCGGGACGCCAGTTTCTGCTGTTCGCCGACATACCAGCGTGAGGCCGGATGGTCGCTCACCTCAAAGGCGGTCAGAAGCGGCGGCTCAAGGCCTTTTTTTAAAAATCCTTCGATCTCGGAGCGGATCTCTTGCTGGATTTTCTGGGCAAGCGGTTTTCCTTCGAGCAGTCTGGCTTCTGTCATTTCAGTGGGGGGAGTTTCCATTTTCAAAACGTTTTTGGAGTTCCTCGAGCGCCCGCCCGGCCCGGGCCTTTTTCTCGGGGTCCTTCAAATAGACCATGTTGATCTTGGCGGTCTCGTAGGAGCCCCGGAAGGCTGCGCCGAGGAGAGAACGGCTCACCCGGAGATCGTTGGTGATAGAGCCCTTGACGAGCCCCTCCAGGGAATGAAGGCTCTCCTTGGCCATGGCCACCAGAAGCGCCAGGTCCGCCTGCAGGCGGAAGGAATTATCAAGGGCCTCGTCGATCAGGTGGTTTTTTTTCACGGCATCCGTCACCTTTCGGGTCCGGGTGTAGGCGGCCATCACCTCTCCGTAAACCCTGGGGTCCAGGTCCACGACTTGAAGGGCATTTTTCCTGAGTTTCTGAAGGGTCTTGATGGTTTGCTGGAGCGCAGGCTTTGTCTCGGCGGAGGCCCGCTTCAAACCGATCCGGGCCACCATCTCGGCCAGGCCCATTCCGAGGGCGCCGGCATAGGCACTGGCGCTCCCGCCTCCGGGCACCGGATTTTTACTGGAAAGCTCCGCCAAATAACGGGATAGAGAGAGCGAAGTAAATTTTTTCATTTGAGGTCTCCGGCTGACGATGTCCTGGATAAATGTTTGAGGTGTAAGAGTATAAAAAGACGCCCCTCCGATTGCAACGAGATTTCCTGATCAACGGGACGGGAATAACGAATAACGGGACGGCGCCCAAACGCGAACGAGGCGCCCCCGCAGGGAAGGGTTAAGCTTATACCAAGTGACGGGCGAGTTGATGCAGTTCTTCATTGGCCAAGGCCTTGAGCCGTTTGCTGACGGTCCGGTAATAGTAGGCCTTTTCGGTAGCCGTCATCGGTTTCTTGGCCAGGCGTTTCCGCAGGAGCTCCTTTTGCCGGGGGGCAAAAAGTTCGGAGAGGAGAAGCTCGAGCTCAAGATCGTGCACCTTCTTTTCGTTCCCCTTTGATTCGGGCGCTTCCACCACGTAACGGCGAAAACTCGTCTTCAGCCGACTGGTGGAAAGCTCCAAAGCGCCCGCCTTCACCGCCTCCGATTTCAAAAAAGGCGCTTCAAAATCCTTGAGGGTCTTCTCCCCTTCGGGGCATTTGCGTAACAGGTCCCGGACACGTTCCAGCAGTCCCTTCTCGAGACCAAAGAGCCGGTAAAGAAGAAAACTCAAAACAAGAAAACCGGTCAACCGCTTGAGCGCCCCGGCCCTCAGCGTCTTGGCCGGCCTCCAATCTTTTTTCTCCCACCCCAGCGAATCGTTTTCCCGCAGGGCATTGTAAAGGACGACCGGAAACCCCTCCACCAGCCGCCCCTCGTCCTGCCTGAGAAGGGTCTCAAGCAGCTCTTCCGGATCTGCCTGGGCCGATGGTTTCATGACGGGATATCCATATCGCGACAAGGCATCCAACAATTCGTTCTTTGCTCTCTCCGTCACTGGGCTTTCCTCACTTTCCCTCCCTGCTTCTCTTGAGCAGGAGTTCTAGATTCCTAAGCGCCTTCGTTTCGCTCACGTCATACGACGCCGTCTCCTGATACCTTTGCTTCAAAGCCTTCAAGCTCACCTTTTCTTGATGAAGCAGCATCAGACAATCTTCTAAATCAACCTGTGTACCGCGAAACATCTTGGTAATTATCAAGTCAATCGGATTGAGCGCTCCAAGATAAATTTTCCCCCACTCTCTAATTTTTCGGTGACCTCCCCTTTTTAAAGGGGAATCCAGCAGCTCTGTTTCGTAAACACGGTTTCCCGCATAAAGATCATAAATCATTGTCTCTTCCGGTCGTCTCCAACCATAGGTCGTGCAATTCCGGTAACCTGTCCGCCGCAAGAATGTGATGAGACGCTTGTATTCGCTCAAATTGGGCACCATCAAATCGACATCCTTGGTTGACTCCTTGTATCCCAATAGTGTCAACGCCGTGCCGCCGCAGGCAATGAGATGAATTTTTTCTCTGCCTGTCATCACCTTATCCCAAGCGGATAAGGTATTGAATAAATCTTCACGGGTGGTGCGGTAGTTCATACAGGGAAGATAGCTGAAAAAAGGCTAGATTGCAACTGATAATATACTAATCAATACATAAAGATATACTATTTAATGCTTACTTATGTATGATTTCATAACTCTACTCTCGCCTTACCCATCTCGTAGTGAGTGAGCCCCCTGAAACTAAATGGAGAGCGTGGAGCGGAGATTTCCCTGCGCCGATGTCTCAGACAAAAATGCCGGCCGCCACAAGTCCCGTTTCACTTTGAGAATTGTCCCCGTATAATACTTCCCATGATGAGGGTTAGCGTCGTTATCCCCGCCTACAATCGGGCCCCGCTGTTAGGCCGGGCGCTCGAATCCGTGCTGACCCAAAAGGAGCTTCCTGCCGAAATTCTCATCGTCGATGACGGCTCGACCGATGAGACACCGGCCGTGGTGCGAAAGCTGGCAGAGAATCACCCTGCGGTGAAATACCTTTATCAGCCAAACCGGGGACCGGCCGCTGCCCGGAACCTTGGGATTCGCTCCTCACAGTCCCCTTTCCTGGCCTTTCTCGATTCCGATGACGAGTGGATGCCGGGTAAACTTCAAGCCCAGCTTCGCTTCTTCGAAGAAAATCCGGATTACCTCATTTGCCAGACGGAGGAAATCTGGATCCGGAACGGCCGGCGGGTCAACCCGATGAAAAAGCACCAAAAATTCGGCGGTGAGATCTTCGAAAAATGCTTGCCGCTTTGTATCGTGAGCCCTTCGGCCGTGATGATGAGACGTGAGTTTTTTGACCAGGTCGGGCCCTTTGACGAATCGTTCCCCGCCTGCGAGGACTATGACCTCTGGCTCCGGGCGAGCGCCCGCTTTCCCATCGGTCTCGTCGAGAAACCTTACGTCATCAAATACGGCGGCCACAGCGACCAACGCTCCCGCCAGTTTCCCGTAATGGACCAGTTCCGAATCCGGGCGCTCCGGAAAATTTTGGACTCGGGGGGCTTGTCGGAAGAGCAGAGGACGGCGGCCGTTCTGGAATTGAAACGGAAGTCCGAGATCGTAAACCGAGGGGCCCTGAAACGGGGAAAGCCCATTCTGGATGAAGCCCTACAGGCCTGAGAAAATCTACCTTGAGCGGGGGGCGGAGGATTTTCCCGGCGCCGGGAAAATCTTGTCCCGTCTCCCCGGGGTCCCGGTCGAAATCGTTGAAGACCCCCGTGCGCTCGTGGCGGAGTTTCACCGGAGGCCGGACCCGATCGGTGAGGGAAAGCGCTCGCTCCTTCTCGCCCGGGACCGGGGCCGGGCCTTCAAACCTTTTCCCGTCCCGGAAGGCACGGTCTCCTGCAATTTCTATTCGCTCCACCTCGTGGAAGGCTGCGACCTCGAATGCTCCTATTGCATCCTCCAGGCCTACCTCACAAATCCGCTCCTCACGGTCTATGTCAACACGGATGAAATTCTGGGGGGGCTCGAAAAATTTCTGGCCGCCCATCCCCATGAAACATTCCGGATCGGGACCGGCCAGCTCGCCGACTCTTTATCGCTCGACCCCCTCACGGCGCACACGGAAACCCTGGTCCCCTTTTTCGCAAGGCAGCCGAACGCCTTCCTCGAACTTAAAACAAAAAGTGTGAATATCGCCCGTCTTCAAAAACTCGACTCCGGCGCTCGGACCATTGTTTCGTGGTCTATGAATACCAGGCGCATTCAACGTGAAGAGGAACACAAGTGCGCCACGATCGAGGAACGGATCAAAGCGGCCCGGCAGTGTCTCGAGTGGGGTTACCGGGTGGGGTTCCATCTGGACCCCCTCATTGATTACGAAGGGTGTTTGAAAGACTACGAGGAGCTCCTTGAAATGATTTTTTCGGAAGTCCGGGCGGACAGAATTGCGTGGGTGAGCCTGGGGACTCTTCGATTCCTTCCGGAACTCAAATCTGTGATGGAGAGGCGCTTTCCCCGGTCGCCGCTTCCCGCAGCCGAGTGGGTCCGGGGGTTGGATGGAAAGATGCGTTATTTTAAGGAGCGCCGGATTGGGCTTTACTCCGATCTCACAAAGCGGCTGAGGCAACTGGCTCCGGAAGTGCCGGTTTATCTTTGTATGGAGACCGGGGAAGTCTGGAGACGGGTCTTCGGGGTTGAACCGAATCAATCAACGATCGCCGAGCGTCTAAACTGCCTGCCTTCTCTTACTTCTTAGCGGTTGCGGGAACGGCTTCCTCCGCCTTGACGGGCTTGAGCGGGCTGTCTTCATCCAAGGCGGTTTCATCGCCAAAACCTTCCGTCTCTGCTTCCCCCTCCCCCTCTTCCAAATCGTCCCACCAACCCTCTTCGTCGGCCGCAAGTTCCGTCTCTTCGGCTTCTTCACCGGCCGCCGGGGAGGCCGTCTCGGCAAACCCCATCGGCGCCGAAAGAAGGGTCAAACTCGTAATCAACATCCAGAAAGTCACTTTCATAGGTTCTCCTTTCAATCAAGTTAGGCCGGTCCTTTTTGAGGATTCTTTCTTTATGAAGCGCATAAATACCAGAAGCGCCCCTGAAAAGAAAGTGAAATCATCTCCTCATTCAAAGGCAAGTTTCCCTCCGAAATAGCCCGTCACCCCCACGATCAGACAGGTCAAAAGAGACCCGGCCAAAAGAAAAGCCGTCCCCTTTCTTCCCTCCCCTTTTTGAAACCGCCATTGAAAGGCCCGTCCCGTAGAAAGAAGAAAAAGGCTCAGGGCGGAGAAGAAATGGGGGCGAACCATCGGAGGAAGCCCCTGGGCATCCACCAGTCCCGCTATCATCGTTGGGAAGATTAATCCATAACCCAGCCGGAACGAGAAGAGCGCAAACCGCCGGTAGGCCGGGTCGCCCCGCCTGAACCAGAGTCCAAGCAGAATGAGCTCGAGCACGAAGAAGGCAATGGGGAAATGAACCAGCGGCGGATGAAACAGGATTTCATCCATGCGAATGACCGGCGTGTTCCTCTCCGCCGTGTCCGCTGTGACCCTCTTCAGCGTGTCCCCCGCCGCTGTGTGCGGTGTGCATGGCCGCAATGTATTTGGCAGGGTTTTTCTTGAATTTCTTTATGCATTGGGCGCAGCAGAAGTGGTATTGCTTCCCTTCGTGCACATAACTAAAGCCCGGGTTGACCGGGTCCCCGCTCAAAGGACAGATCGAATTGCCGACATCGATCACCTCAGCCGAAGCGGCCTGAGCGACCGCAGGCGACAACACCGGGGCCGACACAATTCCAATCATCAGAAGCAAGACAAACGTTCCCCTTTTAAACATTTTCTACTGCTCCTTTCTTCATTTCAAAGTTCCATTTCCAAATCGCATAAATAGCCGGGTAGACCAAAAGTTCCAGGAGAAACGACGTCGCCAGTCCTCCGACCATCGGCGCCGCCACTCGTTTCATCATGTCCGCCCCAGCCCCCGTGGACCACATGATTGGAAGAAGTCCGATAAAGGAAGTCATCACCGTCATCATCTTGGGCCGCACCCGTTTGACGGCGCCGTGAATGACGGCCTCGTTCAAGTCCTGCTCGGTGCGCATCTTCCCTTTTCTCACCCACTCGTTATAGGCCAAATCCAGAAAGAGGAGCATAAAGACCCCGGTTTCTGCGTCAAGCCCCATCAAGGCAATCATCCCGACCCAGACCGCAATCGAGATGTTGTAGCCCAAAATCCAAAGGAGCCAAATGGCTCCGATCAAGGAAAAGGGCACGGCTAAAAGCACCATTCCGGTTTTGGCCCACGACTTGGTGTTGAGGTGGAGAAGGATCACGATGATGAAAAGGGTCAGCGGCAAAACCACTTTGAGCCGCTCCCGGACACGGATCATATTTTCGTATTGACCGCTCCAGATCAGCCCATACCCGGATGGGAGTTCCAGAGATTTCCCAACCGCCAGCTTGGCGTCCTTGACGAAACTCCCGATGTCCCGTCCGGCCACGTCCACGTAAACATAACCGGCCAGAAGCCCGTTTTCATTTCGAATCATCGCCGGCCCGGAAACAAGCCGGATATCGGCAAGCTGAACCAGAGGAATGTGCTGGCCCATCGGAGTCGGCACGAGGACCCGTTTTAACTTTTCGATGTCGTCACGGAGTTCCCGGGAATAGCGGACATTGACGGGATAGCGCTCCCGGCCCTCGATCGTGGTCGTGATATTTTCACCGCCGATGGCCGACACCACGACACTCTGGGCGTCCGCCACGGAAAGTCCATAACGGGCCAGTTCGTCCCGTTTGAGATCAAAATCCACGAAGTAGCCGCCGGCCACCCTTTCCGCATAAACACTGCGGGTCCCGGGCACATCTTTCAGGATCATCTCGAGGTGGGTCCCGACTTTTTCTATTTTCTTCAGGTCCGATCCGAGAATCTTGATTCCGATCGGGGTCCTCACCCCGGTTGAGAGCATGTCGATCCGGTTTTTGATCGGCATGGTCCAGGCGTTGGTCGTGCCGGGGATTCGAAGCTTCTGATCCATCTCCGCAATCAGTTCTTCATGGGAAATGGTTTCCGGCCAAAGGCTTTGAAGCGGCCATTTGAAAATTTCCGGGACCCAGGCGGAATACCAGCGCTCCTTCCGCCGCCATTCGGTGTCCGGCTTGAGAACCACCACGGTCTCCATCATGGAAAAGGGCGCCGGGTCGGTCGAGCTTTCCATTCGGCCCGACTTCCCGAAAACCCTTTCCACCTCGGGAAAGCCCTTGAGGATCTTGTCCTGCCTTTGGAGCAGCTCCTCGGCCTGGGTGACAGAAATTCCCGGGAGGGTCGTCGGCATATAAAGGAGGTCGCCTTCCCAGAGCGGGGGCATAAATTCGGAGCCCAGCTTGAAATAGACGGGGACCGTGGCCAGCATCAAAAGGAGGGCCGTCACAATGGTTACCTTCTTGTGTCTCAGGACAAACCGGCAGACGGGTTCATAAACTTTAAAGAGGATTCTGCTGACGGGGTGGTTCTCTTCCTTGTAATAAGTCCCGACCAGAGCGGTCGTGGTCAGTTTTGAAAGCCACGGCCACCGGAACTGAAAAGGTTCCATCCGGGTAAAGAGAAGCCGCATGGCCGGGTCGAGCGTGATGGCGAGAAAGGCGGCCAGAAGCATGGTCAGGTTTTTGGACCAGGCCAGCGGCTTGAAAAGCCTTCCTTCCTGATCGATCAGGGTAAAGATCGGCATGAACGCCACGGCGATCACCAGGACCGAAAAGAAAACCGACGGCCCGACCTCCTTCAGGGCCTGGAGCCGGATCTCGTGATAATCTCCCTTTTTCCCGCCGTGGACCCATTCCTCAAGCCGCTTGTAGGCATTCTCCACCTCCACAATCGCACCGTCCACGAGGACGCCTATCGAAATGGCAATGCCCGAAAGACTCATGATGTTGGAGCTAAGGCCCATCGCCTTTAAGGGAATAAAAGAGAGAAGGACTGCAATCGGGATCGTCAGGATTGGAATCATGGCGGAAGGGAGGTGCCAGAGGAAAAGAAGGATGACAAGGCTCACAACAATCATTTCCTGGGTCAGGGCGTGTTTCAGCGTGTCGATCGATCCTTTGATGAGTTCCGAGCGGTCATAGGTCACGACAAGCTCCACGCCTTCGGGAAACGAGGCCTTGAGTTCCTCCAATCTTTTTTTCACACGATCGATCACCTGCAGGGCGTTTTCTCCGTATCTCATCACCACCGTGCCGGAGACCACATCCCCCTGGCCGTCCAGGTCTGAAAGTCCACGTCGGATTTCAGGGCCCAGGGCAACATTGGCCAGATGTTTCACGAGAATCGGCGTGCCCTTTGGGTCGACACCCACTACGATCTTTTCCAGGTCTTCGATCGATTTGGCATAACCCCGGCCTCGAACCATATATTCCGCCCCGGAAAATTCGAGAAGCCTTCCGCCGACCTCCTGATTGCCATTGCGGATGGCTTCAATCACCTTGGGCAAGGGAATGTTGAAGGCGAGCAGGCGGTTGGGGTCGACCGTGATTTGATACTGTTTGACGAACCCGCCGAGGGAAGCGACTTCGGCCACGCCCGGCACACTCTGCAAGTGATACCTCAAAGACCAATCCTGAAAACTCCGGAGCTCCTGCAAATTGTGTTTTCCGGTCTTGTCGACCAGGGCATATTGAAATACCCAGCCCACTCCGGTGGCGTCCGGCCCGAGCTCGGTCTTGACCCCTTCGGGAAGGCGGGGCAGGATTTTACTCAAATATTCCAGCGTCCGGCTCCGGGCCCAGTAGAGGTCGGTGCCGTCTTTAAAAATGACGTAGACATAAGAAAATCCAAAATCGGAAAATCCACGGATGGCCTTCACTCGGGGCGCCCCGAGCATGGCCGTGACAATCGGGTAAGTCACCTGGTCTTCGATAATGTCCGGGCTCCGGTCCCAGCGGGAATAGATGATGACCTGCGTATCAGAAAGGTCCGGGATGGCGTCCAGGGGAATGTTTCTGACGGACCAGACGGCGCCGGCCATCGCCACCGCCACCAAGACGAGCACGAAGAATTTATTGTGGGCCGAGAAGCCGATGATCTTCTCAATCAGCCCCTCTTTCTTCGGCGTCCCCGTTCCGGGGTTCGGATCAAACGCCATGCCGGTGCCCTTCTTCCTTTCCCAAACCTTCCAGCGCCGCTTTGAGACGGCTTTCGGAGTCAATCAGGAAATTGCCGCTCGTGACCACACTCTCGCCTTCGGCCACGCCGCTTCGAATTTCATAAAGCCCTTCGGTCTCGACACCGGCCGTGACCTCCCGGGGCTCGAAAGCCCCTCCGGCCGTGGCCACAAAAACAATACTCTTCTCCCCCGTCTGAAAGACCGCTTCCTTGGGAACGGCCAGCCTTTCTCCCAAGTCCACTTGGATGACGGCATTGACATACATCTCGGGCTTCAAGAGGCCGGCAGAATTGTCGAGCGAGGCCCGCACCCGGGCCGAACGGGTCACGGGATCCAGCACCCGGTCAATAGAACGAATCACTCCTTTAAACGTTTCGTCCGGGAGCGAAGAAGTTTCGGCCTCGATCCGAGTGCCCGTTTTTACCAGCGGAATTTCATACTCATAGATGGGCGCATACAACCAGACCGTGCCGCCCCCTTCGGAGTAAAGAAGGGAACGGTCCGGTTTTCCGGTGGACTCGATTTCCTTGATGAGCTCCTCGCTCAGCCCGAGGAGTCTCAGTTTGATCTGGGAGGAGTCGACCAGCTTCTCGGCCTGCTCTTTAATCTCCGGCGCCGCCGCTTGGGCCTTTTGGGAGGCCTGGACCGCCTGCAGGAATTCCTCCTCTGCTTGGTAAAGCTCAGGATCGTAGGCGATTCTTCCCACCGTTCGGATTTCTTTAGAGAGATTGAGCTTCTGGACGGGCGCTGTCTTGAGGCCGATCACCTCCTGCTTCTCATCTCCCAGCTTCACTGCCGCATAACCTCCCGGGGCCTCCAACCGGATCGAAACCCCCAAGTCCTCTCCGCAGCCCGGGCACTTCCCAAGACGGGCGGACTTTTCGGTCATCACCAGCTTGCAGCCCCCCTTTTTACACTTGTGGAGAAGACAGACTTCTCCCGGTTTCATCCTCATCAGTTCTTCAATCGTAAAAGATTTCAACTGCGGGGCCATGCCTTCGGCATGGCCTTCGGCAGGGCCTTCAGCAGGGCCCTCGCGGCCGCTCTCTGCTTTTTCCTTTTTGACGAGAGACATACTGCAAATCGGACAGGTGCCCGGCCGGTCTGAGGTGTAGGTGGGGTGCATGGGACAGTAATAAACGTCCTTCTGGGAAGATTCATCCGCCTGCGGATAAATTGGAAGGAGGCCTGAACGATAGGCCCAGAAGCCGGCGGCTCCGGCGATTGCCATCAAAATCAGAAAACTTAAAGAACGAAATTTAGCCATTGGATTTCTCGCTTTCTTCGGGAAGGGGCTTTTCGAAATCAAGGCCCGTGGCCCGCACCAGATCGGCATGAGCCTTCAGGGCCTCGGTGGTGAACTGGACGTGGGAGAGCTTGGCGTTGAAATAGATGCGTTCGCTGTCGAGGAGATTCAAGAAGTCGGTCTTTGAGGCCTCGTAGCCGGCTTGGTCTGACTTTAAGGCCAGCTGGGCCTGGGGAATGACGGCCAGTTCATAGAGGTCCGCAATTTTCGCCGCCGAATCAAAACGGTAAAAGCTGTCTTTGACCTCAAAAAATGTTTCGTTCTTGGCCCGAAGCAAATCGGCCTTGCGGGCCTCTTCTAATTGTTTGGCTTCCTGGATTTCCGGAATAATCCGGTTCTGCCACAAGGGGACGTTAAATCGAATGGGGATCATCCAACTGTTTCCCTCTTTGTCGCTTCGGGTGTATTCGAAACCTACGTTCACGTCCGGAAGGTAGGCGAGTTTTGCGAGGCGCTTGGCGACGCCGCTCTTGGCGACTGCGGCCTCCGCCGCCTGAATTTCCTGACGGTTCTGGACCGCCAAGTTCACCAGTTCAACAAGAGTCAGTTTCAACACCGGTTTTCCCGGTAAAACGGCCTTCGCCATCGGTTCCATCGGGTCCCGGTTCAAAAGGGCATTGATGAGAGCGGCGGTGGACTCCCGCTGCTGCTTGAGTCCGTAGAGACGCTCCAAACTCATCGAGACCTCAGCCTGGGCCTTGGCCACGTCTCTTTGCGCCCCGGTCAAATTGGAGTAACGGGCCTGGGCCACGGACTCAAACCGTTTGAGAAGGGCCTTGATCTCCTCAATGACGGCGATTGAGGCGTCCGTAAAATAAAGATCGTAATAGGCCTTGTTCAACCGGTTGACTACGTCCCGTTCGACCGCCAGGTAACGGAAGCGGGCCCGTTCGGCCTCCTGCCTGGCCATTTTCCTTCTCCCGGCCAGTTTGACGGGAAAGGGGATTTCCTGCGACACCTCGAATTCCTTTTCCATGTCTCCCGGGGCGATTCTCACCATGGGGTCCGGGAGGGACGAATCGATCCAGATCCGTTTTGTGGCGGCAAGCCACTCGGCCTTGGCGGAAAGGATTTCCGGATTCTCCCTTTTTGCATAGCGGATCAAAATCTCCAAAGGAACCGCTTCTAATTCTAGAGAGGGAGGGGCGGCAGGAGGTGGGGGGGCCTCGGGCTCCGCCCCGAAAGCCGGGGACCCCAGGAAGAATAGGAAAGGCAGAGCCAGCCCTAAAAACCCGAATCTGAAACTTTTTCTCCCGGGTTCCATCTTGCTCCCTTGTTCCATCCTGCATCCCTCCTTTTCGAAAGACCCATGCACGGGGCCGACACTGCTTCTATTTATCGGCTCATTCGCCCTGCTCCTTCGACAACTTCTCGGCGCTCTTTCAGCCAAGTGCATGGGCCTCATTCCTCCAAAACTCAATTTCCCTCTTGGAACAGGACGGCCGCTTTTGTTCCAAACGAGCGTCCGGGTTTCTCTTCCCGGATCCTTTCAGCCGAAAGCGTCGGCTGGGGAATCCGCCAAAGAAAGGCCTGGACCGGTTTCGTCGGCGAAAGCTGGCTGCTCGAAACCAAAAGGATGGGCCCCGGTTGGGACCTCCCTTGTTCCGGCTGGGCGAGCGCAGCCACCGTTTTCGTGGCTCCTTCAAGGGCCCACACGTTTCCCGCCGAAACCAGCGAGACCAGCGCTGCGACGACTGCGAACTTCATTGTTTTCATTGGAACCGCCTCCTTTGTTGAATGGAACCGTTCCCCGAAGGCACACCCTGCCTTCAGGGTCAAACCAGAAAAGAAAGTGTTCTAGATTCGAAGAATCTGGAGAGCGAGATAGAGAGGGGTGTTGGAAGAAAGGACGGGCGGACCGGAATCAACCGCCCCCAAGAGGCTGTGAGCTGAAAAAGAAGACGGCTGCGTCACGGCTTGAAGGCCCGCTTCGGAAATCAAAAAAAGCCGGGGAGAAAGAGGAAGAGCGGCCTCGATTTTTTCCAGCGTGCAGTTCTGACGGTCCTGATCCATCATCGGGCAGCAATCGGTATGGGAAGCCAGCGCCGGAAGTCCGGAGGAATCTCTCTCCACGGGTGGACAGCAGTCACAGGCCGAAGCCACGGCCGGAATGGCCAGCATCAAAAGAAGAATGAGTGAGATAATTTTTTTCATCGTCATTTCCTGAATTTTGAAATCAAATCCAGAATTTCGTTGAACTTTTCGTTCCGTTCCTTCGTGGAGCCGGAACGGACGGCGTGGCTCACACAGCCCTCCAAATGCCGCCTCAGGATATTATTTTCGACCTTTTCGATCGCCCCCTGAATGGAATTTAAAAGCTGGAGGACGTCGACGCAGTAACGGCCTTCCTGAATCATCTTCTGGACGCCCCGGACCTGGCCTTCAATCTTCCGGAGCCTTTCCAGTTCGTCCTTCTGCGACGGATAGGCGTTTGTCATCTTTTTCACCTGCCGGAAAGATACCATACCCCCCCAGGGTATGTCAAGCTTCGGTTTATTTGGGTACACCACCGTAATTGCGGCCCCTTTCCCCTCTCCCTCTAAAGAGGGAGAGGGGCAGGGTGAGGGTGGAGCGTGGCGGCAACTGCCAATTCACCCCCTCACCTGAATCCTCTCCCCCAAGGGGGAGAGGAGAAAAATGAATCAGCGCAGCTACGGTGGTGCACCCCATTGATCTTGCCCTCTTGACTTACGGGTTCCCGTCCAGCATTATTCAATCGTTTAACAGTTAAATTATTTAACTATTTGGAGGGGGCCATGGCTGAGAGAGACAATTTCATCCGCACGTTTCGGGAGATCCAACCCAAGTTTTCACGCCTCCTGACCCGCATCCTGACAAAGGCCGACCTCACGCTGCCGCAATTTGCCCTTCTTAATCAGCTCGTCAATTACGGAACGCTGTCGATGACAGAAGCGAGCGACAAACTCGGAATCACCAAGCCTGCGGTCACAAACCTCGTGGACCGCCTCGAAAAAAGCAAATGCCTGAAGCGGCTCCCCCACTCCCAAGACCGGCGGGTTTCCCTGCTCGAGATCCAGCCCCGGGGAGAACAGATCGTCCGTGACGCCCAGGCCCAGATTCTCCCGGTCCTTTTGAAAACACTCGACCGCTTTGGCGACGGAGAGAAAGAGACGATCGCCAGGTTTTATTCCCATCTCTCAAAAACCCTGGATGAAGTCTTGGAAAAAACCCGGGGCCGTAAAAAATGAACCGGCCTTCAGGGGACAGTCCCCTTTTTCTGATTTTTATTTTTCTCCTTCCGATTTTGATGCTAAGCTCTTTTTCTGACCCTGCCTGGCCCATGGCCAAACGGCCTCCCGCCGAGGCCGGCACTCCTGGCGAGTTTTCCGCTGCGCCCGCAGAAGATCACACTTCTCAGAAACCTGAAGTTCCAAAACTCTTGACGCTCGAAGATTGTTTTGAACAGGCGAGGAAACGGAGCGAGACATTGGCCATCAAGGAGGAGGCCGTCAAAGAAACCACGGCCCAATTCCTTAAGGCGACAAGCGAGGCCCTGGGAGATGTTGATTTCGAAATGACCCGCCAGTTGCAGCAGGAGACAGTCGCTTCGGATCCTTCTTCGGTCGGGAGGGCCTTGGCCGATCCCGACCGCTTGGAGAGCAAATTTACGATCTCACAACCGATCTTTCAGGGATTCAAATCGCTCGGGGCCCTGGCCGGCGCCGGGAATCTTCGGAAACAAAGAAAAGCCGAGTGGCTCCGTGAAAAGGAGCTTTTGTTCCTCGAGGTGGCCGGGGTCTTCTACCGGATCCTCCGCCTCCACAAAGAGCATGAAACGTTGGAAAGGACCCATGAACTTTTTCGGGAACGAATCCGGGAACTCGAGGCCCGGGAAGCCATCGGCCGCTCCCGCTCGAGTGAAGTCCTCACCGCCCAAGCCCGAATGAAACTCATCGATTCGGACCGGGCCCGTCTTCAAGGCGATCTGAACCGGGCCAAACATATTTTTGAATTCCTGGTCGGCGTCCCGGCCGAAGCGGACCAGCTTCAGGAAGAGGAAATCAAGGAACCGGGCCGGGAGGAGCTGACCCGCCTTTTGCTTCAAGTCAATGAACGTTCGGACGTGAAGGCGGCCGAGCGGGCCCTGAAGGTGGCCCGTCAGAATGTCACCGTCGCCCAGAGCGAACTCTGGCCCGAGGTGACGCTCGAACACAACCAATGGCAGCGCCGGGAAGGGAGCCAGCCCGATATTGAATGGGACACCCTTTTCAAAGTCACGGTCCCCCTTTTCCGGGGCGGTGAGACGGCCGGCAAAGTGAAAGAGGCCTGGAGCCAGTGGAAAAAGGCCAGGCTCAACTACCGGCTCGTCAAACGCAAGGCGGTCCTTGATGTCAAGGAGGCCTTCGAGCTTTGGGCCAGCTCGCTTCGTGTCGCCCGCTTGCTGGAAGAGGCCCGCACCGCCTCTGAGGAAAATTACAAGGTCCAGAAAGAGGAATACTCGAGAAACCTCGTCAGCAACCTGGATGTTCTTGAGGCGCTCGAAGGATTTCATTCCACCGCCCGTGAGGCCCTTCAGGCCCATTACGAGATGAAACAAAATTATCGGGCCCTCGAGGTGGCGGCAGGGAGTGTCCCGTGAATCTATCTGAAGTTTCCATCAAGAACCCGGTCTTCGCCTGGATGCTGATGCTCGGGCTGATGATCTTCGGACTCTTGAGCTTCCGGGGAATGGGGGTCGGGCAGATGCCGGACGTCGACTTCCCGGTCCTTTCGGTCAATGTCACCTGGGAAGGGGCGGCCCCGGAAGTCATGGAAACCGACGTTGTCGACATCCTTGAAGATGCGGTGATAGGGGTCGAGGGACTCCGGGAGGTGGCCTCCTCCACCCGTCAGGGACAGGCCGAGATCAACCTTGAGTTTGAACTGGAGCGGGATATCGACATTGCCCTCCAGGAGGTCCAGAGCAAAATCTCGGAAGTCCAACGCCGCCTCCCCCGGGACATTGAACCGCCTGTGATCATGAAGACGAATCCCGAGGACCAGCCGATCATGTGGGTCGGGGTCTCCACCACTCGTCCTTTAAGGGAACTCATGGAGTTCGTGGACAATCAGGTGAAGGACCGTTTCAAAACCATTTCCGGTGTCGGCGAAGTTTTTATGGGCGGGTTCCTTGAGCGAAATCTCAGGGTCTGGCTCGATCCCAAAAAACTCGAAGCCTATCAGCTGACGGTCGAAGACGTGATCGGAGCGATTCAAGAGGAGCACGTCGAAATCCCAGCCGGCCGGCTTGAGACCCCTGAAAAGGAACTCACGGTGCGGGCCATGGGCGAGGCCCGGAGCGTGCGGGATTTCCGGAAGATTGTCATCACCCGGCGGGGAGGGCAGCCGATCTACCGGCCCATTCCGCTCAAGGAAGTCGCCACGATTGAGGACGGGCTCTCGGATTTCCGGCGTCTCTCACGAGTCATGGGAAAACCGGCCGTGGGCCTTGGGATCCGAAAACAGCGGGGGGCCAACTCTGTTGACGTGGCAAAGAAAGTCCGCCAGCGGATGGAAGAAGTCCGCCGGGAGCTTCCGGAGGGTTTTGACATCAATGTCAATTTCGACAGCACCCGTTTTATTGAAGACTCCGTGCAGGAGCTGGTCTTTACCCTTTTGCTCTCCGCCCTTTTGACTTCGCTCGTCTGCTGGCTCTTTCTCGGCTCCTGGAGCACCACGGTGAATATTCTCCTTGCGATCCCGACTTCCATCTTGGGAACTTTCATTGTGCTGAAGTTTTCAGGCTTCACGCTCAACACCTTCACGCTCCTCGGACTCTCGCTCGCCATCGGAATCGTGGTCGACGACGCCATTATGGTGCTCGAAAATATTGTCCGCCACCGGGAGAAGGGAGACACCCGACTCGACGCCGCCCTCAAGGGGACCCAGCAGATCCAGTTTGCGGCACTGGCGGCCACGATCGCCATCGTCGCCATCTTCCTCCCGGTCGCCTACATGAAAGGAATCATCGGGAAGTTCTTTTTTCAGTTTGCCGTAACAATCTCAGCCGCTGTCCTGCTCTCACTCCTCGAGGCCCTGACCCTGACCCCGATGCGCTGCTCCCAGCTCCTTGAAATCCAGGAAAGAAGGCCGGGGATTGGAAAGGATTTCGAATCGGGGATGAAACGACTCACCCATTTTTACCGCCAGACCCTGGATTTTGCGCTGGTCCGAAAAAAGAAAGTCCTCGTGGCGGCGGGCGGATTTTTCGTCCTCTCCCTGGTCCTCGTCCCTTTTCTCAGGAAGGAATTTGTCCCGGCGCAGGACCAGAGTATGTTTCTCGTCCGGATGCAAACGCCGGTCGGCTCCTCCATGGCCTTCACGAGCGAACGTTTTAAAGAGGCTGAGGCCTTTGCCATGAACCGGCCCGAGATCCAGCGTTATTTCTGTGCCGTCGGGGGCTTTGGCGGCGGCGAAGTCAACACGGGGGTCCTTTTTGTTACGCTCAAACCGCCCCACAAGCGGCCGGTGGATCCGAAGCTCCACCGGCGTTTGAGCCAGCAGGAGATCATGGGAATCTACCGCAAAGAGCTCAATAAAATTGCCGGGGTTGAGAGGGCTGTGATTCAGGACCTTTCCACCCGGGGGTTTGCGGCCCAGCGGGGGTTCCCAGTGGAATTCACGGTGCGGGGGCCGGAGTGGGAGAAACTCGTCGGGTTTTCGGATGAAATCCAAAAGAAGATGAAAGAGACCGATCTTTTTGCGGACGTCGACACCGATTACCAGGCCGGGATGCCGGAAGTGAGGATTTATCCGGACCGGGACAAGGCCTTTGACCGGGGCGTTTCGATCGGTTCGGTCGCACGGACGATCAACGCCATGATCGGAGGCCTCCCCGTGGCCAAATACACGAAGGGGGGCCGGCGCTACGACGTCCGGGTGCGGGTCCGCCAGGAAGAGCGGCAATCGGCCGACGACATCAAACGGCTCCTTGCCTGGAACAACCGGGGGGAACTCGTCCGCCTCGAAGAGGTGGTCAAGGTCGTCGAGACCTCGAGCCTTCTCGGCATCACCCGCCGGGGCCGGGAGCGGGCCATCGGACTTTTTGCCAACGTCACCCCGGGAAAATCACAGGCGGCGGCCCTCGACAAAGCAGCCAAAATCGGGCAGGAAATTCTTCCGGAGGGTTATCGCATCGTCTTCAGCGGCACGAGCCAGACCTTCCGGGAATCATTCCAAAGTTTGATCTTCGCCCTCTGGCTCGGGATCCTGATTTCCTACATGGTCCTCGCCTCTCAATTCAATCACCTGGTCCATCCTTTCACCGTGCTTCTCGCCCTCCCCTTTTCGATCTCCGGGGCCTTCTTTGCGCTTTGGATCGGAAACCAGTCGCTCAATATCTTCAGTATGATCGGGCTTCTGCTCCTGCTTGGAATCGTGAAGAAAAATTCGATCCTCCTGGTGGAATTCACGAATCAGATGCGGGAGCAAGGAATGGGAACTTTGGAAGCGCTCAAGGCCGCCTGCCCGATCCGTTTTCGTCCGATTGTGATGACGTCCGTTTCGACGATTGCCGCCGCCATTCCTCCGGCTTTGGCCTGGGGCCCCGGCGCTGAAACCCGCATCCCGATGGCCATTGCCGTGATCGGCGGTCTGGTGGTCTCGACCCTCCTCACCCTCTACGTCGTCCCCTGCGCCTATCTTGTCCTCGATCCTTTGGAACAAAAAGGAGAGGCCACCAAGCTTCTCCGCAGAGGAACCGATTTTCTTTATTCCTTCTTTCGAAGGCTCGCCACAAAAAAACCCTCCATCTGAACCGTGGGAAGAATGCGGATTGAATTCCTGACGGAAGGGTGAAAGTTTTTCTCTTCCCAGGCGCTGAGACCGTGCATCGGGTTGGGGATTGACGGGAGGGGCGGGGCGTGCCTCACTTCGACAAGTTCCGCCGGGATTTTGTGCTGGTCGGCCTTCTCGAGGAGCCAGGTGAGAACCCCTTCATTCTCTTCCGGGGCGAAGGTGCAGGTGGAATAAACCAGCGTGCCTCCCGGTTTGAGAGCCCGGAAGGCGGAGAGGATCAAGTTCTTTTGCTTGCGGGCCATTTCCTTAATCTTGGCGGGCTTCCAGTAACGGTAGGTTGAGGGCTCGTGGGCCAAGAACCGCCCCTCGGCAGTGCAGGGCGCATCGAGAAGAACACGGTCAAAATAATCCGGCCAGTGCCGTCCGAATTGTTCTCCCGGATAACTTTTCAGCTCCACATTCGAAGCGCCCTGAAGTTCCACATTGGTCTTTAATTTGAAAAACCGGATCCGGTCGTTGTCATTGGCGACAAGCCGCCCCTCCCCTTTCATCATCACAGCCATTTGCGTGGTCTTGCTCCCCGGGGCCGCAGTGAGATCGAGGATCGTCTCTCCCGGTTGAGGATTGAGGACCAAAACAGGAATCATACTCGAGAGGTTCTGGACGTAAATTTCACCCTTTTTATAAATTTCGGTTTCCTGAAGCTCTCGCAACCGCCCGTCCCGGAGAATGAAGGCCCCCGGACACCAGGAAACTTTCTCGAGGCGAAAGCCCAGATAGTGAAGTTTCTCTTGAATGACTTCGGGTTTTGCTTTGAGGGTGTTGACCCGGAAGGTGGTCGGCTTGGGTTCGGCAAACGTATTGGCGACAGCGTCCCATTTCTGGGAAGGGACGATTCGCCGGAGGCGTTCCAGGAAAAGTTCGGGAAGCTTCCGGACTTCAGGTTTCAAACGGAGGAACGGGCCGCAAGACGGGAAAAGCGCTTGAGCTCTTTCGACAAGCGGCGGAGCGGAAGCTGCCCCGGGGCCTGGGGGCGGCCGGCGCCGGCATAGGTGTAAGCGAGAAGCGAACCGAATAAAGGCGCCAGCACCCGGGAAACGGCCCCCCGTTTTCCCATCGCAATCGTTACGAGATTCGCTTTGCGGTGCCGCTGTGTGAAAAGCAGGAGCCGGGCGATGTCCCCGGGTTTTTTTGGAGTGACGGCGAGCTTCACCAGATCGGCCTTCTCGTGCTTCGCTTTCCGGACAAGCTGAAGAAGGACGGAATCGGACGGCGTCGATTTGAAATTGTGATAAGAAAGAAGAACCTGTTTTCCCTTTCGGCGGGCCGTGGGGACCAGAGCCTTCACAAGCCAAGGAGAACTCAACTCTAGGTCGATCGCCTGAACCTCAGGAAGGATTTTTTTGAAAAGTTCAAGCCGCTGGGGATCGCTGATCAGTCGGCCGCCTCCCTCTCGGGAGCTGCGGATCGTAGCAATCAGGGGCCGACCCAACTTTCTGAGTAAACGGATTCTTTTGAGAACGGCGTCGGGAGAAATTTTCCGGAGGCGGTCGATCCGAAGCTCCAGGACCCGTGCGTCCAGCCGGCCTGCTTTTCGAATTTGTGCGGGAGCCTCCCGGTCCGCCACCGTGAGGACAATGACCGGGCTTTTCCCGAGAAGGACGTTGCCGATTCGAACCGGTCTCAGGAGCACCCCATCGAGTTGCCGCAATTGAGGCACTTGTAGCAGGAACCGGACCGCACCGTCGTGTGGCCGCAATGATCGCAGAAGGGGGCGTCGCCCATCATGTGAGAAAGGTGCTCGTCCATGGACGGAAGGACCGCATGAGTTTTTCCGTTTCCTTTCCCATTGCCCTTACCGTTTCCAGGCACGGCTTTTTCCGGGACGGCTTGCTTCTCAGCCGGCTTCTCCGGCGGGACCTGGACAAAGTCCGTTCGGCCGAGGTATTCCATGCCGAGGACCCGGAAGATGTAATCGATCACGGACGTGGCGTATTTGACGTTCGGGTGGTCCACCGTCCCCTGCGGCTCAAAACGGGTGAAGGTGAAGACGTTGACATATTCCTCGAGCGGCACCCCATATTGAAGCCCGAGGGAAACGGCAATGGCAAAGCAGCTCATCATCGACCGGTAGGCAGCGCCCTCCTTGTGGATGTCGATGAAAATTTCCCCCAGGCCTCCATTCTCATATTCCCCGGTCCGGATATAAACCTTCTGTCCGCCGACCCGGGCCTCCTGCGTGAATCCGAAGCGTTTCTTCGGAAGGCGCTTGCGGCGAAGAGCGGGCTGGGCGGCCTCTTCCTTTTTGGAGGAGGAGTCGCCCGAGGTTGAATTCAAGGGCTGAGACGCCTTAGAGCCATCCCGGTAAAGGGCCACAGCCTTCAAGCCCATCCGCCACGATTCAATGTAGAGCTTTTCGATCTCATCGACCGTGGCCTCGTTGGGGAGATTGATCGTCTTGGAAATGGCGCCCGAAATAAAGGGCTGGGCCGCCGCCATCATTCGAACGTGGGACATCGGCTCGAGGAACCGCTTCCCGTATTTGCCGCACTTGTTGGCGCAGTCAAAAACCGGGAGGTGCTCGGGCTTCAGGTGCGGCGCCCCTTCGAGGGTCATGACACCGCAGATCACGTTGCTGGCCTCTTCGATCTCCGTCTTCGTGAAGCCCAGGGCCTCGAGAGGGTTGAAGTTGAGATTGTTATACTGCTCGGGTTTGAAGCCGAGGCGCCGCATGGCCTCCTCGCCCAGGGTCCACCGGGTAAAGGCAAAGGGAAGTTCAAAGACCGACGGGAGAAGGGCTTCCACCTTACGAAAATCCTCATCCCGCAGGCCTTTTTCACGAAGCGTCGTTTCGTTGATCCACGGGGCACTTTTCAAAGAAGCCGTGCCCTGGATGTATTCCACGATGTTATGAATCTCAACCTCTGAGTAGCCCAACTTTCTCAAGGCCTGAGGCACGGATTGATTCACGATCTTGAAATAGCCGCCGCCCGCCAGCTTTTTAAACTTGACGAGCGCAAAGTCGGGCTCAATCCCGGTCGTGTCGCAGTCCATCAAAAGTCCGATGGTCCCGGTGGGGGCGATCACGGTGGCCTGGGCATTCCGAAGCCCGAATTTTTCACCGAGTTCAAGGGCCTCGTCCCAATCCCGGCAGGCGGCCTCGAAAAGGTTGGCCGGACAATTCTCTTTTGAAATTTTGTAAGCGGCGTCCCGGTGCTTTTGAATCACTCGAAGCATGGACGAACGGTTTTTCAGATAACCCGGAAAAGGCCCTTTGGCCTCTGCCAATTCCGCAGAAGTCCGGTAGGCGTGGCCGGTCAGGATGGCTGTGACGGCCCCGCCGATCGCCAGGGCCTCGGGGCTGTCGTAAGGAATCCCATTGACCATAAAAAGGGTGCCGAGATTGGCGTAGCCCAGACCGAGCGGCC
Organism: Candidatus Omnitrophota bacterium; assembly: GCA_016179745.1. GTDB lineage: Bacteria > Omnitrophota > Omnitrophia > Omnitrophales > JACQLI01 > JACPCP01. The sequence goes on from JACPCP010000014.1 coordinate 40,641, forward strand.
GGTAATCGTGGCTGTTTTGAGCAATCACCTTCGTAGGATAGGAGGCAAGGTCCACAATAATTTCCATCGCCGTGGTAAAGATCCGGACGGTGTGGCGGAAGGCCTCGATATCAAGCCTCCCCTCCTCATCCGCAAATTTCATCACATTAATGGAAGCGAGGTTGCAGGCCGAGTCGTTCAGGAACATGTATTCGCTGCACGGGTTGGAGGCGTAGATCCGGTCCGTGTCGGCGGAAGTGTGCCAGTCATTGATGGTGGTATCGAACTGGACCCCGGGGTCCGCACATTCCCAGGCGCTCTGGGAAATGAGCCGCATCAGTTCACGGGCCTTGTAGGTCTTGTGGAGCTCGCCGGAGGTGCGATAACGGGTCGTCCACTCCCGGTCCTCCAAAACCGCCTTCATGAATTCGTCCGTGATCCGCACGGAATTATTGGAGTTCTGGCCGGAAACCGTTTTGTAGGCCTCGCCATTAAAGTCCGAGGGGTAGCCGGCCGCAATCAGGGCCCGGGCCTTTTTTTCTTCCCTCGCCTTCCAATGGATGAATTCCGCAATCTCGGGATGGTCCATGTCGAGGCAGACCATCTTGGCTGCCCGCCGGGTCGTGCCGCCGGATTTGGTCGCCCCGGCCCCCCTGTCCAGCACTTCCAGGAAGGACATGAGCCCCGAAGAGGTGCCGCCGCCGGAAAGTTTTTCGTATTTGCTGCGGATCTTCGAGAAATTGGTCCCGGTCCCCGAACCGAACTTAAAGAGGCGGGCCTCATTTTTGATCAGCTCAAAGATGGACATCAAATCATCCCCGACCGCCTGGATGAAACAGGCCGAACACTGCGGGTGGGAATAAGAGTCGGCCGCTTCTTTGATCTCGTCCGTCTCGGGGTCCCAATACCAGTTGCCTCCTGAGCCTTTGATCCCGTATTCATGATAGAGACCGCAGTTGAACCAGACCGGCGAATTAAAAGCGGCCTTTTGCGTGATCAGCATGTGACTCAATTCCGCTTCAAAGGTCTCGGCGTCGGCAGAAGAGCTGAAGTAACCGCCCAGGTCTTCGCCGACGGTTCGAATGGTGTGGGCAATCCGGTGGACGACCTGCCGGGCGCTGGTCTCGTGGCCCGTTCCTGGAACGCCGGCCTTTCTAAAATATTTTGAAACAATAATGTCGGTGGCCAATTGGGACCAGTCGCTGGGGACCTCCACGTCTTCCATTTTAAAAACCGTGCTGCCGTCCGGATTCGTAATAGCCGAAGTCCGCTTTTCATACTCCAGCCCGTCGAGCGGATTCGTGCCGGGGGCCGTGAAAAAACGGGCGAACGGAAGTCCTGAGGCAGCTTCTTCCCGGACGGAAACGGAGGCTGAATCTTTTGTTTTCACGCTCATGGGCTTCTCCTTTGGGCTTCGTGGGCGGCCACGTGTAGATTACCAGATATTGAGGGTTTCAGCAACCGGGATACCATATCTTGTGTTTCCAGAGGATGAATCGTCCTTATGGGTTTGGGACTTTAGGGTCTATTTTTCGAGGAACGCTGAAGAAAAGCCAAAACGCTCAAAGAGAAAAAAATAGGATAATTTCAAACGCCTGAAATTATCCTATCTGGTTAACTCACCCACTCTGGTTGTTTCAAATAATGAAGACATCGGCTCGAAGGAGTTATTTTCTCTTTCCGTTCGGACTTTCCATCCGCCAACTTTTCCTCGATCAAAGAACAAAACTGCCAGACTCAAAGCCGGTGAGCATTTTATCTCCCACTCTTCAAATGTCAATCGATTTCCAAAAAAATTTTTGTTTGATTATTTTCCAATACAGAATTCTTGGAAAATCACATCGAGAAGGTCCTCGGAGTAGACCTCGCCCACCAGTTCCCGGAGCGAATCGACGGCGGCCTTGAGGTCCACAAGGATAAATTCAGCCGACAGTTTTTCCTCGAACGACTTTCGGGCCCGGCGGAGCCCCTCGAGCCCTTTTTCGAGGGCCTGTTTGTGACGAAGCCGTGTCAAAACCATACTTTCCTCAACCCGTCCGTTTTCCAAAATCTTTTCTTCGATCCGTTTCTCAAGTTCCGGAAGGCCGGTCCCGGTCGCACAGGAAATGACGCAGGGGGGGTGACCCAAAATCGACCCGTTGAGTTTTTCGACAGACAATTTTCGGGGCAGGTCGGCCTTGTTGATGACCGGGAGGATATTTTTCCCCTGAAGCCGGGAGCAAAGGACGGCATCTTCCGAAGTCCAGGGCGAGGAACCGTCAAACAAAAGGAGAAGAAGGTCTGCCTCTTGAAGAGTGGCCTGGGTCCTTTCGATTCCCATCCGGTCCAGTTCGTCTTTGGGGGCCGGGTTGAGCCCGGCCGTGTCGACGAGGCGGAGCGCCCAGCCGCCGATTTCAATCGTCTCCTCGAGCGTGTCACGGGTCGTGCCCGGAATCTCGGAAACGAGCGCCCGGTCTTTCTCCAGGAGGGCGTTCAGGAGGGAGGACTTCCCGACGTTCGGACGGCCTACGATCACGGTCAAAATTCCCTCTCGCATCCAAAGCCCTCTTTTGAAGCTGGCCACGAGCTTTTGAATTTCCCCTTCCGCCGCCCGCATTCGTTTTGAAAATTCCTCCGCCGAAAAATGCTCCAAATGCTCGTCGGGAAAATCCAGACTGCTTTCAAAGTGGGCGCAAAGCTTGAGGAGGTCCTCTTTCAGCCCCTGGAGCTTTTTTGAAAGGCGGCCCTGGAGCTGGCGGAGGGCCGCAGCCATCGAAACATCGCTCTGCGAACGGATCAAATCCAAAACGGCCTCGGCCTGGGTCAAATCCATCTTTCCCTTGAGAAAGGCCCGCTGGGTGAACTCCCCCGGCCCGGCGTGGCGGGCGCCGGCCGAGACCAGCGCCTCGAGAATTCGCCGGGTCGGGTGAGGCCCGCCGTGACAACTGATTTCCGCCACGTCTTCTCCCGTGTAGGAACGGGGCGAACGAAAAAGACTCACGAGCACTTCATCCAGGACTTCGCCCTTTTCGTCCACCCAGCAGCCGTGATGGATGGTGTGGGTCGGCGCTGCGTCAAGGTCTGTTTTTTGAGTCGGCCGGAAGAATTTCGTCACGAGCGAAACGGCGTCTTTCCCGCTCACTCGAATGACGGCAATCCCGCCCACACCGGGCGGCGTCGAACGGGCGGCGATCGTATCGTTCCAATTTACCTTCGGCATTGAGAACGGACCTCCCCCACCAAATAAAAGGAACCCGTGACCACAATCAAATCTCCCGGCCGGGCCAGCCGTCTCGCCAGACCCAGGGCCTCTCGGGAAGTGGAAGCCGGAAAAGACAGCTTAAAATGATTCCGGGCCAGCGACAGGAGCGATGAGACCTCCCGGGCCCGGGGGGTTTTTGCCCGGGTCAGAATACAAATCTTTGAAACCTTTGCGAGGAGAGGAATCATCTGATCGTATCGCTTGTCCCGGGAAGTGCCGAAAATAAAAATAATGCTCCGGCCTCCAAAAAGCTTCTTTAAATTCCGGACCAGTGCGGCAATGGACTTGGGGTTGTGCGCCCCGTCGAGGAGGATGGGGGGCCTTCCTTTAAAGAGCTCCATCCGCCCCGGCCAATGCTTGGAGCAAACCCCTTTAAGAATTGCGTCCTTTGTGACTGGAAATTGATACCGGTCCCGAAGAATCTGGGCCGCTCGGATTGCCAGGGCCGCATTCAGCTTCTGGAAATCGCCCAAAAGCCCGACTTTCATTCCTTGAAGCCGAAGCGGCAACGAGATCCGGCACTTCCGCCGCCGGGCCACCCTTCGAATCACTGGACGGACCTCTTTTTCCTGGGGCGCTGTCACAACGTCCCGGCCCGGCACGAGGATCGCCGCCTTCTCACCCGCAATTTTGGCCAGGGTATTTCCGAGAAAGGCCTCGTGATCAAAATGAATCGGCGTCAAGATCACGAGTTTTGCGGGCAGCGTGTGCGTGGCATCGAGCCTCCCTCCCATCCCGACTTCAAAGACGGCCGTGTCCACATTTTTTTCTTTAAACAGGATCGAAGCCAAAAGAGTGAGAATTTCAAAATAGGTGAAATCCGGGCCTGAGGGCCCGAGCTTCTTTTTAATTCGGAGAAGCCCCCGGGAAAAATCCTTTTGGGAGACCGGTCGACGGTTGATCCAAATCCGTTCCCTCGGCCCCTCCAAATGAGGGGAGCTGTAAAAACCGACCCGAAGCCCGCTCTGGCGCAGGATCTCGGAAAGAAAGTAGCCCGTCGAGCCCTTCCCCTTGGTCCCGCCGATCACGACCGTAAAGATACCCCGCTCCGGATGGCCGAAGCGCCTTTGGAGTTCCCGCATCCGTTTTAAATTCCAGCTCCGGGCGTGGGCCCTCGAAATCTGCTCAAAATTGAGAAGCGAATTCAAAAAGGTAAGGGCTCGGCGATAGGAATTCACGGGAAAATTTGAAAACGATCAGTGACGAAAATGCCGTTCGCCGGTGAAGACCATGGCGATGCCTGCCTGGTTGCAGGCGTCGATCACGTCCCCGTCCCGGATGGAACCTCCCGGCTGAATGATGGCCCGGATCCCGGCCCGGGACGCTATCTCAATGGAGTCGGGCATCGGGAAGAAGGCGTCGCTTCCGATCAATCCTCCCCGGGACCGTTCGCCTGCCTTCTTACAGGCAATCTCCATCGAATCGACCCGGGACATTTGGCCCGCCCCGACCCCGACGGTTTGGCGATCCTTCGTAATCACAATAGCATTGGAGCGGACGCACTTGGCCGCTTTCCAGGCAAAGAGGAGTTCGTCCAAATCCTCCGGGGTCACCTGCTTTTCGGTCACCGTCCTAAGCTTTTTTCTCAGCTCAGCTTCGTGAAGGCGGACCGGCCGGTTCCGGTCCTGAAGGAGAACGCCGAATTTAGTGAACCGCAGGTCCCACGGCCCGCCCTCGCCGAGGGGGCCCACCTCGAGCAGGCGGACATTTTTGCGTTCCTTGAGGAATTTTAAAGCGTCGGGCCGAAACCGGGGAGCCACCACCACTTCCAAAAATCGGAGCAGTTCGTAAAGTTTCCCGGCCGTCTTCAAATCGCACGGCCGGTTGAGGCCTACGATTCCTCCAAAGGCCGACTGGGGGTCCGAATCAATCGCCCGGGCCAGCGCCCCTTCCAAAGTCTTCCCCTCCGCAATCCCGCAGGGGTTCGTGTGCTTCACGACACAGGCGGCAATCTCATCAAATTCACGCAGGGTGTCGAGCGTGGCCTCAAAATCAAGGAGGTTATTAAAGGAAAGCTCTTTGCCGTGGAGGACCTTGAAATCAAAGCGGGGCTTTCCGAGCCTGCGGTAAAGCGCCCCCCGCTGGTGCGGGTTTTCCCCGTAACGCAAATCCATCGCCTTTTCGTAAATCACGTCCAAACGGGACGGAAGGGGTTCGTTGTGTGTCTCGCCGGCGGATTTTTTGGGTTTGGACGCAGGGTCCGAGCCTCCGTGCTGCGCCAAATAATTTCCAATCAAATGATCGTATTGGGAGGTTTTTTCAAAAACTTTTTGGGCGAGCCGGGCCCGGAGCTTGAGGGAAATTCCCCCGGGGGACGCCAGGGCCTCCGCCACGGCCGGGTAGTCCGCCGGGTCGGTGACCACGGCCACGGACTTGAAGTTCTTCGCCGCCGCCCGAAGCATCGTCGGACCCCCGATATCGATGTATTCGAGGGCCGTTTCCAACGAAACTCCTTTTTTTTGAATGACCTCTCCGAAGGGATAAAGATTGACGACGACAAGATCAATGGAAGGGATGCCGTGCTGCCGGACTTCCTTCTCGTCCGGCTTCCGCCCCCGCCGGTAAAGGAGCCCGCCGTGAATTTTGGGGTGGAGGGTCTTGACCCGGCCCTCCAGGATTTCGGGAAAACCGGTGATTTCGGAAACGGAACGGGCCGGAATGCGGGCCTGTGTTAACGCCTTGAGCGTCCCCCCGGTGGAAAGTATCTCGAAGCTGTGTTTCCGGAGGGCCTGAGCGAAGGGGATAAGACCGGTTTTATCGTAAACACTAATGAGCGCTCTTTTTAGCTTTGCCATTTAGAGTTTCCCTTTCGACGCCTTGGCGGAATAACGTTTGAAGTTTTCGGGTCAGGGGGCCGGGAAGGGCCGAACCGATTTTTCGCCCGTCGACCTCCCGAATCGGCAAAATTTCCCACGATGTATTGGTTAAAAAAGCCTCGTCGGCGTTGAACAACTCGTGCCGTGTGACGGGCCGTTCTTCAACCGGAATTTTTCCCTGGCGGGCGCATTCTATCACAAAGCGGCGGGTCACTCCATTCAGGAGCCCCACGGCCGGCGGCGTAATCAGTAGGGGCAGGCCCCCGTGCCTGTCCGAGACTTTTTCGACCATGAAAAAATTCCCAATCCTCACCTCCGTGAGGTAGCCTTCCTGATTCAAAAAGAGAATTTCATAGGTCCCGGAGGGCGCCGGGTCGAGTGTCGCCAGGACCTGATTGAGGCAGGAGGTGCTTTTCGCCTCGGGGTGATGGGCCTCGGAAGGATTCCGCCGGACCACGGTAGTCTTTAGAACAATCCCCTTTAGATACATTTCAGGCGGGTGGACTCTTTCACTGACAACAACAAAGATTTCATCCCCCGCCAGGGTAAGCCGGACAAACGCCTCTTTTTTCCCGGAATCCTTCAACTCCTTCTTAAGCCGCCGGCGAAGCTCGGACCGGCTGAGCGGAACCTTGAGCCCCAAGGTCTTCGCCGACTCCAAAAACCGGTCGAGATGCTCCTCCAAGCGGAAGAACATCCCGCTGTAGACCCGCATACTTTCATAAATCCCGGAGGTCTGATCAGAAATTGAAGAGAGGTCTATCTGAGCCAAAGGATTTTGAGTTGTGATTCGATCCGCTTGAAATCCTTGTCTCCGGTCACAAAAGTCGCCTTTCGTGTGTTGGCAAGAGCGGCGGCGAAGCAGTCGGCGTAATGAAGTTTTTCATCCGCTTTGATCCGTGCGGCTTCCCGAGTCAACTCCTTGTCCGCATCCACCACTTCGAGGTGCATTTGGTTCATGAGATGATCAATGGCATCTCTTTTTTCCTTCCCGTGTCTCCCTTCGATCACGTAAAGGACCTCTCCCCAATTGATCACTGAAATGAGAAGGTCTTTTTCTTCCTCAGCCGCTTCCTTTAAAAGCCGGGTCACCTGATCGCAACCGGCTTCTTTTTCGAAATAAGCAAGAAGGGCCCAGCTGTCCAAGACTTTAACGCTTCTCAATTTCTCGCTCCTCGCGTTCCCTGTCTTCCCGCCGGGACTTTTCCAAAGCCTTCACCAGCCCGCTTCCTTTCAGAATTCCACACGTCTTGTCATAAAACTCGGGCGTCGCCGGGTGGAGAACAATATCACCGCTTTTTTCCTCAAGAAAAATTCGGGTCCCTTCCTTCATTCCCACCTTTTTCCTGAGCTTGACGGGAATGACAATCTGTCCTTTTCTCTTCATCACTGTTTTTTCCATAGACCAATGTCCACCTTTCGAATATAAGTATAACTAACTACTATAGGTATGTCAAAAATTAAATTTCCTACTTTTATACTAATGTTGAACTCGCCCTAGAGGGCACTTGCTTCAATGAGGGCTTCGCAAAGGGCCTCGCCTTTGGCAAGGGTTTCCTCATATTCCCGCCCGGGGTCGGAATCGGCCACGATGCCGGCCCCGACCTGAAGGGTGCCTTGGGTTCCCTTTAAAACGAGGGTCCGAATCACAATGTTGAGTTCCAGATCGCCGTCAAAGCCGATGTAACCGAGAGAGCCTGTATAAACTCCCCGCCGGACCGGCTCCAATTCATCGATGATCTCCATCGAACGAAGCTTGGGGCAGCCCGTGATCGTCCCTCCGGGGAACATGGCCCGGATCACATCAAAGGCGTCCCGGTCGGGGCGGAGGCAGCCTGTGATTTCAGAAACCAGGTGTTGGACCCGGGCATATTTTTCGACCCGCATAAAATCCTTCACCCGGACCGAGCGCCATTCCGAGACCCGGCCCAAATCATTCCGCTCGAGGTCCACCAGCATCAGATGCTCCGCCCGTTCTTTTTCATTCCTGAGAAGCTCCCTTGTCAAACGCCGGGTCTCGGAACCCGTCCGCCCGCTCGGCCGGGTGCCTGCAATGGGACGGGTCACGAGCTGCCTCCCCTTCTTCGCCACGAGGAGCTCCGGTGAGGAACTGGCGATAAATTGGTCTCCCATTTTCAGAACAGAACAAAAGGGCGACGGGTTGGTCCGGCGCAAAGCGCCGTAAAGCCGGAGCGGGGAACCTTGAAAGGAAAAGGGGAAGCGCTGGGAAAGATTCGCCTGATAAATGTCGCCCGCTCGAATGTAATCTTTGGCCCGGTGAACCATTTTTTCAAAGGCGGATTTTGAAATCTCAGGGCGAAACCCGAGGAACCCAAAATGCCCGTTCCGGGTCTCGGGGTCCGGGAGGAAAAAGAGACTTTTTAACGCCTCTATTTTTTCTTCGGCCTCTCGAAAGGCCCGGTCAAAGGAAACCCCGTTTGGTCCGGAGACGGGGGGTCTTTCTTTTTTCGAAAGGAGATCCGGTCAAACTCCCGGGCGAGTTCATAGCCCCAATAACCGACGGCCCCTCCCGTGAAAAAATCACACGAGAAACCGGGCGGCGTCTTCACGGCGGATAAAAGCCTTCTGAGTTCCAGGAGCAAATCAGGGTTCCTTTGGACCCGGTTGATTTCCCCCTCCAGCCGAAGCCGGTCCGCCTCAAACAAAACCTTCTGCGTCGGATGGAAGCCGAGGTAAGAATAGGATTGCGAAGGAGGGCGGTATTCGAGACTGTCGAGGAAAAAACTGTCCTGCGAGCCGGCACTCCCACGCTTGTAAAGCTCCCACGGGTTGAGCGGGCTCTGGAAGGAACGAATGAGAGGAATGGAAAAGCCGGATTTGTAAAAGGAACGAAGTTCTTTGGTGGAGATGCGGGCGGGATTCATGTCATGCGTAACGGGCCGTAGAGGCGACGCATGCGTCGCCCCTACATTTCAAGCGGTTTTTTCGATGGTTTTCAGATATTTCAGAAAATCGCTATCGGTCGACAAAACGAGCCGGCTCCCCTTCAGGCCCTCCCGATACGATTCGAGCGTATTGAGAAAGGTGTAAAACTCCGGGTCCTTCGAGTAGGCCGACGCATAAATTGCCGTGGCCTCGGCATCGGCCTTTCCTTTTAATTCCTGAGCCGTCCGGTAGGCCTCGGAATAAATCCGTTTGAGCTCCCGCTCCTTTTGCCCTTCAATCTCCATCCGGAAGGCCTGGCCCTCAGAGCGCAATTTCTCAGCCGCCCGTTTGCGCTCGGAAATCATCCGCTCAAAGACCCGCCGCTGAACGGACTCAATGTAATTAATGCGTTTGATCCTCACATCGACCAGTTCGATCCCGTAATCGGCGACAATCTTCCGGGCCTGTTCCAAAATTTTCCGGGTAATGGCGTCCCGGCCAACCTCCGTCCTCTCAAACGTCTCCTCGGCGCTGATGTCCTCCTCCCGGGCCTCGACTTCGAGGATCCGGTTCGAGGTGCGGACAATCTCGGGAGCCTCATAACGGGTCACGTGGTCCCGGGTAATGCCGTCAATGATATCATCCAAACGGGATTGGGCATTGGCCTCGTGACGCATCGTCTGAAGAAATTTCAAGGGGTCCGAAATCCGCCAGCGGGCCGTCACGTCCACCCAGATGAATTTTTTGTCCTTCGTCGGAATTTCGGACGGATAGCCGTCCCACTCAAGGATCCGCTTGTCGAAATAGTGCACTGCCTGAATGAAGGGTGTCTTCCAATGGAGGCCCGCCTTTTGGATGGGCCCGCCCACGGGTTGGCCAAACTGGGTAATGACGGCGTGCTGGGTTTCCGAGACGGTGTAGGCGCTGTTTAAAAGGAGAAACCCGCCGAGCGCTGTCACCAGAATAAGGAGAGGGGTAAGAATGCCTTTCATGCGGCCTCCTTTTTCCTCTCCGAAAGATTCAGGAAGGGCAGGATCCCTTTTTGAGATTCGTCGATCAAAATTTTCTCCTTCAGGCCGGGGAGAACCTCCCTCAAAGTTTCCAAATAAAGCCTGCGCCTCGTCACCTCGGGCGCCTGGCGGTAAGCCTCCCAAACCAGATTGAATTTGTCCGCATCGCCCTTGGCCCGGTTGACCCGGTCCAGGGAGTAGCCCTCGGCCTGGCGAATCACCTGCTCCGCCTCCCCCTTTGCCTTGGGAACGGAGCGGTTGTAATTCTCCCACGCCTGGTTGATGGATTTTTCCTTCTCCTGCCGGGCTTCGTTCACTTCATTAAAGGAGGGTTTGACCTCGTCGGGCGGGTTCACGTCCTGGAGAACGACGTTTAAGATTTCGATGCCGGCGCCGTAACTGTCGAGCACCTTCTGCAATTCGGTTTCAACCTGTTTCCGGAGTTCTTCCCGGCCTGAGGTCAGGACTTCGTTAAGGGTGTAATCGCCCACCACCAGGCGCATCACGGCCTCCGTCATATTGCGGATCGTCTCCCGGGCATTCCGGATCCGGAAGGCAAACTGGACCGGGTCCTTCACCCGATACTGGACAATCCATTCCACGACCGCCGTGTTGAGGTCGCCGGTAAGCATCAACGATTCGTCGAGGAAGGGGTTTTCATCGCTTCCCCAGCGGCCTCCCCGCTGGCGCCGGTCCGACCCGGTAGGAGATTCAAAGGAGGCGGTCCCGCCCTCCCGGCCTTCGTAAATCGACCGCACGCCGGCCTGAACGGTCCGAAAGCCGAACTCCTCTTTGAAGACGTGGGTGACTTTGATTTTTCGGACGGTCTCAACCCCAAAAGGAAATTTGAGGCGCAGTCCGGGGGGTGTCGTCCTGACATAACGGCCGAACTGCTGGACCACGCCCATTTCGTCGGGATCGACCTGATAAAAGAGCGTGGTGACGGCTGAGAAGGCCAGGATCAAAATGACAAGCGGGACAATCGCAGGGCGAAAATTGGGAACATTGCCGAGAGGCGTGCCGCCGGGGAGATTAATTTCCATAATTTGTTTTCCTAGAAAACGGTTTCATCATAACCCACCCCGGCCCTGAAAGGGAAGCTTAAAATTCCGGTCTCACTCTTGGGCGTAAAAGAAAAGCCCGTCCGCCAGTTTGGGATAAAAATAGGTCGTCTTCTGGGGCATCTTCTCGCCCGCCTCCGCCAATTGGTGGACCTCCCGGACCTCGGGGGGGCGAAGAAGAAAAGCCGCCTCCGCCGCCTCCCTCTGGACCCTTTCGAGGGCCTCCCCGGAGGCGTGGGTATATTCGATGAGGCTTTGGCGCTCCGACTCCGGAAGACCCCACAGGACATCAAAAATAAAGTAGTTCAAAAGATTGGCCTCCACCTCATACCAAAGCGAAGGTTTCCCCCCGGGCAAAAACTTCCGGATGGAATCAAGGGACTTCAACCGGAGAAGAAAATTTTCCTTTCCGGCGAAGGCGGCGCCAAAAACTTTTTCTGATTTGGGCCTTCGTTCCACCTCGGCCGCCAACTTCTCCGGGGCGCAGGGGATACAATCGAAATGTTTCCTGAGACGTTCCAAAAATTCCTCTTTTGAAGAGGGGCCGAGCGAACTGAGCACCCGGTGTGTCGGGAGCATCACAAGACCCGGGTCCTCAAAAGCCACGAGCGCCGTCAGGACAAAATCGAAGGGGGCGTCCTGAGGGGTCTTGGGAAATTTTTTTCGCAGCGCATTCCGGTATTCCAGACTGGTTTCATAACGGTGGTGGCCGTCGGCAATCAAAATCCGGTTCTGGGCGATCAGGGCTTGAATTTTTTTCTGATCGCTCTCCCCTTCAATCGCCCATCCCCGGTGAAGCGTTCCGTCTTCTTCCGAGGCTTCAAAGAGAGGGGGTTTTCCTTTTAAGGCCCCGGCCACAGAGGCAAGCGCCTTTTGGGAATCCGGGAAGAGTCCAAAGATGGGAGAGAGATTCGCCCGGGTTTTTTCCAGGAGAAGGGTGCGGTCCTGCTTGGGGCCTCGGAAGGTCGCTTCGTGGCGAAGCACGGCGCTGGAATTCTCAAGTTTCAAGATGCCAACCACGGCCGTGCGCCTTAAAAGCCGGCCGTCGGCCGGGCGTTTGAATGTTTGCTCGTAGAGGTAAAAAGCGGGACGCTTTGCCTGAACCAGAATCCCCTGTTCACGCCATTCCTTCCAGCGACGGGCGGCCTCGTCGTAAAAGTTGGCTTCCCGCCCCAGCGTGAGGCGGACAACATTATAGGGAGACCTTTGATAGAGCGCATTCTGTTCCGGAGAAGAGATAATGTCGTAAGGGGGAGCAATCAGCCGGCTGAGTTCCTCCCGCCGGGGCTCATAGCGCCACTCCCGAAAGGGACGAAAATCGGGTTGGTCTTGAACTTTTGTCATGTTAAAATGCCTTTCCATGTCGGTCACCACGCAAAAAAGAATCAAACACCTGGCCCGTTATTTCGGGATCCTGGGGACCCTCTGTCTCCTGGGTTACGGCACCGGGCTGGCCCCTCTTTTCCTTTTTTTCGTCGGGCCGCCCATCCTCTTGTCTTTTTGGCTCCGCACCAGCGCACCTTTCCTCGTCAGTTGGATCCCCAACAATCCCTTCTTTAATAATGTTCTCCTCCTTTATCCGGTCACCTTGATCTACTTTGGGCTGGCGGGGTTTCAGTTGAAAAATATCTTGAATGAGCGGGGCCGGGTCCGGTTTTTGATTCTAACCGCCTTTGTCGGCTTTCTTTTTTATATTCACCGCCAAGCCGCTCAAGAGCTCTTCCTTTATTGGGACGGGAGTAAACGGCTGTAGGAGGGGCGGCCCGGCGAGTCGCCCTTACGACCACGGCTACTTTACTTTCGCTCCGCCTGAGATTTCCCGCTCGGGCACAACCAGGGTAAGCGTTTGGTCGTCCGAGGCGGCCAGAATCATCCCTTCTGACGTGACACCCCGGATCACAGCAGGCTCCAGGTTCGTCACGGCCACCACCTTCTTCCCCACCAGTTCGGCTTCCGTATAATGGGCCCGGATCCCGGCCACGACCGTGCGCTCCTCTTCTCCGATCCGGATCCGGAGCACGAGGAGCTTATCGGCCTGGGGATGGATGGAGGCAGAGATGATTTCAGCCGTCCGCAGTTCGATTTTTTTGAAGTCTTCAATCGTAATCATGCCCGGGATTTTAACAGAAAACCCGTTGATAATAAATTACTTACGTCAATTTTGTTCTTCGTTAATTTTTCGGGGTTTGTCTTGATTTTGACGGCGAGGGTGTTATAATCGGCCGTCGTGTCATTCAAAATTAATCCTGTTCATCCAGAAAATTTCATCTGATGAGTAAAATCCGAATTGCCATCGCAGGGGTCGGCAACTGCTGCGCCTCCCTCATCCAGGGACTCGAATACTACCGCCAGAACACGAAGGCCCGCCAGGAAGAGCACCTTGGCCTGATGAATTACGACCTCGGGGGCTACATCCCCGAGGATATCGAGGTGGTCGCCGCCTTCGACATGGATAAACGCAAGGTGGGTTACCGGTTCGACGAGGCCCTCAATGCCAAGCCGAACTGCGTCATGGTTCTCTGGAACCACCTCCCCAAAAGCAAGGTCACAGTGCAAATGGGGCCCATCCTGGACGGCTTCTCGGAACACATGAAGGAATATCCGGCCGACCGCACGTTTCTCCCTTCCGACCGGAAACCCGTCAATGTCGAGAAGGTCCTGAAGGACAGCGGCGCCGAAATCCTCTTGAATTACCTCCCTGTCGGCTCGGAACTGGCCACCCAGCACTACGCCGAGGCCTGCCTCAAAACCGGTATCAGCTTCATCAACTGCATGCCGGTCTTCATCGTCTCGGACCCCAAGTGGGCCAAGCAGTTCGAGGACAGGCGGATCCCGGTGATCGGCGACGACATCAAGGCCCAGATCGGCGCCACGATCACCCATCGCACCCTCGCCAAACTTTTCATGGACCGGGGTGTCAAAATCGACCGCACGTATCAATTGAACACCGGCGGAAACACCGATTTCCTCAACATGCTCAACCGGGACCGGCTGAAATCCAAAAAAATCTCGAAGACCCAGGCCGTGCAAAGCCAGCTGGATGTCCCCCTCGAAGAGGACAATATCCATATCGGTCCTTCGGATTATGTTCCCTGGCAGAATGATCAAAAGGTTTGTTATCTCCGGATTGAAGGCCGGGGGTTTGCGGGTTTTCCGGTGACGGTGGAACTCCGCCTTTCGGTCGAGGATTCGCCCAACAGCGCCGGATGCGGCATCGATGCCATCCGTTGCTGCAAGCTGGCCCGGGACCGGAAAATCGGCGGGCCCTTGATTTCGATCTCGGCCTTCACGATGAAACACCCGCCGAAACAAATCCACGACACCGAAGCCCGGGAACTTGTAAAAAAATTCATCCAGGGCACTTGTCCCCGATAATCTCGATTCCGTCTCTCTCCAGCCTCCTTTAATGCTCCGAAATCTTGTCTACACCCGGGTAGAACCGATTTTAACCCGTTCCGCCCAATTCTGCTCCGAGAGAAAACTCTCTCCCAACCAGCTTACCCTGGCGGGGCTCGCCGTCAATTTTCTAGCCGGCTGGGCCTATAGCGGCGGGCTTTTTATTCTGGGCGGGGTGCTGGTTTTGGCGGCATCGCTGGGGGACCTTCTCGACGGACCTCTCGCCCGCTTAACCGGCAAGGCCTCCAGGTTCGGCGCCTTCCTCGATTCCACCGTGGACCGTTATTCCGATTTTTTCCTTTTCGGCGGCGTCACCTATTACTTCGCCCAGGAAGAATCCTGGGGTTGGTGCCTCGCCGGGCTTGGAATTCTTCTCGGAACCTTTGTCACCAGTTACGCCAAGGCCCGGGCCGAAAGTTTGATGGGGTCCTGTCCCGTGGGAATTTTCGAACGGCCCGAGCGGATTTTAATTTTACTCATCGGTTCTTTCATTCCTCCCCTCTTCGGATGGGCTCTGGCGATTCTTCTCATCGGGACCCACGTCACGGCACTTCAACGGATCTTTTTCGTCCGGCGGTCTCTCTCCTAAAATTCTCCAAAAAACAGATTTTTTGTTGCACTCCTGATTGAACTGGGTTATTAATACGCTATCTTCATGACGAAATTCCGGGGCAAACTCCTTATCATCGGCTGCGGTTCCGTCTCGCAGTGCGCCATCCCTCTCATCCTGAAATTTTTTGACATGCCCGCTGAAAAGATCACGATCATGGATTTTGTCGACAACCGCCACCGGGTGAAAGACGCTCTTGACCGGGGGGTCCGCTACGTTTTCGACCGGGTCACGAAGGAAAACTACGAAAAACTCCTCGCCTCGTATGCCGGGCCCGGCGATATGATCATCGACCTCGCCTGGAATATCGGCGGCATTGCGATGGTCGAGTGGTGCCGTGCCCACCAAGTGCTCTACATCAATACCTCGGTTGAAGAGTGGGACCCCTACGGCGATGCCCAGCGGAATGACCCCACCAAATACACGCTCTACACGAGGCACATGGAACTCCGAAAGATGATGCAGAACTGGGGCGATAACCAAGGCACGACGGCCGTGGCCGATCACGGGGCCAATCCGGGCCTGGTCTCGCATTTCACCAAGCAGGCCCTGCTTGAAATCGGCGGGAAAATCCTTCGTGAAAAACCGGGCGACCCACGGCAAAAACAATTGGAAAAATCCCTCCAGGAAAAAAATTTTCCAAAATTGGCCCAACTCACCGGTGTCAAGGTCATCCACATCAGCGAGCGGGACACTCAAATCACGGACCGGCCCAAAGAGGTCGATGAATTCGTCAATACCTGGAGCATTGAAGGTTTTTTTGAAGAGGGCGTGGCCCCGGCGGAGCTCGGCTGGGGGACTCACGAGCGTTACCTTCCCGAGAATGCCTACGAGCACAAGGTCGGCCCCCGGAATCAAATTTGTCTGAGAACCATCGGAATGAAAACCTGGGTCCGCTCGTGGGTGCCTTGCGGGGAAATCACCGGCATGGTGATCCGTCACGGCGAGTCCTTTTCGATCTCGGACCGGCTCACCGTGTGGGAGAACGGGAAGGCGGTCTACCGGCCCACGGTCCACTACGCCTATTGCCCCTGCGATGCCGCCATCAACTCACTGCATGAACTGGAAATGAGGCAATACCATCTCCAGGAAAAACAGCGGATCATGAACGATGAGATCACGGACGGACGGGATGAGCTCGGGATTCTCCTCATGGGACACGACTTCACTTCGTGGTGGACCGGGAGCCTCCTCTCGATCCACGACGCCCGGGAGCACGTCCCGGGACAGCAGGCCACGACCCTTCAGGTGGCGATCTCCCTCGTGGCGGCCGCCCTGTGGATGATCGAAAACCCGAAGCGGGGCTTTTGTCTGCCGGATGACATCGATCACGAAGCGATTTTGAAAATCAGCATCCCTTACATCAGTCCTTATATTTCCCAGGCGGTCGATTGGACGCCCCTCAAAAACCTCAATACGAAGTTCACCAAATTCGACATCCCGGCCCCCCAACCGGAAGATGTCTGGCAGTTCACCACGTTTCTGGTCGATCACGCAGAGAGGATCCGGGCAAATGCCGTCAACGCTCCTCAAAAAACAAAGACCCTTCACACCGAAGCTCTTAAAGTCTAAGGTCGAGCTCCCGGGCGTCGAAAACCTGATCCGTGCGATGCTGAAAAAGCACCGCACGCCCTTGATGATCATCCGGAGGAACGTGCTCGAGCGGCAATTCCAGCTCTTCCGGAAATGCCTCCCCCAGGTCACGCCCTATTACGCCATCAAGGCCAATCCCCACCCGGACATCCTTCGGGCCTTCATCGAGATGGGGGCCTCGTTTGATGTGGCGAGCGCCTGGGAAATGAAACAGGTCTTGCGGCTCGGGGCGGCCCCCAACCGGATTATCTTTGCCAATACGATTAAAAGTGTCGACGATCTCATCTCGGCCCGGAGGTCCCGGGTGAGGCTTATGACCTTTGACAGCGAGCCCGAGCTTTATAAAATTTCAGAGCACTACCCGGGCGCCCACGTCCTTCTGAGGATCAAGGTCGCAAATCGCGGCAGCACGGTCAATCTTTCGCTCAAATTCGGGGCGGACGCCGAAAACGCCTTCGGGCTCCTGCGCAAAGCCAAATCCCTCGGCCTCGTCCCCCTCGGGATCAGTTTTCACGTCGGCTCGCAGGCCAAGAACGTGGAAAATTATCTCCAGGCCCTTGAAATCACCTCCGGAATTTTCAGTGAGGCCGGGCGAAAAGGGATCCTCCTCAAGACGGTCGATCTCGGCGGGGGGTTTCCGATCCAGCACTTTGAGGGAGAGATGGGGATCAATTTCGAGCGGATGACCTCGCAGATCCGGAAGCAAATCCGCAAGCTCTTTGACGAGAAGACCGAGTTCATTGCCGAGCCGGGAAGGTTTTTGGTGGGGCCGGCCGGAGTCCTCGTCACGCAGGTGATCGGAAGGACCTTTCGAAACAACAAGAACTATTACTACTTAAACGACGGCATCTACGGCGACTTCTCGGGGATGGTCTTTGACCACTGCACCTATGAATTCAGGACCCTCCGGCGGGGTCAGAAATATCTGAGCGCCCTGGCCGGTCCCACCTGCGATTCCTTTGACACACTCTCAACCGATGCGGAGGTTCCCGAGCTTTATGTTAACGATGCGGTCTACGTGAAAAATATCGGCGCCTACTCCTCGTGCTCTGCCGCCGCCAACTTCAACGGTTTCCCCCCCGCCAAAACCGTTTTGGTTTAATAACCGGACGGCGTCCAGTTAACGGAGGTGGTCGCAATTTTCGACCACCTCAGCCTTTTCCAACGTGCGTCACTTCGTCAATCTGTAGAGCCTATCGTGCCCTCCAACTTTGAAGGATCTGCAAGCTCGTAGATCCGGTCAAAGATGTCTTGGATGCCCTTGTCATGTTTGGCGATTTTATTTTCAAGCTCGGCAAGTTTGGCCGTAAGCGCCCGATGAGTTGAGGCCATTTCACGAAGCCTCACGAAGGCCCGCATAATCGCGATATTCACCTGAATCGCCCGCCGGCTATTCAAAACGCTTGAGAGCATCGCCACGCCCTGTTCCGTAAAGGCATAGGGAAGATACTTTCGGTGCCGGCCTCTACCCCCTTTTTTTAAGGTCACAATTTGTGACCTTAAAGCTTCGGTGTCCGTTTTGGACAGCTGATCCATGAAATCGGCAGGGAAACGTATTCGATTCCTTTTTACTCCTTGGACAAGAACCTTGGTCGGAACACCGTACAACTCAGCCAGATCAGAATCCAACATGACCCGTTGGCCACGAACCAGGTAGATACGATGTTCAACCGTCTCAACAGGAACAAGCGACTTTGAGCTTGATTTTTTCACAGTAGAACCCTCCTTTTTAGTTTGGAGGGAGAGGCGGGGTGGCCGACTTTTACATACTGACGCCGGTTGCGTCAGTGCCGTCACGCAAGGACTAAGGAAGTCCTTTGCGTTCCAGAGGGACGAAGCGGCCGGGGAAGCCGCAACGCCCGCAACCCTGTAGTTGAAATTCTGAAAACGGATTGTAACAAAACTTCTAACGGGAGAGTAAACCTTTTTCTCGCCGCCGCCAAAATCGTTTTGGTTTGGGAAATTTAGGACGGTCCTATTTTCAATTTCCTACGTGATCAAGACGGCGGCGGCGAGGACCGTGGTCCATTTGCCGTTCTTGTCCCCCCGGGCGCTTTGGGTGGCGGCTGTGGTCTTCACGATCTCGTTGGAGATTTTCCAGATTTCCTTTTTGCGGTCGTAACTCGAATTGGGATTGAACTTCACGCCGAGAATCGTGGCGAGCATGCTCGCCGCCAGATCCTCCGCATAATCGTTCGTGTGCTCCTCGGTCCAGCCGAAGGAGTGGTGCTCGGACAGGTAACCGTATTGCTCGGGCTTTTTGGGGATCGCAATCCCCACCGACGCCGCAATCAGGCGGTTCGGCTCATTGGTGGAGTTTTCGCTCACGACACAATAGAGGATCTGCCCTGGGGTCAGGTATTTGAGGCCCGCCTCCCGGGAGATCAGTTTGCACTGCGGAGGGTAGATGCTGGAGACCCGGACAATGTTGAAGGGCGCAATCTCGGCGTCCCGGAGGGCCAGCTCAAAACTCGAAAGCTTCTCCTTGTGAACGCCGACGCCTTTGGTGATGAAAATTTTCTTGGGTAGAAACATGTCTCCTGTGAACCCTCCTTGTGATCTTTTATCTTTGGCAGCGGGGACAAAAAGAGCTCGATCGCCCCGAAAGCTTTATCTTTCGAATGGGCGTCCCGCAGCTTTCGCAATCCTCTCCAGATCTGCCGTAGACTTTGTGAAACGCTTGAAAGCTCCCCCTTTGGCCGTCCAAATGGCGGTAATCGTCAATGGTGGAGCCGCCGTGCCGGCAAGCCTCCTCCAGCACCTCACAGATGGCCGAATGCAGACGAACAAGCCTTTGCCGGGCGATCCGCTCGCCCGCTCGAAAGGGGTGGATGCCGGCCCGGTGAAGCGATTCGTCCGCATAAATATTCCCGAGTCCCGCCATCAGACGCTGGTTCAAAAGAAGATTTTTGATCCGTCCCCGCCTTGAGCGGATCTCGGAAGCAAACTCCTCCCGCCCCCACTCCCGGGGCTCGGGGCCGAGCCGCTCGACCGACTTCAAAATCCGCTCGCCCCGGTAAGGCGTTAAGGCCACCCGCCCGAAACGGCGGGGGTCCCTGAAAATAAGCCTTTGGTGGGTGCCCCCAAGGGAGAGAATAAAGTGGGTGTGCGGTTTTAAAGGGCCGACGGCATTTTCCAGAAGGAGCTGGCCGGTCATCCCCAGATGAAACCAGAGCGAGAAGCCTTCGGGAAGAAAAATCCGGATGAATTTTCCCCGTCTTTGGATTTGGAGGATTTTTTTTCCGGGAAGATTTCTTTTGATCCAAAATGACGGGGTCCGAAGGATGTCCTCATTCCGAATTTCGACGCCCGAGATTTCCCTCTTCTCAAGGGCCTGTTCTAATTCCAAAACCAGATTTTCAACCTCGGGAAGTTCCGGCATTTCTCAGCGGGAAGCGCCGGCAAGGGGCCGCCTCTCAAAAAGCCCTCCCCGAAGCGGGTGATAAAACTGGATCTCCTTCTCGCCCCGGCGCCAGCAGTAATAAATCATCTTCTCCCCCTCTTTCGCCAGAAAATCCACAAGTCCACGCCGGACGTGGCGGAGCACACAGCCCAGGCCCTGAATCTTCTCCATTGATTTTGCCAATTCCTCCAGGGTCTTCTCGAGCTCCTGAAACTTCGTCTCGGGCAGCCGTGCCTCCTCCACGAGCTCCTCGAAAAAAAGCTCATCGTGGAGCCGGTCGAAGGAATGCTGTTTTTCCTCCAGCTCGGCCAGAAAGGTCTCCAGCTGCGGGACCAGGGAATTGGCCTCTTCCAGTTGAAAGACTTTCGGACGGGATGTGTTCAAAATTACCGGTCCACTTCAATCTCACCGGCCACGGTCGGGACCAGGCCCCCGCCCCGGGCCACATTGATGACGCTCTCGTCACTCAGACGGGAAAGGCTCCCCGCCAGCTTGGAGCCGCACACGAGGCAATTCAAATTGATCTTCTTGTAGCCGAGCTCAAGCTTCCGGTTGACCACCACGGGCACCGAGAAAATGGGGATATTGACGAACTCCTGCACCACGTATTCCCCTTTCACCGCACGGTCAATCGCCTGGTTCCAATCCTCATCCTTGGTCTCACGGCCGATCACAACGCCCTTGCCGCCATAGCCCAGGGAGGGTTTCAGGATCAGCGTTTCCTTTTCGTCCTTCAGAAAATCGATCAGATAAATTTTTTTCCCGCCGTAGAACTTGTCGGCATCAATCAAGCGGCGGGTCCAGGGCAGATGGAGCCGCTTCATTAAATTTTCTTCCTCGGTGAAGAAGTGGTCGTATTCGGGATTGGTCAGGATCGACAGAAGCGCCTTCGTGCTGCCGAGACGGGAGCGGAGGGGGTTGATCACGCAAACGGCCTTGTCCCGGTAAGCCTGGAGAAAATCACGGATCTCCTCCCGGTGCTCCAGGAGCTCGTCAAAGATGGTCCGCCGGTAGATCAGGTGGACCCTGAAATTTTTGTGGTAGAGCTTGCCCCCTTTGTAGGTGAGCTCCCTCGGATCGGCGATCGTGGTCTTGTAGCCCTTGGCCTCAAAATGTTCCTTGAAGAGTTCAAACTCGGGCCGGGTCCGGACCGTCCGCCAGTCGACGATCGCAATGTTGGGCGTCTCGTAACCGCCGAATTCCTCCCACACCTCCAGAAGGGTCGCCAGGACCCGCTCCCGGCGGGACTCCCGTTTGACGGCATATTCGGAGAAAAATCCGGCCAGAATTTTTTCTTCAAAGAGCCTGTCTTCCAGGGCGTCGGCATAACCCGCCCCGGCCGGGGCATCACAATTAAATTCGATGATTTTAAACGACTCCCCTTCGAGAAAAGCGTCGAAGCGGGTCAGGATCACGTTGCGGGGATAGCCGGGGTCGATTTCGACCAGCTCGGCCGCCTCCGGGCTCAATTGAAAATAATGGCGGAGCTGGGGGTGGTCAAAATAAAGCCGGGTCGCCGTGTTGACGATTTCCATCATCACGCTGTTGACCCGCCTCAGGAGGTGCTCCTGTTTGGGGCTTAAGAGGTGGGGCTTGTAGAAGGTTGGGATCGTAAAACGGCCGAATTTGACGGGGCCCTGGGCAAGCCGGTTTTGAAAATTCTCGATGGCCTCCACCGCCTCCCTCCCCTGGGCCAGGAGGTGCTGGTCGTAAAGGTAATCGAGGTTCCGGCCGGTGGGGCCTTGCGTTAAGGTGGGGGTCGTGCGGTCGCTCAAGGTTTCATTCTCCTCGGGAAAAGTATATCCTTCCTTCCCGCTTTCCTCAAACTCATTTTCTTTTTTTGAGGACCTCGGTCACGGCCTCGCCGATCCGGGCCGGAGATTCTGCGACCCGGACCCCCGCCGCCTCAAGCCGGCGGATCTTGTCCTGGGCCCGCTCGGAACTTCCGCCGATGATCGCCCCGGCGTGGCCCATCCGTTTCCCCGGCGGTGCGGTGCAGCCGGCGACAAAGGCCGCAACCGGCTTTGAAATTTTCTTTTCAATCATCCCGGCCGCCTCCTCCTCGGCGCTCCCGCCGATCTCCCCGATGAGAAGAATGGCTTCTGTCCCGGGGTCCTTTTCAAAAAGCTCCAAGGCGTCCGTGAAGGTCGTGCCAACGATTGTATCGCCGCCGATCCCGATGCAGGTGGATTGGCCGATCCCCCGGGAGGTCAGCTGCCAAACGGCCTCGTAAGTCAGCGTGCCGCTCCTGGAAATGACGCCGACCGGTCCCCGCTTGTGAATGGCGCCCGGCATGATCCCGATTTTGCATTCCTCCGGCGTGATGATCCCCGGGCAGTTGGGACCGATCAATCGGGTCTTCGTCCCTCTGAGCTCTTCTTTGATTCGGGACATCTCAAGCGCCGGGATCCCTTCGGTAATACACACCACAAGCTGAATCCCGGACGCCGCTGCCTCCCGAATAGCATCGGCTGCAAATTTCTCCGGGACGTAAATCACAGAGGCCTCGGCCCCGGTTTCACGGACGGCCTCTTTGACGCTGTTAAACACCGGAACACCCTCAACCCGTTCGCCCCCCTTGCCGGGCGTCACGCCGCCAACCACCTTCGTTCCATATTCCAGCATCTGCTTCGTGTGAAAGGAACCGTGGGAGCCAGTGATCCCCTGAACCAGGACCCGAGTGTTCCGATTAATGAGAACGGACATAAGAGACCGCCTTCTCGGCCGCTTCTTCCAAACTTTCTGCGGGGGTAATTTGAAGACCTGATTTTTTCAGGAGGGCCCTTCCCTCCTCCGCCTGGGTTCCGGCCAACCGCACAATGAGGGGGACTTTGAGATCGGCTTCCTTCACCGCCGCCAGAATTCCCTCGGCAATCACGTCGCAACGCATGATGCCGCCAAAAATATTCACCAGGATGGCTTTGACCTTGGGATCGGCGAGGATGATTTTAAAGGCGGCGGCGACCTTCTCCTGGCTCGCCCCGCCCCCGACGTCGAGGAAATTGGCCGGCTCCCCGCCCGCCAATTTGATCAGATCCATCGTGGCCATCGCAAGGCCGGCCCCATTCACCAAACAACCGATATTTCCGCCGAGGCCGACGTAGCTCAGGTCAAACTTCCGGGCCTCGGTCTCCCGGGGGTCCTCCTGGCGGGAATCGTAAAGTTTTGAAAGCTCCGGATGCCGGACGAGTCCGTTGTCGTCGAGACGGATCTTGGCGTCGACGGCCAGGAATTCGCCGCCGGGGGTCTTCGCCAGCGGGTTCACCTCCACGAGGCTGGCGTCGGTTTCGAGGAACACCTTCGTGAGGGCCGCAAGAATCCCCGAGAGCCGTTTTTTGTCACGGGCGTCCAACGGGGTCCCCGAAAGAAAAGTTTCTGCCTCAGCGGCGGTCAACGGAGAAAAAGGCGAAAAGACCTTTTTTAGAATCGCTTCGGGGGATTTCCGGGCCACTTCTTCAATTTCCATTCCGCCCGAGGCCGAAAAGATCAAACAGGGTTTTTCCCGGGAGCGGTCGAGGAGGACGGCGGCGTAAAACTCTTTGGCAATTTCGGTTTGGACCTGGATCAAAACTTGATCGACAGGCTGGCCGTCGGGGCCGGTCTGGGGAGTCTGGAGCCTTCGCCCCAAGATTTTTTGGGCCCCCTCCCGGACGCCCTGAAGGCCCTCGACCAAAAGGACGCCGCCCGCCTTGCCCCGGCCTCCGGCGTGGATCTGGGCCTTCACAACAAACTTTTCGCCGCCGAGCCGGCCGGCCGCTTTTTCAGCCTCGTCCGCACTCTGGACCGCCTCCCCTTTAGGAATGGGAATCCCAAACCGGCCCAGAATCTCCTTGGCCTGATATTCGTGGAGATTCATCGACTACGTTCGTTGTTCGATGGGAAGGTAGGATTGGTTGACGGGGCCGATATAAGAGGCTTCCGGGCGGATGAGACGGTTGTTGTCCAGCTGTTCGATCACATGCGCCGTCCAGCCGGCCACCCGGCTCATCGCAAAGATCGTCGTGAAAAAATCCACCGGGATCCCGAGGACGTAGAGGACCAGGGAAGAATAAAAATCGACATTGGGCAGAATCGGCTTCTCCTCCTGGACGGCCTTTTCAATCGCCTCAGCCACCCGGAACCATTTTTCATTCTTCGTCCCCCGGCAGAGCGACTCGGCAATTTGGCGGAACTGAGGCGCCCGGGGGTCTTCCTTTTTATAAATCCGGTGACCGAAGCCCATTACCTTCTTCTTTTCCGAAAAGAGCTTTTTGACGTAGGCCCCGGCCTTCCCGGGTTCCCCCACCTGAATGAACATCTCCATGGCCCGCTGATTGGCCGAGCCGTGGAGATCGCCTTTCAAGGTGCCGATGGCCGAAGTCACGGCCGAATAAATATCCGACTGGGTCGCAACCGTCACCCGGGCGGCAAAGGTCGAGGCGTTCAACCCGTGATCCGCCAGCATGATCAGATATTGGTCCAGCGCCCGGGCGTGTTGAGCGGAAGACGCCTTTCCGTGGAGCATCACCATGAAATTTTCCGCCATCGAAAGAACTTTTTTCGGGTGGATCACTTTCTCCCCCAG
>JACPCP010000003.1 GCA_016179745.1 Candidatus Omnitrophota bacterium
CCCACGGCCAATTTTAATGGCTCGGCCTCCTTGAGATTTACCGTCTCCGATGGGACGCTTACGAGTGACGAGGCTGAAGTCTCGATCACGGTGGATCCGGTCAATGATCCTCCAGTAGCAGGAACAGTGAGTGTTTCTGGAAATACAGGTTCCACGATCACAGGAACGGTCACGGGAACCGATGTCGACGGAGATTTACTGACTTTCTCTGTTGCAACGGCTCCCGCCAATGGAACCTTGCAGCTTCAAAGCAACGGAACCTTCAGCTATGTTTCCAACACAGGATTTTCGGGAAATGATTCGTTCTCATTTGGCGTGAGCGATGGAACCGTCCAGAGCGTCCTTCCAGGAACGGCAACGGTTACCGTTAATCCGGTCGTTGCCACACCGACTGACAGCCAGCCGGGCGTGTTTACTCCGCTTCCGGGAAGCGGGGGAGGCGGAGGTGGAGGGGGATCGGGGTCGGGCAGCGGTGGAGGGTCGGCGAGCAGCCGAAGAGGAAGTTTCGCCGAACGGCCACGCACCGATCTCTTGAAAGGATCCCGTGTGGGCCTGTTTCCCTTTAGGAGTTGGATCCAGCTCTATCAGGAGAAATATCCCACGAAGCGGCCCTTTCTTGCAAGGGTCC
Source organism: Candidatus Omnitrophota bacterium (assembly GCA_016179745.1). GTDB lineage: Bacteria > Omnitrophota > Omnitrophia > Omnitrophales > JACQLI01 > JACPCP01. The sequence goes on from JACPCP010000003.1 coordinate 629, forward strand.
GGCGGCTCGCCCGTTTGAGATTTCAGCAGGAATTTCAGGCCTATCAAGGCCGGATGGACCAAATCCGATTCAGCGTTTTGAAAATGGAGGACATCCCCGGCCTTCGTGAGGCGCTCCGGTATCAGACCTTGATTACGGACGTTGCAGGGAACCCGATGGCGCACTATGCCATTGAAATCAAACCCGGGATTACCCAGACCGGGCTCGAAATGGAGGATGGAAAGTTTGTCTTTGACATTTACAACGTGGAAAACCCGGGGGTCCGCCATGGCTATGTCTGGGACTCGGTCCGGCAGGATTACGTGCTGGTTTATGAGTATGCCGACGGCCAACTGGCCTGTAAGGACCCTGAGAAGTGCGAAGAAGTCGGCCCCATTTTCGAATCTCCCTAATCAAGAGGGCAAAAACTTTTCCGGTTGCAAAGTGAAGGGGTTTCGGTTATGATTCGGCCCAACCTTAAGACTTAAGGTTACGCGTGGGGAAGTCTCCTCAGTAATACCCTCTCAAGCGCTGATCCAAAACAACTGAAATTTTGAATAAGACCAAACCGAACCCCTCGAGGCTTTATCTCATCGATGGAAACTCCTTTTGCTACCGGGCGTTTTACGCCATCCGGTCTCTCACAACGTCCCGGGGCGAGGCCACAAACGCCATCTATGGGTTCGTGACGATGATGAGGAAGCTGATCCATGAGGAAAAGCCGGATGCCCTGGCGATCTGCTTTGACCGGAAGGAGCCCACGTTCCGGCACGAGCGTTATAAAGATTACAAGGCGCACCGGAAGCCCATGCCCGACGAACTGATTGAGCAAATCCCGGCCATCAAGGAATTTTGTCAGGCCTCCCGGATCGCTTCTTTTGAAGAGCCGGGCTACGAGGCGGACGACCTGCTGGGCACGCTGACCCGGAAGGCAGAGAAGAAGGGGTTTGACGTGGTGATCGTGACGGGCGACAAGGACGCCCTCCAGCTTGTGAATGAAAAGGTGAAAGTTTACAACACGCACAAGGAAGGCTTGATCTACGACCCGGAAAAGGTGACGGAGCGCTTTGAGGGCCTCGGCCCGGAAAAGGTCATCGAGGTGATGGCCTTGATGGGGGACTCTTCCGACAACATCCCGGGGGTCCCCGGCATCGGCGAGAAGACCGCCCTCCGTCTCATTCAGGAATTTGGGACCGTGGAAGACCTCTATAAAAAAATCGACCGTGTGAAATCAAAACCCCTGGCCCAAAGCCTCAGGGAAAACGAGCAGATCGCACGCCTGTCCCGGGACCTGGCGCAGATTGACGTGAATGTCCCGATGGAGGTGGATTGGGAAGCCCTCCGTTTGAAGCCGCCCGACGAGGAGAAACTGGCGGAATTCTACCGGCGTTTTGAATTCAAGAGCCTCTTGAAGGAATTGGCGCCGACCGGGGAGGCCGAGGCCGGGGAGCGGCAATACCACTTGGTCGAAGACGAGCGGGCGCTCGAATCCTTTTTGAAACAAATCGAAAAAGTGGATTTCTTCAGCTTTGATACGGAGACAACCTCCACCGACCCGATGCGGGCCGAGCTGGTCGGGATGAGTTTTTCGTGGAAGCCCTTCGAGGCCTTTTACCTTCCGGTCTCTTCCCGGAAACACTCGGGCCCGGGGATCCCGATCGAGCGGGTGATTGAAAAACTAAAGCCGGTCCTGGAGGACCCCCGCAAGGCGAAGGCAGGGCAGAACATCAAATACGATTGGGTCGTGATGCGGCGGCACGGGGTCCGGATCGCCGGCATCCGCTTTGACACCATGATTGCGAGCTACCTGGTGAACCCCCTCAAGCTCAATCACAATCTGGATGACATCTCGTTTGAATACCTGGGCGTGAAGAAGATCACGACGAAAAGCTTGTTGGGAGAAAAGCCGGCGAAGCAGTCCCCGAAGGGGGCAGCGAAGCAAAGGACCATGGCCGAGGTGCCGCTTGAGGAAATTTCCGAATATGCCTGCGAGGATGCGGACTGCGTTTTTCGGCTGGTCCCCGTGCTGAAGGCGAAACTGGAGGAACAGGGACTCCTTCGGCTGCTTGAGGAAGTGGAGCTGCCTCTTTCGGAGGTCCTCGGCACGATGGAGATGGCGGGCGTCAAACTCGACCTCAAGTTTTTGGCCGGTCTTTCCGAAAAGATGGCGGGCGATTTGGACCGCCTGACCCGCCGGATTTACCAGGAGGCGGGCGAAGAATTCAACATCAATTCCACCCAGCAGCTTGCCGAGATCCTCTTTGTCAAACTGGGGCTTCCCAAAATCAAAAAGACGAAAACCGGTTATTCCACGGACACGAGCGTCCTCGAGAAATTGGCGAAGGGGTTCCCCTTGCCGAAGCTCCTCCTCGAATACCGGGAGAAATCGAAATTGAAATCGACCTACTTCGATGCCTTGCCCGAGATGGTGAATCCCGAAACGGGACTCGTCCACACCTCTTTCCACCAGACGACGACAGCCACGGGCCGGCTCTCCAGCTCTGACCCCAACCTTCAAAATATCCCGATCAAGACGGAAACCGGGCGGGAGATCCGGAAGGCCTTCATTTCCCGGGGGCGGGGGCGGAACATTCTTTCGGCGGACTACTCGCAGATCGAGCTTCGGATCCTGGCCCATCTTTCGGAGGATGAGAATTTGGTCCAGGCCTTTCTGGAGGACCGGGACATTCACACGTTTACAGCCACGCTGCTTTACGGGACAAAGGAGGCGGACGTCACCCGGGAGATGCGGAACGCCGCCAAGACGATCAATTTCAGCATTATTTATGGAAAGACCGCCTACGGACTTTCGGGCGATCTTGGGATTTCCGTGGCCGAGGCCGACGAATTCATCCAGAATTATTTTGCCCGCTACCCCCGGGTCCACGATTATCTGGAGGGCCAGAAGGAAAAGGCCCGCACCCAGGGATACCTCACCACGCTTCTCGGCCGCCGCTCCTACTTTCCGGAAATCCAGTCCAAAAATTTTCAGGCTCCTACTTTCCGGAAATCCAGTCCAAAAATTTTCAGCTTCGGGGTTTTGCCGAACGGGCCGCCATCAATGCGCCGATCCAGGGCTCGGCCGCCGACCTCATCAAGCTTGCCATGATTGCCATCCAGAAACAGCTTGAAGCCCAGAAATTTGAAAGCGTCATGATCATTCAGGTGCACGACGAACTGGTCTTTGACGTGGCGGACCGTGAGCGGGACGATGTGGAGGAGCGGGTCCGCCGGGAAATGGAAGGCGTCGTGAAGTTAAAAGTGCCTCTCAAAGTCAAAGTGAGTGGGGGGGCGACTTGGTATCGGGAGTGAGACAGGCCGGGCATTGCTCGGCTTCCAGAAAAATGATCGTCGGCTTGACGGGAAATTTCGGGATGGGAAAGTCAACCGTGGCCCGGTGCTTCAAGGAAAAAGGAGCCTTCATTTTGGATTCGGACCGGATTGCCCACGAGGCGTTCAAGAAAAGTCATCCGGTTTATCCTGAGATTCGGCGTCTCTTCGGGAGGATGGAGGGGGCGCTCGACCGGAAAAAAATTGCGGCGGTCGTGTTCCGGGATTCAAAAAAAAGGCGGGCCCTGGAATCCGTGATTCATCCTTATGTTTTCGGGCGTATTGAAGAAGAAGCGGCGAAGAGCCGGAGGCCGGTCGTGATCGTGGAGGTGCCGCTCCTATTTGAAAGCGGGTTTGACCGGCGCTGCGACCGGAAGATCGTGGTCGAGTGTGACCGGGAAAAAGTGTTTGAACGGCTGGGCCGAAAGGGTGTCCGGCCGGCCGAGATCGAAAGAAGGTGGAAGGCCCAGGGGCCGGTCCCCGAGAAAATCGGCCGGGCCGATTACCTGATCGACAATTCAAAAAGTTTGGCGGCCACCCGCCGCCAAGTCAGCCGGATTTGGAAGGAATTCAAAACTCTGGCGTTATCCAATCGAGAAAGGAGCTTGTAAGAGAATGGTAAGAGAAAGACATGCGAGCAATGTCGGAAGGAAGACGGTGGAAGCGGGCCGGCGGGATCCCCAGGAGGAGACGCCCGTCCTGAAGGCCGAGGCCCCTCAGATCCGGGTCGGCGGCGAGAAGGGGCTCGATGTGGCGAGCCTGAAGAAAATGAAGATCAACGAGCTTCACGCCCTCGGCCGGAAATATAACGTGGAATCGACGACGGGCCTGAAGAAGCAGGACTTGATCTTCAAGATCCTTGAGGCCCAGGCCCGGGAATCGGGTCTGATGTATGGCGAGGGCGTCCTCGAAATTTTGCAGGACGGCTTTGGGTTCCTCCGGTCACCCAACTACAACTACCTCCCCTCTCCCGATGACATTTACATTTCTCCGAGCCAGATCCGGAGATTCAATCTCAGGACCGGGGACACGATCAGCGGGCAGATCCGCTCTCCCAAAGAAGGGGAGCGTTACTTTGCCCTCCTGAAAGTCGAGGCGGTGAATTATGAGGATCCGGAGGCCGTCAAGGACAAGATCCCCTTTGACAACCTCACGCCCCTTTACCCGCAGGAGAAAATCCAGCTGGAAACCAATCCGGGTGAAATTTCAATGCGGGTGATGGACCTCCTGACGCCGATCGGAAAGGGCCAGCGGGGCTTGATCGTTGCCGCCCCCTACAGCGGAAAGACGGTGCTCCTTCAAAAGATCGCCAACAGCGTGACCGAGAACCATCCGGAGATTTACCTCATCGTCCTCTTGATCGATGAGCGGCCGGAGGAAGTGACCGACATGCAGCGTTCCGTCAAGGGGGAGGTCATTTCCTCCACCTTTGATGAGCCGGCCGAGCGGCACGTGCAAGTGGCCGAGATTGTCCTTGAAAAGGCAAAGCGGCTGGTCGAGCATAAGAAGGACGTGGTGATCCTGCTGGACTCCATTACCCGTCTGGCCCGGGCGCACAACACGGTGGTCCCGCATTCCGGGAAGATCCTCTCGGGCGGTGTGGACTCCAATGCCCTTCACAAGCCGAAACGGTTTTTCGGCTCCGCCCGGAACATTGAAGAAGGCGGAAGCTTGACGATCATTGCCACGGCACTGGTGGACACCGGGTCCCGGATGGACGACGTCATCTTTGAAGAGTTCAAAGGGACGGGCAATATGGAGCTCCAGCTCGACCGGAACCTCTTCCAGCGGCGGATCTATCCGGCCATCGACGTCAAAAAGTCGAACACCCGAAAGGAAGAGCTCTTGGTGCCGAATGACGTGCTCAACCGGATCTGGATTCTCCGAAAGGTGCTCAACGAGCTCAATCCGGTGGAGGCGATGGAACTCTTGGTGGACCGGCTGTCCAAGACCAAGGGGAACTCGGAGTTTCTCGCCAGCATGAACAAAATCGATTAAAGGACGAAAGGAGTTTAGTTGTGAAAGAGAAAATTCATCCCAATTACGGGCCCTGCGTCATTCAGTGCGCCTGCGGAAATGTGATTGAAACCCGGGGGACCAAGCCCCGGATCACGGTGGACGTTTGTTCGAGTTGCCACCCCTTTTTCACCGGCAAGCAGAAGCTGGTGGACACCGCCGGCCGGATCGACCGGTTTCAAAAGAAATATGCCGGCAAGATCACTGTGGGAAAGGCCCCGCAGAAGAAAAAAAAGGCGCCGGTCCCCGCCCCGGCTCCCGTTCCAACCCCGGCGCCCGCCCTGACGCCGGCGTCCCCGGCCGCTTCCGAGAAACCCCTCCGTGCTTCCCCGCCAAAAGCTTGAGAAGATTCTAAGCCGCACCGAAGAGATCGAACGCCTCCTGGCAACGCCCGAGATCGCCCGTGACCCTTCCCGGACCCAGGGGCTGGCAAAGGAGTTGGCGGACCTGGCCGGGACGGCCCGGGCGTTTCGCCAGCTTCTCGGCGTCGAAAAAGAAATTCAAGAGGCCGACTCCTTTCTGGGAGAGCACTCCGCCGACTCCGAACTCGGGCGCCTCTATCAAGAGGAAAAAGAGAATCTGATTCGGAAGAAATCGGAACTCGAAGGTGAAATCGAATCCGCCCTTTTAAAGGGGGGCGACGAAGACGCCCATCGCAATGTCATCGTGGAGATCCGGGCCGGGACGGGCGGAGAAGAGGCCGGCCTTTTTGCCAGGGACCTTTTCCGGATGTATCACCGGTATGCCCAATCCCTGGGGCTTCGGGTGGAAGTGATGACGAGCAACCTCTCCGAAAAGGGCGGATTTAAGGAAATTATTTTTGGCGTCTCCGGGCCCGGGGCCTACCGGCGGTTTCGTTTCGAGGGCGGCATTCATCGGGTGCAGCGGGTGCCCGAGACGGAGGCGAGCGGCCGGATTCACACCTCGGCCGTGACGGTGGTCGTCATGCCCGAAGCAGAAGAGGTGGAAGTGGTCATCAATCCGGCTGATTTAAAAATTGACACCTTCCGGTCTTCAGGCCCGGGCGGCCAGCACGTCAATAAGACCGATTCCGCCATTCGGATCACGCACCTCCCGACCCGTCTGGTCGTGGCCTGCCAGGACGAGAAGTCCCAGCACAAAAATAAGATCCGGGCCCTGAGGGTGCTCCGGGCCCGGCTTTTTGAGCTGAAGCGCCGGGAACAGGAGGCGAAGATCCGCCAGACCCGGAGAATGCACGTGGGCACGGGGGACCGCTCCGGAAAAATCAGGACTTATAATTTTCCCGACCGGCGGGTAACGGACCACCGGGTCGGTTTGACTTTGCATAACCCCGATGATATTTTAGACGGCCATTTGGAAGAATTGTTCGAAGCGCTTGAGAAGGATGACAAGGCCCGCCGAATGGCCCGTGAAACCGATGACGAGTGAAGGGGCCCGTCCGGCGGAGTGGCTCGAGTGGGGGGCCGGCGAGCTCGGTTTTCTCGGGGAGCGGGAGGCCCGCTCGGAATGTGAGCTCCTCCTGGAAACTTTGGCCGGCATTTCCCGGCTCGAGTTACACCTTGAGGAGAAGATTTCCCCTTCGTTATTTCCTCAGTTTGCCGCACGGATTGAGGCCCGTAAGCAGCGAATCCCCCTCGCTTATCTCCTGGGCAAAGCGGCTTTTTGGGAAGATGAATTTGACGTGGAAGAGGGCGTTTTGATCCCCCGCCCTGACACCGAGGCGCTCATTGAAAGTTTTGTCTGTCATGGCGGGTTTTCCAGGGAATCCCGGTTCCGGTTTTTGGATCTGGGGACGGGGTCCGGGAATATCGCCGTGACCCTCGCCAAACTTTTTCCAAGGGCCGAGGCCGTCGCAAGCGACCTTTCCTGGACGGCCCTGAAAGTGGCCGGGAGGAATGCGAGGCGGCTCGGAGTCGGAGAACGAATCCGGTTTCTCCGCTCAGACGGCCTGTTGTCCTTTAAAGAAGAGCAGTTTGACGTCATCCTCTCGAACCCTCCCTATGTGGCTCAGGGCGATTGGGCTGAGTTGGAGCCTGAAATCGGGAAGGAACCCCGATTGGCCCTGGCGGGCGGCGAAGACGGACTGGATTTTTATCACAAAATTTGTCGGGAGAAGATCAGCTTGAAAACAGGCGGGAGTCTTTGGGTGGAAGTGGGCCAGGGCCAAGCCGCCATGGTTTCATCGCTCTTTCGAAAAACAGGTTTCCGGTCCACGGAAATTTATCGGGATCTGGACCGGGTGGAACGGGTCGTGGCCGGGACGGGACACCGTGGATAAGATTGTCATTGAGGGCGGCCGGAAGCTTCGGGGCGAAGTCGAGGTTTCGGGCGCTAAAAATTCGGCCCTGCCGATTTTGGCGGCCTGCCTCCTTTCGGAGGAAGAGTCGGTCATCGAGAATGTCCCGGACCTGAAGGACATTGCCACCATGATTCGGCTCCTTCACGCCCTAGGGGCCAAGGCCCATTACGAGGCGGGCGAGATCACGGTCAAGCCGGGGCGTGACCTGAAGCCCGTGGCGCCTTATAAATTAGTGAGCACGATGCGGGCTTCCGTTTGTGTTTTGGGACCGCTCCTGGCCCGGCTCGGAGAAGCGGAGGTTTCGTTTCCCGGCGGTTGCGTCATCGGGTCCCGCCCCATTGATCTTCACTTGAAGGGGCTTCAGGCTTTGGGTGCCGACCTTCAGGTCCAACACGGTTACGTCATTGCCAAGGCCAAGCGAAGGCTTCGGGGGCGGGACGTATTTTTGGGGGGCGCCTTCGGTTCGTCGGTCCTGGCGACGGGCAACGTCATGATGGCAGCGACCCTGGCGGACCGGAAGACCCTGATTGAAAATTCCGCCTGCGAACCCGAGGTGGTCGACCTGGCCCGTTTTTTAAGAAAAATGGGGGCGAAGATCCAGGGAGAAGGTTCGCCCCGGATTGAAATTGAAGGTGTGAAGCGGCTCCGGGGCGCCCGGCACCGGATCATTCCCGACAGGATCGAGACCGGGACCTACCTCGTGGCAGCGGCCATTACGGGGGGCGATGTGGTGATCCAAAAATCGAGCCCTGAGCATTACAACGCCCTGGTCGATAAATTAACCGAGAGCGGGGTCCGGATTGAAAAGAAGGACGGCACGGTGCGGGTCCGGCGGCGTGGCCGGCTCCGGCCGGTGGATGCGACCACGCTCCCTTACCCCGGGTTTCCGACAGATCTTCAGGCCCAGATGATGGCGCTCATGGCGGTCACGCCGGGAATCAGCATTATTACGGAGAAGATTTACCCGGACCGTTTTATCCATGTGAGCGAGCTCAACCGCATGGGGGCCCGGATTTTTTTGGAAGGCAACAGCGCCATCGTTCACGGGGTCAAGCAGTTGAGCGGGGCGCCCGTCATTGCCTCGGACCTCCGGGCCAGCGCCGGGCTGGTCCTGGCCGGGCTGGTGGCTGAAGGGCGGACAGAGGTCCGGCGGGTTTACCACCTGGACCGGGGTTACGAGCGGATCGAGGAGAAATTATCCCGACTCGGTGCGAAGATTGACAGGGAAAAAGAGTAAGGGCAACCTTCTTTAACGAGAGGAGACAATTCATTGGCTTTAACCATTCGACTGAAAAGAGCAGGAAGGAAAAATTTAAAACTCTGGCGCATTGTCGTGGTAGACAGCCGAATGCCTCGGGACGGCCGTTCCATCGAGGAACTCGGCACCTACGATCCCTCCAAGAACCCGCCGGCGGTCACGATTCGAAAGGAACGTTATACGGATTGGGTGCGGAAGGGGGCCAAACCGAGCGACACAGTCCGGACGCTGGCTGAAAAGGTGAAAGCCTAGAGTGCGGATTGACGTCGTGACGTTGTTTCCGGATTTCTTTCGCTGGCCCTTCTCAAATTCCATTTTAAAAAGGGCGCAGGCGAAAGGAAGGGTCCGTTTTGGGCTTCACAACCCCCGGGATTTTACCCGGGACCCTCACCGGACAGTGGATGAAAAACCCTTTGGGGGCGGAGCGGGAATGGTTCTCAAACCGGAACCGATCTTTGACTGCGTGGAGGCCCTTTCTAAAAAGGGCTGGGTTGTTCTTTTGACGCCCCAAGGCAGGCCGCTGACTCAAGCGGCCGCCCGGCGCCTTTCAAAAAAAAGACACCTGGTGCTGATTTGCGGGCATTATGAGGGAGTGGATGAGCGGGTCCGGCGTCATCTCGTGGATGAGGAGATCTCCGTGGGTGATTTCGTCACGATGGGGGGAGAGGCCCCGGCGCTCTCCCTGATCGAGTGTGTGGTGCGACTCGTTCCCGGCGTTCTCGGAAATCCCGACTCCCTTCAAGAAGAAAGCTTTTCGGATTTCCAAAACGGAAGGGGAAGCCGGCGGCTTGAATTTCCCCAGTATACGAGGCCCCGTGTTTTTAGAGGCTGGGCGGTCCCGAAAATTCTCCTCTCGGGAGACCACGAGGCAATTCGTGAATGGCGGAAGAAAAAATCGGTGGAGGTGACCCGCCGGAAGCGGCCGGATTTATTCAGGACAGAGAAGAAAGGATAAGGACCCATGAATTTGATTGAACAGTTCGAAGCGCCCTATTTAAAGAAGGACCTTCCCCCATTCCGGGTGGGGGACACGCTCCGGGTTTCCTTCCGGATCAAAGAAGGGGCGAAGACCCGGACCCAGATTTTTGAGGGTCTTTGCATGCGGAAACAGGGACGGGGCCTCGGCGCCACCTGCACGCTCTTGAAGGAATCTCACGGGGACAAGGTGGAAAAGACCTTTCCGCTTCATTCGCCGACCGTGGAGAAGATCGTCCAGGTTCATGCCGGCAAGGCCCGCCGGGCAAAACTTTACTATCTGAGAAGACAATAGTTCGCTCACTTCCTTTTTAACAGAGAAAGAGGCAAGCGGGCTTGGAATGCAGCCAAAGGCTTTTCCGGTTTGACGGGCGGCACTCTTTAAAAGAAGGCCGGGGCCTTCTTGCCGGTGTCGATGAAGCGGGCCGGGGCCCCCTGGCCGGGCCGGTGGTGGCGGCGGCCGTCATCTTCAGAAGACCCGTTTCCCTGCCCGGCCTGAACGACTCCAAGCAGGTTTCTCCCCGCCAAAGGGAAACCCTCTTCCGCCAGATTCTCCTTCACGCCTTGATCGGGGTCGGGCGGGCCTCGGAATCCGTGATCGACGAAATCAATATCTATCAAGCCACCCGCCTGGCCATGCGTGAGGCCGTTCTGGCCCTTCCCCAAACTCCGGGTCTTATCCTGATTGACGGAAAGATTTCTCTTGATCTCCCCCTGCCCCAGAGGGGAATTGTCCGGGGAGACGCCCAGTCGGCCGTGATTGCCGCCGCCTCCATCGTGGCCAAGGTTCACCGGGACCATTGGATGAGGGAAATGGATCAAGCCTACCCCGATTACGGATTTGCCCGTCACAAGGGTTATCCGACCCGGGGTCATCTTGAACAGCTTCGAATCCACGGGACCAGTCCCATTCACCGCAAAAGTTTTGCCCCGGTGCGGGAGGTTGAGAGTTTCTATGCTGAGCACGTCTGATCACTCCAAGGATTTGGGGAAAAGGGGAGAGGCGCTTGCCTGGAATTTTCTCCGGAAGCGGGGCTACGAACTTCTGGAGAAAAATTACCGGACCCGGTTCGGGGAGATTGACATCGTGGCCCAGAAGGACGGCGTGATTATTTTTCTGGAGGTGAAGACCCGCCGGGACCATCGTTTCGGGATGCCGGAGGAGGCCGTCGACTGGAAAAAACGCAGGAAATTGACGGGCCTGGCGGAGGCCTACCTTCAGGCCAGGAGGCTTGAAAACCGGGCGGCCCGTTTTGATATCCTCTCCGTCACCTGGGACGGGCTCGGGGAGCCCTCCTTCTCCCTCCTGCCGGATGCCTTCGGGCTGGAGGCCGGATGATTGCCAACAAGGCCTTCCGGCTGCCCTGGAGTTTCTTGAATCCCTTCGATATTCGGAAGGGAGAGTGGCGCAAGACCCTCCTTATGTTTGCCTACTTTTTCCTGACCATGGTCACCCTCTATGTCCTGAAACCGGTCCGGAGCTCCCTTTTCCTGGAAGAGCTTGGAAGCGGGAACCTCCGGTTCGTCTACCTCGGAGAGGGAGTTTTGCTTTTCTTTGCCACGTGGGCTTATGTGCATTTGGCAAAGCGGCTTCCCAAGAAAGTTTTTTTCCCGGGCGTCCTTTTCGTCTTCATTTCCAACCTTCTCATCTTTTGGTGGCTTTTTCACAGCCACGTCCCCACCCTCAGCGCTTTTTTCTACGTCTGGGTGGCCTGCTTTTCCATCACCGTCGTCACGCAATTTTGGACTTTGGCCAACGATCTCTTTAATCCGCTTGAGGCAAAGCGCCTCTTTGGGCTCATCATCAGCGGCGGCAGCGCCGGCGGGATCCTCGGGGGCCTTCTGACGAACCGGGCGGTCCAATGGATGAAGACGGAAGATCTCCTTTTGATTTGTTCAGTGCTTCTCGGGGGGTGCGTGTATTTGATTTCCCTCCTGTGGCGGGAGATGCCGGCCCATCCGCCCGGCTCCTCCCGGAGGCCCGCAGCGATCGAGACCCAATCGGCTCTGAAACTTTTTTTAAACTCACCCTACCTTTGGATGCTGGCCGGGATCGTGCTCCTGGCGAAAGTGGCCTCCACGATGGTGGACAACCAGTTTAATGCGGTGGTGGAGCTTTATCTCCACGGCAAGCAGGCGAAGACCGCCTTTTTCGGGGCCTTTAGCGCCGGGCTGAACGTCGTCTCGCTTCTGATGCAGCTCTGGGCCACAAGCCTTTCACTCCGGTTCCTCGGGATCGGGATTTCACTCACCCTCCTCCCGGCCGGCCTGGGACTGGCCTCCCTCGTTACTTTTTTTTATCCCCTCCTTGCCACCGGGACCTTCCTTAAAATTTTTGACGGCTCCATGAATTATTCGGTCCAGCAGGCCTCCAAAGAGGTGCTCTACCTGCCTCTTTCTTCGGGGGTCCGTTACCGTGTGAAACCCGTGATTGATATGTTGATTTACCGGGCCTCCAAAAGCTTCGGCGGTCTTATGATCATTCTCCTTGCGCCGCTTTTCGGAATTCCGAATGAAAAAATAGGAATCCTGGTCATTGTCTTGATCCCCGTCTGGATTTATTTGGTTTGGAAAATGCGGGCGGCCTACCTCCTTCTCCTGGGCCACCGTCTTCGGGAAGGAAAAACCAAAGGCGAAGGGGGGGTCCCCAAACCGAGGCGGGCCACAGAAGTGTTGGGGTTCCTTTACGATGAGAAATCTTTCGAGAAGCTCCGCTCTTTTTTGACCCAGGAATCCACGGTGGCCCGCAAGATGGCGGCCGCAGCGTGCCTGGTTTACCACCGGGCCGGCAAAGACCTTCAAGCCGCCCGCCGCCTGGTGGGGGAATTGATCCGGTTGGAGGCCCTGGAAGCGGTCTCGGAGGAAGGCGCCGGCAAAAAACCGGAGCGGGGAGAAAAAGAATTCTTGGACGAACTCCTGCTTCGTGAGGCGGAAAGGGAGGCCCAGCCCCCAGCGTCGGTCCCCGGACCGGTGCCTGAGAATTCAGAAAAAATTTTAAAGAGGATTCAAGAACTCCTGCGGGACCCCGAACGCCCGATGTCCCTCAAGCGGGAAGCGGCCCGCATCCTAGAACACCGTCCGACCCAGGAGGCGGCCGACAGCCTGCTGGAGATTTTGCAGCTGACCGAAGATCACTCTCTCCGATTTCTTTTAATCCGGACACTTCTTCGCATGGCGAATCGGAATCCCGAGATCCGCTGGAACCGTCCGCTGATTAAAAACGAAATTCAGCGGGAGGCCCAGCTTTACCGAAAGATCCGGCAGCTTTATTATTTCCATCTTCAATCCCCAAACGCCAAAAAGGATGAATTTTTGGAGGTGGTCCTCACCGCCATCTCCGAGGAAAGCCTGGAGAGGCTTTTTTGGTGCCTGAGGCTTCTCTATGGAGGGGAGGCGGTGCAGATCATTTATGAGAGCCTTGTGGGGCACCCGCCCCCGGACCCGATGCGGTCCCATGCGCTCGAGCTCCTTCAAAATATCCTGGGCCCGGAATTCTCCGGAATGGTCCAGGAAATTTTTGATGAAGAAACCCTCCGGCAGGTTTCCGGGGAGGAAGCGGTCGCTATTTTGGGGGAAATGATTTCTTCGTCGGACCGGTGGCTTTCCCTGGCCGCCCATTTCCTGGGAACCGAGCTGGGCTTGGCAAAAGGCCCCCGCCGGCTTGAACCGCCGCCCCTCGTGCGCTCCTTTGAATCGTTGGATTTGTAGCCAGGGCTGGACGATGAATGGCCGGCTCCCCCTCCGCATTTTTCTGACCGCCTTCCTCGTCACTCATGCAAATTGCGCTCTCCCGCCCCCCTCTCTGGACCCCTCGATTTCGCTCACTTCCCGTCGGGAATTCGATTTCAGCCGGGCGTTCCAGGAAATCCTGCCTTTGGAGCCGGGGACGCCAGCCTACGAACGTGCCCGGATCAACTATCTCCTTGAACGGGTTTCCAAGTCTCCCTATAATTTTATCCGCAATAACAGCCGATATTCTGGCAAACGGGGCGCCGTGCATTTGAAATGGAAATATTACTTTCGAGGCGGTCGAAGCGTGAAAACAGCGGAAGAATTCATTGATCGGGTGGCGACCTTTTCCAAAAGGTCCGGCGACCCTTATCTGATGGAATTCCCCACAAAGAGACGCCACCCTTTGCGAGCCCTTCTCTTGCGGGAACTTAAGGAGCTCGACAAAGAGCTTCAGTCCAGGCGGGCCCAAAAGACGGACATGGCGGACAAAGCCGTTTCTTCGCCCTCCCCGCAGTGAATCTTTCCTTTAGGTTCCTTACGGGGCTTTTATTTATTTTCCTCAGTTTTTCCCTCCCTCTCAGCGCTGAGGAGATCGTTTATGACCGTTATGCGGCCGCCGGGCTGGAGGGGGAACTCCTCGGGAATTCATCCGGCGCCGGGGAAATGTTCAAAAATTGGGGGAAGCATTTTTTGGTCTACCCCTTTGAGCTTGTCCGGTGGCCGATCGATCAAACTCTGGTCTTTGTCGAAAAGCACCACGTCGATGACAAGGTGGAATGGGTCTATGAACAGATGAAAAATCATGGGGTGACGCCGAAGGTGCGGTCCCTTTTGGGCGGTGAAGGGTTGGGCGGGGGCTTTGATATCGACGTCACAAAGCTCTCGGGGATGAAAGAAAATCTTCCCAACCTGACCGTGGAGGGGTCCGCCCTCTGGACCGTGGATCACCTGACCCTCTACGAGGGGAAGTTGACCGCGGAAGAAATTGTCCGTTATGAAAACAGGGGAGAGGAACATTTTTACGGGATCGGCCCCAACACCAGTTTGGGCGACGGCACCTCCTTTCGAATGGAGCGCTCCACCTTTGAAACCGCTTTGGGCCTGAGCTTTCTCAATACGTGGGATGTCCGGGGCCACTTCTCCTTTCAAAATGTCAACATCACGAACGGAGAAGACGGCGGCCGTGGGATCATCGATGAAATTTTCGTGAGGACCAACCGGCAGGTCATTCCGGGATTGGGAGGGGATGAGCTTGTCAATCTCGGCGTGAAAGTCGAGCACGACAACCGGGACCTTCAGGATCTCCCTTCCCGGGGCGGTTATCAGCGGTTTTATTTGGGTTACACGAAGGGGATGGACGGTTCGTCAGGCTTCCTGACGTATCGGGGGGAGGCGGCTCATTTTGTGAAATTCCTCTCCGACCGCCAGGTCCTGGCCCTGCGGGGAGTGGCCGAACATCACGATGAATTAGGGGACCGCCAGGTCCCCTTTTTTGGAATGTCCCGTCTGGGGGGTTACGGGGTCTCTCCCCGCCTGGGCGATGCGCACCGTGGCTTCAAACGGGACCGTTTTTTCGACGAGAGTCTTCTCCTGGCGAATCTGGAATACCGGTGGACGGTTTACAATTACCGGGATTGGCGGATGGATGCGGTGGTTTTTTGGGATGAGGGCCAGGTCTTTGGAGAGTGGAGCGGACTCCAGTGGGATGATTTCAGGTCTTCCGTGGGGTTTGGGGTCCGGATCAGCATGGCGGACGATATTCTCCTGACTCTTGAAATTGCCCGCAGCGGGGATGGGACAGAATTTTATGCGAAAACAAAAACTCCTTTTTAAGGCGGCTACACTTCTCCTGGCGTTTGTTTTTGCCCAGACGGGCGTTCCCTTTGCCGGGACCGCTTCTTCAAGTTACAGCAAGCGGGAAACCGGACTTTACCGGGACGTGTTTGATCAAAGTGTTTACTACGAAGGGACGGAACCCCTTCACCTGGAAAGGCTCTCCCGGGGTTTGCGGGGCGCCGGAAAGCGGGCCCGGAACGTCAATGCCTTTGACGAAGTTCCCGATTCGACCTTTTTTACGAACCGCCACGGCCGGGAACCCTTGTCCGAGGGGGCTTTGAAACAGGGCCCGGCCGCAGACGGCGGACCCGATCCGGGAGGGGATTGGGCCATCACCAAGGGAAAATTCGAAGGTCTCACGCCGGGCTTTTTTATCCGGGATTCCCAGGGAGAGCGGTATCTTTTGAAGTTCGACCCCATCGATAACCTGGAGCTCAATACCGGCGCCGAGGCCGTGACGAGCCGGTTTTTGCATGCGATCGGATACCCGGTTCCTTCTTATACGCTGGTCTCTTTCAAAAAGGAAAAACTCGTGATCGATCCTCAAGCCACGATTTATGACGAGTCCGGGTTTCAAAAGAAGCTGACCCCCGAAGGGCTGGATGAATTTCTCCTTTTTATCCCCGAAACCGGGGACGGGGGGTATCGGGCCTCGGCCAGCCGGATTCTGGAAGGCGAGATCCTGGGCCCGATGAAATTCCAGGGACGGAGGCGGGACGATCCCGAGGACACGGTCAATCATGAAGACCGGCGGGAAATTCGGGCCCTTCAGGTTTTTGCCTCCTGGCTCAACAACAACGATATGCGAGAATCGAACAGCCTTGATGTGGTCCAGGAGAGGGACGGCCAACGGAGGATTTGGCATTACCTGATCGATTTCGGATCTTCACTCGGTGCCGCCTCCGGGGGCCCGAAGCCTCCGATGTTCGGCCACGAACTCATGTTGGATTATGGAGAAACTCTCAAGGCCATCTTTAGTTTCGGATTTTGGAAAAAGCCGTGGCAAAAACGCTGGGACGAGGCAGGCCGGGAAGTTCAAAGCCCGAGCATCGGCTATTTTGACAACCGTCACTTCCGCCCCGCCCGCTTCCGGACCCAGCTCCCTTATTTTCCCTTCAAGGACCTGACCCGTTCAGACGGTTTCTGGGCGGCCAAGATCCTGATGCGTTTCACGGATGACGACATCAAGGTCCTTGTCTCAACCGGGGAATTTTCGGCGAAGAAAGCGGAGGAGGCTCTGGCCGGAACCTTGATCGAGCGCCGGGACCTGATCGGGCGTTACTGGTTCAAACAGGCCAACCCTCTCGATGAGTTTCGCTTCTTTAACGAGGGCGGCGCTTATGAGCTCCGGTTCGAGGATTTGGCCGTTCGCCACGGATTTGTGCCGGAAACCGGGAGTGTTTACCGGGTCGAGGTGATCGCGGGGAAGGGAAAGAGGCGGATCCGGGTTGCTCAGGAAGATATCCAGGAACAAACCGTTAGGATCAATTCTGACTGGCTGACTCGTTATCCTTCGCTGGATCTTTTGATCCGCACCCGGCGTCCAAACGCCGTCACCTGGGGCCCCTTTGTCCGGGTCCGAATTGAGTCTCAGGCGGGCGTTCCCCGTCTTGCCGGCATTCTCCACCAGGACTGATTTCAGGAAATCCTATGACGACCCTTCTTGACCGAATCGGGAGAACCCCGCTCCTACGGCTAAAAAAAATTCTTCCCCCCGGGACACCGGAGTCAGTCCAAGTCTACGCCAAGGCGGAGTGGTTTAACCCGGGCGGTTCGGTGAAAGACCGGGCTGCCTGGCAGATGATTCGAGACGGAGAGGCCGAAGGGAAACTGGGGCCCGGAAAGACCCTGATCGATTCCACGTCGGGGAACACCGGGATCGCTTACGCCTGGATCGGCGCCGCCAAGGGTTTTCCGGTGGAGCTTGTGATGCCCCGAAATGTCAGCGAGGAGCGGAAAAAAATCATTTCGGGCTACGGCGCAAAGATTATTTATTCCGACCCCCTGCTCGGCTCGGACGGGGCCCGTGAGTTGGTGGAGACAATCGTCCGCCAAGCCCCCCACAAATACTTTTTCCCCGATCAATACAGCAATCCCTCCAACTGGAAGGCCCACTACCAAACCACCGGCCCCGAGATTTGGGAAGAGACACAGGGGAAGGTGACCCATTTCGTGGCCGGCCTCGGGACGAGCGGGACCCTGATGGGAACGAGCCGTTTCCTCAAGGAAAAAAATCCACGGATTTTCGTCATGGCCGTCCAGCCCGAGGCTTTTCACGGCCTTGAAGGAATGAAGAATATGGATTCAGCGATCCCGGTCCCGATTTATGATCCCAAAAGACACGATCAAAAGCTGACGGTCCAGACCGAGCCGGCTTACGAACTCGCCCGCCGCCTGGCCCGTGAAGAGGGGATGCTGGTCGGCCAGTCCGCCGGCGCCGCCCTCCTCGGGGTCTTCGAGCTTTTAAAGAAAGTCCGGGAAGGGGTCCTCGTGGTCATTTTTCCCGACGGGGGAGACAAGTATCTGAGCACCCGGGTTTGGGAATAAGGGATGGGCCTTACGATCCCTGCCGAATTTCTCAAAAAGATCCGTCAACAAGCCGAAGGTGATTACCCCCGGGAGACCTGCGGAATCCTTGTGGGGCCGAAAGAAAAACCGGGAACCGTCACCGCCATTTTTCCCTGCCGGAACCTTCAGGACGAATACCATAAGGAGGACCCTGTGAATTTTCCCCGCACGGCGGCCACGGCCTACTTTATGGACCCCGGCGACCTGCTCCGCATCCAAAAAGAGGCCCGGCAAAAGCAGTGTGAGATGCGGGTGATTTATCATTCTCACGTGAATGCGGGGGCCTATTTTTCAGAAGAGGACCAACGCATTGCGCTTTCCGAAGGGGGGCCGGCTTATCCCGGCGTCGCCTATCTGGTGGTTTCCGTGATGAAGGGGAGGGCCGGGGAAGCCGCCCTTTTTCAATGG
>JACPCP010000015.1 GCA_016179745.1 Candidatus Omnitrophota bacterium
ATCGGCTTTGTCCTGGTCGGGGATGTCCAGGTCATGACCGTCAACGGCCAGAGGATTGATTCTCCCTCGGGCCAGCTGGAGGTCACAAACCTCTTAGTCAGTAATATCGTGGGCTCGGTGCTGATCCCGGCGGGGTTTGCGTTTAGACTTCAAGCCGGAAGGCTGCAAATCAGAGATTTGAAACAGGGAGGGGGTTTCTTGGATGTGAATTCGGTCGAGTTTGCGAGTCTTCTGAGGGACTCGGGCAATCAGGATGCGACGGTTACGAGCTTAAGAAAGGCATTCCGGATTTCTTTTGTGGCAGATGGCAGCATACTTTTCAATGGACAAGCTGCGACGGGTGAAACCGTGAATCAAGTTATCTCAGGGGTTATTTTGGCTGCCGTCTTGGTGCCGGCAGGATTTGGTTTTTCTGTGGATGATGGCGGGGGGCTTCGAATTGGAAGGGACGTTGACGGCGAATTCCGCACCGTTAATGCGCCAGAGTTACTCTTTATCCTGACGGATACAAACGATGGCCGAGGCGGTGCCCTGAGACAGAGGCTGGGTGTTGGGATTGATGCGACGACCGGAAATCTGGTTGCTGTCAACGACTTCGGCCGGGCCCTTCTGAGCAACCAGGCATCGCAGCTCATCGCATTCTTGAATTTAACGGTTCCCACAGGCTCCCAGGTTGAGGTGACGGCAACGGGACGTATTTTTGTCACGCCGCCCAGTAAAGAGTCGGCACCAGGCGAGAAGATAGAAATTCCGGTTAAAGTGTGGGGCGATTTTCTGCTGAGCGGGACCTACCAACAGGTCAGGAATGCCTTGGGTCTTCGTGTTGAAAATGGCCGCTGGACCAGCTCCAATGTCGGGATTCGCGCTTTAATCGATCATTCCTCAGGCGGCTTGGGATCTCTCATTGGATTTTTTATGACGGGGGAGCTGAAAGAGGTGGAGACCCGGCAGGTGAACGGAGAAGACCGGATTCTCGTGATAAAAACGGTGGGGGACCGGGTGGTGACGTATGATCTCTTGAATGCCGCCCGCACGCTGGCCGTGATGATGGGGGACAACCGGGTCTTGAATCGTCTGGGGATCAATCCCCAGACCGGAGAATTTGACCCGGCGAACCGGCTCTCTTCCTTCTATCTCCATGAAACCAATCCCTTCCTGTCGAGCTTGATGACCCGCCTCGGATTAAGGGAAGGGAAGGTGGACCGTGAAATCATCAAGGGGAAACGGGATGAGGAGCGCCTGATTTCGGAAACCTTCGACCTGCTTAAAACTTTGGGCGAGATCGGTGGACTTTTGGAGGACCCCGGCGTTCTTGGAAACCTCGGCCTCAAGGTGGATGGAGCGACAAAGGGAATTATCCCGGATCCAGAGTCCAATTCTCCGATCCGGAGATTCCTCGAAGATGAGCGGACCCAATCGACCGTGTTCGATTTTGCCTTCTTCCTGGCAGAAAGATCAAGACCCGGCGGCGGGGTCAGAGTGCCCGTGAGCGAAGGGCGTGAGCTGACCGTGGCGCAATATGCGGAGGGGATTGCCAAACTTGTTGCGGACCCCGTCCTGAGAGGCGTGATCGACGAAGGGCTCACGGCCGGGAGACTGGCCGAGTTGGATCGAGAGAAGGAAAAGCGGGCGCCCGGCGTCGAGATCTCCGGGGAAGAGCCGCCTGCCATCCGATCCCGGCAGCTGATCCACAATCTGGTGGCGATCACCTCGGATGAAAAGTTCCTCGAACTCTCACGGAATGAAGTCTTCATCAAGGTGCTGGGCCAGGAGAAACTGAACGGCCTGGTGCTTTTCTACGCCTCTCTGGTGGAATTCGGAAGCCGGGGAGAGCTCCTGCTCCGGTTCCCGGATAAACAGCCGGTCCCGGCGAGGCGGTTCTTTTCGGCCTTGAATGAAATTGTGTCGGAGGAGGCCTTCTTCCGATTGATCGGTCTTTCTGGCAGTGCCGGGCTTTATGATTTTCTGACGAGCGACAATCTTTTCATTCGAAAAGCCAACGGTCTTTTGACGGGCCTGGCGCTCGACCGGGATGTCATCGAGGCAAACATGGAAAAAGCCGGTGTCAGACCTCTGGATGCCAAACTCGTGAAGCTCATTCAGCAGATGGTGAGAGTTCTTCCGGATGTCAACAAGATGCGGGAAGAGGCCAACCTCCGTGCGGTGGATCCCTTCAGGCCCGATGACTTTGCGCTTCTGATTGCCATTGCCACCGAATCGCTTGTGCCGGGGGTCGATGTGAAGGACGTGCTTTTTGAGCCCACGGTCCAGCTTGCGCTGGTCGGCCGGCTGAATCTTTATGAAACCTGGAGGCATAATGCTGCCCGGGAATCCAAGGTGCGTTGGCAGATTTTGGAGCTGATGCGGAACGCAAGGCACGATGTCGACAAGCAGGCGATTGAGACCTTCCGGGCTTTTGTTTGGGCCCACGGGGAACTTAAAGAACTCAAAGCCTCCAGGGAGCGGCTCAGCCAACTCCGGCAGGGGATGGGATACGCCTCCCTCTCTGCCCTTCAGACACTGACTCAGTCCGGACCCTACTCACCCGAAGGCGCCCTTCTACTTTGGAACCAGCTCAGGTCGGTTGAGGAGGCCATCCGGTTCAAGGAGAAAAACCTAAGGTATCTTGAAATCCGGGCCCGGTCCCTCCTCGGGGAAATTCCTGAGGCCGAGAACCTTTCGCTGGCGACGCTGAAATATATTTGGGGCGCCCTGGAGCTGGACCGTTCCCTGGTCAGCGAGATCAAGGCCCTCGAGAAACAGGAGGAAATCCTCAAGAAGGACCTCCCTGAAAAAATTCGTGCGGCCCTCGGCGCCCCCGATGTGCAGGCGGCGATCGACACCCTGGTGGATGTGACCCGGCTCCTCGGGCTCGATACCTATGGAACGATCTTGAAGATCGAGCCCTTTCTCCGGGCCACGTTCAGCCCCCAGGCTTATCAGGACTCCCGGGCCCGGGGCCACGACTGGCTTCGAGCCAAAATCGAAGTGGCGCAGGCGAAGCACCGGCTCGTTCTCGAACGGGACAAGAATGCCGGGCTCCTCGTTCTGGCGAAGGAAGAGCTGGATGAATGGGAGAAGGCCCTGGAAGAAGCCCAAAATCATGAGGAGGCCCTGCTCAAGGACGGGACGGTTTCACCCAAACTCAAGGCAGCGGCCAATCAAAGTGTCCGTGGAATCCTTGAGTCTTACCGGAGGGCCGAAGAAGAAGTTGCCCGTTTGGAGATTGCCGAAATGGGCTACCGGCGGGCCGAAGCGGCAGAACTGATTAGGCCCTCAACCGGCGAAGCGGTGACCGTGCGGGCGACGGTGGACGACCTCGCCCATTTTGCAAAAGCCGGTCAAATCCTCGGTCCCCAGTGGCAGCAGATTTTGGCGGCCCGGGCCCGCCTCAAGGGCGAGAAGACCGTGGTTTTAAACCGGATCGCACTCGAGGGCGCCGTCTCCTTCCCGATGGATCTCAGGAAGGACAAACACTTCGGCCAAATTTTTGATCAGGGGGTTTTCTCCTGGTCTGCCCTGATCGCCATCGTGCTCTACGATCCGGACCAGCCCGCCACGATCGAAAAGGCCCGGCTGGGCGTAAAGCTTGCGGAAACAAGTTTTGAGGATGCCGACGACCGGCTGAATCTGACCATCGCCGATTTCCTCATTCGTTTCATGGATGCCGATGAAAACGTCGAGCGGGCCGAATGGGAGCTTAAGGCCGCCCAAACCCGTCTCGACGAAACCCGGAGAAAATTGGCCCAGGCTGTGGACCCTCAATCCCGGGAAGAGCTTCAGATTCAAATCATGGCGCTGGAGCGGGAACGCCACACGAAAAAGGCTGCCGTGAACCACATGAAGATGGGGCGGCTTCACACCGAGACGGACTTGAAAGCCCTTGTCGGGCTCAGCCCGGAGGCCCGGCTTGAGATCAATCCGGAGGAGGCCTTTTCTTTTGTGAATACAAAGAGCCTTCAGGCCTACCACCGGTATTTTGAAACCGACTCCGGGGGGAATATCCTCCGCCTGACCGGCGAGGGTGAGACGCTCCTCGGGGAGGTGCCGAAACTGCTCGACCTTCTCGAAAAAACCCTCAAGCGTCTGCCTGAGGGAGAGAAGGCGAAGCTTGGCAAAAATATCAAGATGATGCGGGAGATTTATGAGAAGGCCCTGGCGACTCAGGATGAGACGAGCGGGCTATTGGCCCGTCTCAAGGCGGAGCTGGAAAAGTCGGCCGCCCGGAAATTGACGCTGGAGGAACAGACGGAAACGCTTGAGAAAAAGTTGAATGAACTTGGGAAAATTTTGGAGAAGGCGCCGGATTCTGAAGAGGGGAGACTTTTGGAGGCCAATCTTCTTGGGCACCTTCTCGTCCTCATCGATTGGGAGGATCCGGAAAACTTTCCAAAGATCGAAGCCCGCCTGAAAGAAGCCAGGGCCGCCGTGGTCCGGCTCTATCAATTGAGAGGCGCAAGGCCCCGGGAGGACCGGGAGCTTGACGGCCTCCAGGAGGCCTTTATTGATCTCGAGACAAAGTTTCAAAGCCGGCTTCAGGAAGAAAAGGCCAAAAAAGAAGAGGCCGCTCCGCTCAAAGTGTCCACGCCGGAAGAAATTCAGACTCGATTTGGGGCCTTGAGAGGAGTTCTTCAAGATTCGAGCTTGAGCCTGGACGAACTGGAAGCCCTTGAAAAAGAACTCGGAGAGATGCTTCACCAGACAAGAGACGCCGCACTCCTTCTCGAAATTCGTCTGGTCCTGATTGAAACGGAAAACCGGCTGGCCGGGGAGGCCCTCCGCCTCCGGGACAAGTGGCAGCCCTGGAAGGGGACCCGGGAAGGCGTCAAGATCATGTTCGGTTTTATGAGAAAGGGCGAGACCTATGATTCCCGGATGACGCAATTGGCGGAACGGTCGCTTGACGCATCCCTTCGAATGACCAATGCCCTGGAGGAACCCGTGGCGGCAGCTCCGGAAGAGGCCCGGGACAAATTTTCTGAGCTGGTGGAAAATCAGAACGCAATCTCCCAGCGCCTCCACAAGAAAGAGATCCCCTCCGAAAAAGACCGGAAAGAAGTTGGGGTGAACGTGGCAGAGAGGCTGGCTGGAATCGACAAGAAGGATCTTGTGGAAGCCTACCAGGAATACGAGAGTTTGCTTCCCTTTGCCCAGGGGAATGAGGAGCTCGAGGCCATCCGAACGGAGCTGGAGTCTGTCCGCCATTTGATGATGGAAAAAGTCTATCTCCACCTGACCGGCAGGAACTTCGTTGAAAATATCAGCGAAATCAAAACCAGGATTCAGGGGATGGAGGCCAAGGCCCTTGAAACGTTCCGGAAGAAAACCCTGGAGCCCTACGAGCCCTATCTTGAATCTGATACGGATTTCCTTCTCATAGCGAACGAAGCCCTTCTTCGGTCTGTCGGGCTGGAGGGCGAAAAGGTGACGGCGAAGACGAGCCTCAAGGAAATCGACCGCCTCCTTGCCCTTCTGGAGGAAGTCCGCTCCCTCGGCGCCCTTTACGAATCGAGAAGGGAAACTGAGAAAATTCATCTTTACACCGCCAAGATTGAAGCGCTCGAGGCCGGGGGAAAGGACCAGAGGGCGCTTGAAGTGACCTTGCTGGCTCTGGCCGTGATCCGAAGCCTTCCGGAATCCGGACGGACAGTTTTCGAAGAGACTGAAAACCGTCTCCGAGGAAAGGAAACGGAGCTTCGTTCCAGGATTTCGGCCAAGGCGGATGAAGTCGTGAAGAAGTTGGAGGAGAAGGAACGGCCGGAGAAGGAAAAGAAAACGAAGGAAGAACAGAGCGATGCGGTTCAAGAGGCGCTTCTTCGAGAAGCGCTTGACCAGGAGAAGGCGGGAGCTGACGAAGAAGCCCTCCGCATGGCCCGCCTCCTCCTTGCCCGGAACCCCAACCTTCGTGAAGCCGATGACCTGCGTGACCGGATTCTGACCCGGTTGATTCAGGAGACATTGGCCGAGATCCAGGAAAGACTCAAGGACCCCAACGCCTCGGTGGAAGACCTTTTGAAAAAAGTCACAGACCTTGCGGCCGGAGACAAGATCATCGGCCTTGAGACCGGGGTCCGGACCCCCGCCTTCATGCTCCTGCTTTTGGGCGAACTTCAGGAGTTTTCCCGTCAATTTGAAGCCGCCACGGAAAAATTCACGCCCGCCCAGAAAAGGACCCACCAGGCGCTGGAAGGCCTTCGTAAAATTCTCACGGGCGATGTCTATCCCTTTGCCGAGGGCGACATGTTGATTTATCAGATTGCCATGCGGAAGGCCGAGATCACGATGGTGAAAAAGGGAGAGGCCTGGAAGATCAAGATCGGGGCGCAAAGCTTTTTCCTCGGGGCCGCCGCAGGGCCGCTTGCCTTTATCGCCGGCTTCGACATCCCGGACAACGTCAAGGCGAGGCTCCTTCGCCATATCCCGATCGTCAATTTCGTGACCGGGGCTCTTCGCTATGAGCGGGACCGTCAAAATGAAATCAAAATCCTGAAGGATGAAATCAAGCTCCTTGAGCTTCAACTGGACCGGCTCGCAGAACACCGGGAGAATCAGGAGATATACCTTCGCAACTACCATCAGACGGTTTATGCCGAGCACCGCCTTGCCGAGGCCTTCCTGACAAGGCAGGCCCGGGAGCTGGACCGGGTTGAAAAAAGTTTGACCGTGGGGGCGGCCCGTGAAAGCGATGTGATCGAAGCCCGGAACCGCCTCCTTCGGACCCAGGGCGAACTTGCCAAGTATCGGTATCAGATGACCTGGAACAAGGCGAGGATGGAAAAGGCGGGGATGGATCCGGCCCCTCTCGAGGAGGAGGTGGCCCAGGCTTTCCATCCGGAGGTGACCCTGGGAATCCAGCGGACGATGGGCGAAGCCCAGACTTTTTATGATCTTCAGAGAGACCGGCTTGAGGCCCACCGGCGGGGACTCGTGGCGCAAAGCATCCGGAATATCGAAGGCCATGAGGGCGGGACCCTGCTCTTTCTTCCGCAGACGACTCCGGGGCAGCTTTCCAAGGCCGTCTCCGGAATGCCGCTCGTCGTTCTCACCGAGGTGCGGGACCAGGCACGTCCTTCCGTCGTGTCTTCCATTGCCCTTCCCGTGGAGCGTCTCTTTATGCCCGTCGCCCGTCAGGCGGTGAGCTATCAGCGGGAAACTCAAATCGAGAATGAGGAACGTGTGACCGGGCTTCGGAACTCGATTTGGCAGTCTTACGCCGGTTATGTGGTGGCAAAGAATGTGGCGGAGCTTTTGGACCCCAAAGAGAAGACCCGTGAAGAACAGCTCAGGGATGCTGAGCTGGCCCGGGAACTTCAGCAGTGGGGATACGGGGTTGTTTATTTTGCCGAATCGAATTTGAACGATGCCAAAAACGAAGCGGTCCGGGCGGCCCGTGACCTGGACACCACCCTCCTCAATTTGCGGCACCTCCTGGGGGAGGCCGGTCTCGAGTTTAATCCGTATGACTTTCTGCCGGCGGACCTCGAAGGCCTCGGCGCCGCCGATTCCCTGATGGCCCTCGTGTTGGGGACCGACCCCTCCCATTCCCGCACGGCCGAGCTCATCCGGGAACGAATGGAA
The DNA here is from genome assembly GCA_016179745.1 of Candidatus Omnitrophota bacterium. Lineage (GTDB taxonomy): Bacteria > Omnitrophota > Omnitrophia > Omnitrophales > JACQLI01 > JACPCP01. The sequence continues at coordinate 7,579 of JACPCP010000015.1, forward strand.
CGGATCCGGCTTGGCCGCCAGAAACTTTTTATTGAGACCCTCGTTCCCGACATCGCTCTCAAGATTGAATATCCCAATCCCCAGACGAAGGAACCCCGTTTCGGCCTGTCGCTCGTTTACTCGGTTCTCGGCAGCGGTCGGCATTACGAAAAGAAGATTCTCAATGTGAGCGAAGACCAGCTCCGGTGGCAGAGGATGGCGAACCCTTCCAAAGAGATGGAGGCGCTTCAAATCCTTCAAAACGACCTCGCCTCGGCCCAGGGTCGTATGGCCGATTTGAAAAAGGAGGCTGGGGAAAGGGCCGAATTCGACCCTGTCTTCAAACAACTGGAACAGAAATTTCTCAGTCAGAGGGCCGACCTGTCGGATTTGAAAGACCTTGCGGAATACACGGTTGCCTTCGACATCCGTCTCAGGGCCGCCGCCGTCGACTACGTTCTGGCTTATGCCCGGCTCCTTGAGAAATTAAGTTCCCTCGGGGTCAAAATTCCGGCCGAACTCCGGCTCAAGGCGCCGTCCGGAAAAGAGAAAACTTCCTTTGAGAAACAAATCAGGGGCGAGGCCCAGGGCGTCGAAGGACCGAGCGCCGCTCCCAAAGTTTCGGCGCCGTCTCGAGCCGGGGCGCTGGCGCCTGAAACCGAAAAGGTCCTCGAGCGCTGGGAGGCGGCCAAAGGATCGATTCAGCAGGCCGTGGATCAGGCAGATCAAAAACCGGCCCGACGGTTTGAGCCCGAGGCAGACCTTTTACCCTTCGGTCCCGCACGGGATGCTTCTCTGGGGCTTACGAACGGCAATCGGGCGGGCGTTCAGATTTTTGAAGCCAACCTTTTCAATGCTTACCTCTGGCAGCCCGGGAGGGCGCTGGATTCCCTGGCCCGACATCAGTTTGGTGACTATGCCGATGCGAAGGCCTTACTCCAAATCGAATATCCCCGGGCCTATCAGGAAGCCAAAGCATTGGTCCGGGACCGCTTCAGTGCCTTGTTAAAGGAAGCCCAGGAGGCCGTGAAAAAGCCCGAAGCGGAAGTCTCTCCCGAGGCGAGGGCAAAATACCAGGCCTTCCTGCAAATGGCTCCGAGGATCCGGCTTGATGAGGGAGACTTTTACGGCCACTGGTATGTGTGGAGCACCTTCGCTCTTGAGGCCGCAGACATTCCCTTCCGGCTCCTGTCGGCGCTGCCGCCCGACGTGAAGGCGGAACTCACCGCCGTTCTGACTCCCGATTTCTTCCTTGAACGTATTCCGGATGTCGAGCGGACGGTTTTTGAAGTGCGTTCGCAGTCTTTCATCGGAGTGGTCAATTTTGCCGGCACCTCCTCCGACGAGCTTCGAAGAGGGGCCGCCGAACTTCACCCGGTTTTTAGCCAGATCCGCAATACCCTCGGCCTTGAGCCGGTTGCCGTGGACGAACCCTTTACCCAGTTTGCCCTTGCGGCCTACCAGAATGCGAGCCAGCGGTGGGGTTATACCCCGGATGAATTTAAAGGGGTCCTCACGGCCGTGAACGGGATTCTGGCGGATCCTGCGAAACCCATTCAGGGTTTCTACGGCGATTTTCTTGCCCGGGACGCCGGTGGAAATTACGTGGCGCCCCTGTCCCGGGTGGCGGCCCAGGAGGGATTTACCGTGCTGGGCGGCGACATCCTGCTGGTCCAACGCTGGAACGAAGATTTGAAACTCCTTCAGACGGGAGAATTGAAACAAAAGGTGGAGCTTGCGGTAAAAACCGTGGCGGGGCTTGAAGAAGATTTTCGTGCGAGCCTGACTCTGGGCGGCGCCAATTACTGGGCCCACGCCGTCATTCAGGAAATGATGGCCGAGGGGGTCCTTACCACGCCCAAGGACATTTCCGGGCCGGCCGTGGCGGAAATCCTCTCCCGTCTGAAACAGAAATTTGACCGGCTGCGGATGCTGGAAGGAGCCACCGAGGACCTCTGGCGGACCTCCGGCGATTTGAAACCCGGCGAGGGGATCGATCACCTCAACCGGATTCAAATGGGCTCCCTCTCGGCCCGGATGGGGCTGATTGAAAAGGAAGCCCAAAAGGAAGCCGAATATCAGGCAAAGGCGAAGGAATACGGGCGTTTCGTGGATCTTGAAAAATTGATCTTTCCGGTCTTGACTTCTGAGCCGGCCTTGAAAACTCTGAAGCTCGAGCCGGGATTCAAACTCCTGGACCCCGAAAAGGGGAGCGACGCCTCCGGCAAATGGGATTACTGGACCCGCACGCTGGTCGAAAAGGTCTATCTCCGGGAGAAATTTACCGAAACGAAACAGCCCGAATACGAATCCTACGAGAAGTGGCTTGGGCATTTTTCAAAGGATGACGCCGGCTGGCAGACTGAATTGAAAAACGTGGAGGCCTTCAGGGAGGCCGGAAAATTCCAGCAGTTATTCAGCGATCTTGAATTCCTCGGTTCCGGACTCAGGCGTCACCCCGGTTATCTTCGGGACGACAAAGAAGTTTTCGGCTGGTATGAGGCGATCTGGAAGGAGGGCGTCTCGATCCCGGCGTATCTCGGGCTGATCGATCTTTACGAACAAAACGGCCAGCCCATCAAGCAATTGGCCCATTCCAAAATGCTTTCACCCGACCCGGCCGGCCTTTACCGGATGCAGGGCGGAACGCCGCAGGCGCTCATGGCCCTCAAAATTTACGCCGCCGGCGGTCTTGAAAAACTTCCGGACCCCGATCGAATCCTTTATCAGGCCTTCGTCGGTTCTCATCCGGTGGACGAAGTCCGGGAGGTCTTAAAAGAGGCGCAGGCAATGGAAGCCCGTCAGAGCGCCCCGGCGCTTCACGAAGGCACCCGGAAACACCTCGAGGCCCGGATCGAATCGCTCGAAGCCGATCTTCGCCACAATGCCCAAATCCAGACCGGCCTCTCCCTTTTCAAATCCCTCCTCGGAAAAGAAATCGTGAAGGAAAAGTTGAAACGGCTTGAGGAGCTTGAAGATCAGGCGTCGAAGAACCCGCTCGCCCCTGATGAAGTGAAGGAACTCGAAAAGCTTCGTGACCTGCCCCGGGCCGTGCCCCGCATTGAGGACGTCCCCAGGATGTTTGAAGAGTATCTGAAGGAGAAGGGAAAACTTGGGGGGCCGCCCTCCGCTGCCCTGCCCGGACGGCGCCTTGAAATCTTGAGCAAAACAGGCGCCGAGTTTCTCGAGGGCGGCCTTGCGGCCCGGCTCGACACCGAAAGCCGCCCGATTGTTGAATCCGGTTATGACTCTGTCCTTACAGGGGAACCAGCCTCCGAAGCCCTGCCCGCCCCTGGGGCGGAACTGGTCACACCCGAGGAAGCCGGGGCTTTGGTGAAGGGGCTTGAAGAGAATTGGAAGGACATTCAGGAACTTTGGGATGCCCTGGAGGTGAAGGATAAAAACGGAAATCCGGCAGCCTTCAACTGGGCGGACCCCCATCATTTCGGCGTGCTCGGGGCCACAGTGCTGGGAGGCGATCTCGAGGGGTTGACCCCCGGGCAAATCAAGACGAGGACAAAGGGCTTGATTGAAATACTCAAAGATAACAGCCTGATGGCCTCCTACGGCGGTTATCTGGACGAGGCCGTGGACACCCAGCTCATCCCGGACGGTTCCACTCTTAAAAAGGAACTGGCCGCCTCCTTCTTCGACCCGGCGAAACGGGAAACCTCCTACGAACTCTGGGGCCGGATGGCCGCCGCCGAGAAGGAACTTTTCGGGGATTACGACTGGGAGAAGGAGCTTCTGGACCGGAAAAGGGAAAATCAAAGACTGGATCCTGACAATGCCCCAATTTTTGAGGAAGGCTACCCCAAAAGCGTTGAAGAAACGAGGCAGTGGTATGGCCTGTCCCAAGCTGAGCGATTCACAAAATATGGCGAGATGCTCAAGGCCGTCAGCGGAATCAAAAAAGGGGAGGAGACGCTCCACAACGAAAAGCGGGAGCTCAGGCCCAGGGACAAAACCAAGGCCGAAGTTCAAAAAGCCCGGGACAACGAAGGCGCCCTCAAGGCCCAGGCCCGCTTTGTGGTGATGATTTCCGGCTGGGACGAAGCGAAGCTCAATCAAAGCGATTTTGGCCGGAAGATGCTCAATCTCTGGAAAGAACAACACAAAACCACAGAGGAACGCATCGAGCTTTACAACCAGCTGCTTGGAATTCAATCGAAGATCAGGGGCAGTTTGGAGGACGTGCTGCGTGAAGACTGGGGCCGAAGAGGACTGCGAAAGACGGCCCTGGATTTGAAAAGCAAAACCGGAGTCGATTCAGGCCTTCTTTTGGTTCACTCCTTTGCGGCGTATTTGGATTATGGAGATGCCGGGACCTACAACGACGTCTTGGGGATCTTAAAAAAGATCCGGGGAGATACCGGGCAGACCGATTCGGTCGAAGGGTTGGTGGGCACGATCGACCTTTTGTCCGAGGAGGGGTCGGATTCCGGCCTTTTGATGAGCCATGCGGCCTTTGTCGCCGTTTTGAAAGGATTCAAAGAAACAAGCCTCGAGAAACTCCGGCTGCAGGCGGAACGGGAGCAGGCGTCCGGTAAAAAGTCCGTCTTTTTCCGGACGCTCTACCAATTCTGGAAGGAGTTTAAAGACGCCGCCCCCGCCGATCGGGTGGCCCCTTACAGGAAAATTCTCGAGATTGAGGGAAATCTCAAGCGGGCCGGCATTTTGGAAGATCTTCTGGAGCATCGATTGAATTTGAGAGGCACAGGAATTTCCGATCCTGTGCTTGCAGGGAGAGATCCGGGCCTCCTTCAGGCGCACGCTGTCGCAGCGCTCGTCAAATATGGAGGCGACACCGCCAAATACAACGAACTTCTCAAAGTGGCCAAAGACATCAAGCCGGATATTGTGAAGCCGGCGGGCGGGCTCGATTTAATGAGTGAAGGGGGAGATGACATGGGGCTCCTTCTCGCTCACGCTGAAACCATTACCGATCCCGAGCAAGTTTTAGACTGGGAAAAATTGAAGGCGGGTGCCGCAAAAAGTGATTTCGGCAGACAAATGCTCGAATTCTGGGAAGGCTTTGTCCGGAAGTCAATCCCGGACCGCACAGCCGATTACAAGGATATTTTGACCGTGATCGGGAAACTGAAAGAAAAGGACGGAGCGAATGAAGTGCCTCTCGAGGCTTTGATTGGAAAGGAACTCAACTTGAGAGATCCCGAAGGAATGGATTCCGGCATTCTTCTCTCTCATGCCGTGGGGGGCCTTATTCAATACAGGGAAAAACATCCCGGTGATAAGGACCCTGAGAATGCCGCCCGGAACTATATCGGGCTCATCAATGTTGCCCGGCAGATCAAGGGGCCTTTGGAGAAATTGATCCAGCCCGATCTTAAAGCAGGCGGCCGCACCCCCGGCCCGGACGGCCTCGTGCATTTCAATCTTCTCGAAGAAGGCGGGGGAGACATGGGGATCCTGATGGGCTCGGCCGGAACCGTTTTGGATCCGAAGTATTTCAAGGGCGATGTAAAAAAGTTCGTTGAGACGGCCGGTGTGGCTGAAGAAATCAGGACGGACTTCGAGGGCCTGCTTGAGATCGATTTGAAAAAACGGAACAAAACCACGCTCGATCTTTTGGCGCCCGAGGGGGCGGACATGGGCGCCCTCATGGGGGCGGCCGGGGCCTTTCTGGAAGACAAGGAAAAGAAGGATTCAGAATTCAAGGGCGATCTTGCGGCCTACCGGGCAAGGCTCGGGCAGGCGAAGGAAGTGAGGGAAGTGACCGGCCGGATTTATGAAGCGCTGGCAGGACGGGACAAGGGGTTCACGGATTTTCCCGAGTTCGACCTTCTCCGAGAGGAGAAAGAAGGGGAAACGAAGTGGGTCCCCGAGCAGATGGGGCTCCTCATGGCCTGGGCCAAGGAAGGCAAAGTCAAAGCCGAGCAATTCCTCGGTGTCGTTCAGTCGCCCGCTTTCGGGGATTATATGCATGCCCTTGCTGATGACGCCGAAGGTTACGACTTCCGAACGGTAGTTCACGACAACTTTAAAGCGGCGATCGGCCAGCGTGACGAATCCCAGAAAAAGCAAAGTTACTTCCATCTGGTCGGCCGGATTTCCTCCTATTCAAATCTTTATCCCGATGTTTATTCGCTTGAGACCGAACTCCTCGGCAGAACTGCGCTCATCCGGGAAACGGGCAATCTCGAGTCGGCCAGGAATTCGGCAGCAATGGGGCGGCTCTACAACCGGGTGCAGCTGGGTGAAGAGGAGGTTGCCATCGGCCGTGACAGGGTGAGCACAACGACAGAATTGGAAAAGGCATTTTATTCGTTGGTGCTGGAGCAAGCGGCTCTTCAAAAAGGCAGCTCCTGGACAGACGCTGACCGGCAGGCGGCAGAGAACGGCTTCCCCGTCTTTTTCACGGAAATGCAGTCTGGGAGAATGAACAAAATTTGGAAAAATCAAATGACCGGACTTCCCGCACCCAATCCAGACTGGACCGAGAGAGATTATCAGCAAGCGGCAGAAGTTTGGCAGGCAGCCGCAAAGCCGTGGGTTGAGGAGCACCAGAAGATTTTGGATCTCCTCGACGAGGGCGAAATCGAATTCAAGATGCATCCCACGAAGACAAAGGAGAAGCTCTATTACCCCGTTGAAATGGAGTTTGACCTTCACAAGGAAAGAGTCGGGACCCTCGATTACCTTGAGACGTGGAAGAATAAAAAATTCACCGGCCTTGATGATACCCAAAGCCCCGTCAGGAAGTCGTTTGAAGAATATTACAAATATGACCAGCTGCAGGGTCTTGTTGACTACTGGCACCGGGCCTTGCATGAGAACCCGGAAGGGCGGACGGAACCCATGACCTTTAAAGATATTGAGCGGGTGATGGACCGGACGAAGCGGGCGTGGAAATTCTACAAGACTTACTGGGAACCCGAAGGTGTATTTCTCACCAAGGGCGACATGATGGCCATCGTCTATGGGGGGGTAAAGACGGAACAGTTGGAAGGCTACTTCGTTCAAGGCCTCCTTGTTCTGGCCCTCGCCCAAGGCAGGCAAGACAAGCTCCCAGACGAGTATCGTGAGATGATTCCGGACGTAAAATTTAAGGGTCTTGAGGAGATTGATTCAAAGCTGAAGGGGCTTGAGAAGGTTAATTTGGGCCGGAAGCTCAAATTCCGGGAACTCAACTCTTACATCTATGAACTGGACCTCCTTCTGAAGAATTACTGGCATTCCGATTTGAGAAAGTTTGGGAGTCATCTTCCCGATATGCGCTTTCTCGCCGTCAGAAAACTGGCCGGGAAAATGGGCTTTGTGGATCCCCACGATGTCGATAAGACCTACCTGCTCTATGCCGGCGATGCGGGCGAGAAACAGAGGGAAATTATGTGGCAGGCGGCCTGGCACCTGAAGCGGGCGGCCCTCCCCGGGACCGACGCTTACCAATTTTTGGAGGCTCTCTACGACAACGTCCAGGACGGAGTCCGGTTCCATCAAATTCTTGAATTCGGCGAACGGGTGATGGAAGGAGTCCGGGATGCCCGCTTCAATCACAGCCTGACCTTTGATAAAGAAATGCTGGCCGATGAAGCCCAGCTTGCGAAGTTCCTCATCCTGCGTTTGGCAACCCGTCCGTCGAAACGGGACCTTGTGACTCAGGAAGAAAAGAAAGCGGCCCGTATTTACACCGAGGCGGACACACAGGAACAGAAGCGGGAGTTTCTGGACTGGCTGATCGAACAAAATCAAATCCACGGGCGGATTGACGAAGGGCTTAAAGACGAGGTTTTGAAGCTCCCGACCTCCGAAGAAATCAACGCCGTCATTAACGACCTGAAGACCCTGATGCATGAGTTTGTGGAAGAGATGAGGATTCAGCCGGAGGCGGGCCAGGTTCTGAAAGCGCTTCTCAAGATCCGCTCAGAAAAGAGCGTAGAGAATTTTCTGAAAATTGAGGAAGGAATCCTGAAATTTTACCTTCAGGAGATCCTGACCCCGGCGCCGGTGAGCCTGAATGAGAAAGAGATGGAGATGACGCCCGGAGAATTCCTCCCGGTAGAGGCAGAGCAGAATGGAATCGCACTACCCGATACCGACCGGGAAAAATGGCTGAAGGCGGTCAACTCAGAAACCATTTCAAAATACGTGGTTCGTAGGATCTTCACCGATTGGAAGCATTGGAAGGAAAGAGAGGTGGAGCTCGGCTTTCCTGCCACGGAACGGCTCCAGTGGGAAGACTTTCTCAGGATGGTGGCCCGGGTCCGGGGGGTCCCGCTCAAAGAGGCTGGGATTCTGGACGAAGCCGCCTCGCCTTCGCTGACCCAAAAGCAGCGCTCCAATCGAGACGGCTTCGAGAGCGCCCAGCGGGTCGAGGTCGAGCACACCCTCCAGCCTGTGATGGAAAGGATTGTTGCAGAAGGAAATGAGCGGGTTAAAGAAGAGCTGAGAACAGGGGAGAGGAAATTCTCCCTGGAGGTGAAATTAGAAAAAGCATCCCCTGAGAGAATAGGCACAGAGAGAATTGTAGCCGCCGGTGTCATCGCCACCCTTCTAAGCGGACTCATCTATCTCCTGGTCTTATTGGGGGCATTTTCAGATTATCTGCAGAGGCAGGCTTTTAAACCCGATCCTTCGGGAAGAGGAGGCAAGGCGGTCAAGAGGTCAGATTGGGAGTTCGTGAAAACCCACCTCATACCAAAAGAATCTTTCAACAAATTTAAAACAATGTGGGAGCGTCTAACAGGCCGATTGCCGGAAGTTCCAAGTTTGACCTTTCGGGCGATGATTTATTTCCCCGTCCTCTTCGGACTTCCGCTTTTATTCATTTGGCGGATGTATAGCACCTTTGACCCAGCGAATTCAATTATCTGGTTGGCCATGCTTGATCTTACCGTCACATACCCCCTGATTGTCAATAACGTTCATATCCAGCTTGACTGGATTACAACCCGACTTTTCCCTCAGAGTGCTCGTGCCGACGACAAGGAGGCTCGTTACCGAACGATTGCCCCCGAGGCCGAAAAACACACTCCCTATTACACGGGCAAAAATGGAAGCCCCAGACATGCAGAGGATTTGTTGGAAATGAAAGGTAAAGACGTTGATCCCAATGAAATTAAAAATCAGTTTCCTCACAAGGCGGGTTTGGACGCCGATCTCCCCGGGGATGAGAGAGATATTTTTATCAAGGTGGTGGAAGTTAACGGGCAAGAAAAAATCTTACCTCTAAGCGACCCCGAGGCACAAGCGGCGTTAGCCAATCCAGCAGGAAGGAAAGTCACCATTATTTATACCCGCCTTTCAGTCTTCACCCCCCCCTCCTACGACAAGGTGTGGGACCGATTGGAAGCGAAGCTGAAACGCCAGATCGATGAGGCTGATCGGAAAAAGATGCAGAAAGAGCTGCTGGAGTGGTTTGAAGAGAAGTTTGAAGCAAATTGGAGAATGAACAGGATCGAAAGAGCATTTGAAGATGATTCTTTCCGGTTGTTCGGTGTGAGGTTTTCAGGTTCAGAAAAGATCAAATTCGGAGATATCTTTGGAGACGAGTTTTTTCTCAGGAACACAATTGACAGTCTTTCCAATAACCTGGATCCCAATGGAAGAGTCACCCTGACAATACTGACACAATTTGGCGCCGATCTTGTCAAGGCAAATCGGGATTACCAAGCTGGGAGAATCGATCAAAACCACCCAGACTATTCAAAAGTCCTTACCTATCAATTCATTATTAAAATCCTCAACTATGCAAGGAGACAGGTCATCATAATCGGGCAAAGCCGTTTCAATAGTGCCCAATACACCAATCCTTTTTATGGGGGAAGGCGGGACGACAATGCAACATTGGCTCGGAGCGGCCGGGAACTGATCTATTGGACCCCTCCGGAAGACTTTCAATTCGATAAAAAGCAGGGACACCTGGCTGCTTTTACTGACTATATGATGGGAATCGATGGCCCGCCGCCTGTCAAGGCCGGAGAACCGATTCCTGGTTTGAGAAACCAGGGCCGTGTTGAAGACCCCGTGGGAGCGCTCCTGGTTGACCTGATGGGTGTTATATTTGGATTGGTTGGCTACCAGTGGGTTGCGTCGGCCATTCTCTTATTCTTTGGTGCAAACCTTATATTGATTCCCGGATATCCGGTCTGGGTGGGGCTTGTCTTGACTTTCGTTGGATTGAGGCTTGGGAAAGAACTTATGTCCTACATCCGGCCCTCAAACTTTAAGCCGCCCCGCCGTGGAGACAAGTATTTTGTTGAGGAGTTGTATCAGACGGGAGACACGGATTTGGGCTATAACCCCCAGCACCTTTTAAGAACCCGTGTAAGAACAGGAACTGATTCGGAAGGGAAGGCCGTGTTTTCGACAAATGCGGAAGGAAGCTGGGCGGGATTTTTATTGGACGAAAAGAATCGAGCCGGAGATAACCCCGCCGATCCCCAGTATTGGTTTGGGAAGCTTCTGTTTCCCATCCGTAAGGCTGTTGAAGTTGCGAGCCATAGCCGTTTCTGGCCTGCATTTTTGGTGCCGGATACGATCATTCTCACTCCGAAGAACAAAGAGACCTTATATTCCCGGAATGAGGATTTCGCCGGACTTCTTGGCACGTTCTACAAATTGGCCGATCAGATGGTTCTTGGGGTGTCCAACATGACAGGCAAGGGGCTGGTTATCTTTGAACCTTGGTGGGGCCAGGGTGACGCAAGAAATTTTCCGACACCCTGGTGGTTTGTTTTGGCGGGGAACCTTGCAGGCAGCATGGCGGGCCTGGCTCTCTCGGTCCTTTTTATGAATGGAAATTATCTGACTTTCTGGATGTTTGGCTTCCAATTCTTGGGACTTGTCGCAACATTGGTGATGGGCGCAAGGATTGGAGGTGCCCTTGCCACAGTTCCTCATAAGCAGTTGAGTCACGACTATAAGGAAGCCGAGCGTGCCGGAGCGATTATCGTGGTCAATATTGGTATTACAGAGCCTGCCACTACCAATCGGATGGAGACTGACACACGGGTCAATGAGCGTTGGTTTATTGGTGATTTTTTGAGATTTGTTCTTGATATTTTCAAAGCTGGCGCAAAAGCTGTCTATCGCTGGATCACCGAACAGGGACCCTTGGGGTATCAGTCCACCCTCCTCTTTGGAATATGGATCATCAAGAGATACATTGTGGACCCGGCATTTTCTGGGCTCGCCAACTTCTACTCACATTCTATTCCTCATACAACAGAATACGATATGGGTTCCATGATTCTTTCCAGTAACGCATGGGGCACTCTTCTTGCCATACTGATTTCAATTTTCATACTAGGTTTCCTCAGGAATGTAAGGGGAGTCGGTGGCGAAAAAGACGAGGCGTCGACGCTGTCGCCTTTCGCAAGAAAAGTGAACTTTACGCTGATGGCGATCCCGCTGATTCTCCTGATGGCACATTGGATCGGTCTGCTTTCGCTCTCTGCCGGCTTACTCGAAATGGTTTTCATTGCAGGCTTGCCCGCCTTTGGTTATTTTCCGGCGAAGATTTTGGAAAGATACAACCTTGACACAACCCCTCTCCGATTTTTAATTTTGCTTGGTTCACCTTTCCTGGGCGGGGCCGTTGCTCCCATGGTGAATCCAGGACTCGTGGTTTTCAATTTTCCGGAAGTCCTTCTCCTTTTCTTGTTAACGATACAAATGTTTTTGGTCAATCCGATTTTGTTCGGAAGCGCCAGGGGACGGATGTGGCATAAAACCGCATTTTTCTATCTCAGCACAACGCTGTCCCTGGGGAATGCGATTCGTATTTTCAAATTTTTCGTCAGGGTCGTGATCAAAACCTCCATGGTCAGTTACCAGGATTTTAAGTCGAAATGGGATCTCTCCCTGGGAGCATTGATCGGCACGCCCTATGTCCTTCTGAGTAAGTTGGCGATCTTTGTAGTTCCGCCCGTTCTGTTTTTCGATATTGGAGGATACCGGTCGGCTGTCATTGCTCCATTGTCGAAGCTGCTTAGACTTGCAGATTTCTACGGTCCTGTCAGTCTGGGTGGAATGCAGGTATTTATCACCGGGCATCCGTATGTGACCGCTGTATTTCTTGGAATGGCCGCCGTCTGGTTCCTGTATCGTTCAAGCCGCTTGGTTGACCTTCCCATTAGAGACCAGCAGCATCCGTGGGTTGCCTTTGCATCGGTTGCGGTGAGAAACATCCTGCTTCTGGGGTCTTATCTTTACTTTTGGGATGTATTTCTGACTGCCCTATTCGGAATTTCTTCGGGCATTTTCTTCCATTCGAATTTGTGGACCTTTATCTTTGGCGTCACTTTCTTATGGTCGTGGTCCATGTCGCCCTGGCATGACTGGTTTATGTCGAAGGCGCTGCCGAAAGGATACCCTGCCGCAACGGTGCCCATGTCTTTCAGGAAGGCAAAGATGCTGTTCCGGCATTTCATTAACAGTCTCCTCTTGGAGTTTTTTGATCGGGTGCAGTTGGATGAAGCAAGCATGAATGAAAAATATGCCTGGTCTTTTAAATTTAAGTCAAGCGAACAGCCGAAACCGGGTGATCCGGACATACACTACGTATTCAAGATTGCGGGAGTTCGAAACTGGAAGGAAAACAGGACCCAACTCGCTGGGTTATCGAGCGTGCCCAATATGCTGTTTAATCTTGGGTTCTATTCGGGAATCTTTTTTGGAATGAGCTTCTTTGTAGTAACCATCTTTCTTCACTCACTCCAGTTTGGCTGGCCAAGCTTTCTCTATTATGCATTTAGCGCCATTCCGGTCACCTTCCTCCTTCCGGCCTTGGCGGGGTTTGCGGCCGTAAACATTCTGATGATCTTTCCGCTGGGGGGCCTCGTTCTTGAGGAGTATCGCCGCTACATTGCGGATGAGACAACTTCCATTCGGGATGGTCTGGGGCCCACACGCACGGGTTATCAAGTGCTGTATGCCCTGTTTGTGAAAGGCGGGAAAAACAATCTGCCCCCTCCTGAAAATTGGCTGAATGGTGTTGTCCGCAAAGGCTTTATCTGGGGAGGCGAGAAGGCACTGAACCTCCTCGCTCGATTGCCCTTTGGGGTTGGAAAGTCATTCATCAGATTGCTTTCGGCGAACGATGACGGAACTCCGCTGTTCAGGGCCAAGCCGATCGGAAAGAAAACGATTGGCGACGTGATGCCTCGGGAATTCCCCAAGCCAGGACCCTGGCGAACCTGGTTAATGCTGGGACTGGAAGCCGTGGCGCTGGCCGCCGTGCTTTATTTTATGAAGGGCGTCAATAAGGACAAAGAACGCACGACAGGTCCGGCAACGAGCCGGCCGGCGGCGGAGCAGACGGTCGATATCGTTCCGCCACGGTCGGAGGTGCGGATGCCTGAAACGGGCCGGCTCAAGCGGATTAACCCGGCGGTGCATCCCGATCCGAAGGTGGTCATTTTTGATTTGGATGGGACGCTGGTCGATTCCCTCGGGATTCAGGAAGAGGCCTTCGGCCGGCTCTACTACTGGATTGTGAAGGGAGACCTCCGGGGGCGGGACTCCTCAGAGTATGCGGCGGCCGGGAAAGAATTTTTGAAAAGAACCATGGGGATGCTTTTCACAGCCCAGGTTTTAAGGATGCTTAAAGAAAGCCCGGCGTCCGAAAAAACCCTCAAGGCCCGTGCCGTCCGGATTGCCGAACGATACAAGATCCCAGCGGAAAAAATTCAGGGGCGTTCTTCCGGGAACGCCTATCTGGAAATCTACGAAGCCTTCTTGACAGAGAAGCTGGCCCAGACCGGCGTCAAGCGTCTGGCCGGCGTTGAGGGGTTCTTGAATTACCTGAAAGAAAGGGATATCCCAATCCACATCTTGACCGGCGGACTTGCCAAGATGGCTTACGAGCTGCCCCGGCGGGCGGGTGTCACCCATGACTTCAAGGAACACCACGGCGCTTCTCACGAAACTTTCCGAGTCACGACGGGCAAGGCGCACTTCATTGAGAAGATCCGAGGAATGCATCGGGCGAAACCCCATCAGGTTTTGGTCTTTGGAGACGGGGCCGGAGATATGCGGGCAACGAGACTTCGCAACCGCAAGATTGCCGTTGGGATCGGGCTCGCCAAGGGAAGCCCGGATCTTGCCCAAGAGCTTGAAGCCTCCGGAGCGGACTTCATCGGCCATTCGCTTCGAGACTGGAAATCCTGGAAGAAGACCTTAAATCTCGAAGCGGCACCGGCAAAACGTTCCGAACTGCGGACTTCGGCCCGGTCCGATTCCTATGAATTTGTGAAACAAGTTGAACATGAGGCCGGGGCCCCCGGCGATCAGCACTTTCTGGGAATTGCGGAAGAGCTGAAACTGGGGTATCTGACCCCTGAGGAGGCGAGGCAGGAAGTCGAAAGACGTGTCCGCCACCGATACCTTGATCTTGAGAAGCTCGTTCAAGAGGGGGAGTCGTCCGTCCCGATCGCATTGTATGAAATGTTGAGACGGCAGGTGGAAGAAAAAGACAAACTGACTTCCGATGACAGGCCCGGGTTTATCCCCGAGGGTTTCGCTCCCGGCGCCCCCTATTACCAGGGGACCACCGTTCATCTCTTTGACCGGGGGAGTTACGAAGGGCCCCGGTATTATCTCGGTTTGAATGTGCCGGGACGAAAACTTAGATTTCGAGGAGTGAAGGGACACACCAACCGGACCGGAGACAACTGTTTCCTTTGTCAGAAAAACATTCCTCCCCGGGAGATTGGGATCAAGTTTGCCGGGCTGGCAAAAAGCTACACGATCTTTGCGAATCCCTTCCCGTATGGTTTTTTTCATTTTGTCATGGTCCACGATGACCACCGGCGTCAATTTCTTGATCAAAAGACCCTTTTGGAAGTCATCCGGTTAAGCCATGAGCTTCCGGATTTTGTCTTCATGCACAATGGAGAGGCCGGCGCCTCGATCCCCTCCCACCACCACTGGCAGGGTTTTAAAGTGGGAGCCAGTTTGAGCATGACTCGCTTTAAGGAACACCTTGACATAGACCCCAGCCTGAACAAACCCTTGATTCATGGCGACGCCTTTACAACAAGTTATGGAGAGAAAGTGAACTATGTCATCGGGACGTTTCCGATTTATCTCTATATCAACGAAGCGCTGAAGCCGAGCTCAGGGCTGTATGGCCGTCTTGAAATCTACAGGGATGAACCCGATTTTTTGGCGGCAAAGGTCCGGGACTGGTATGAAGGAGTGTCGGCCTACCTGGTGGAGGGCACAAACCCTGAGCAGGTCGCCGAGCTCGTGGATGCCCTGGTGAGAAAACTAACCGACGAAGTTGGCGCAGGTTACAGCCTGGCCCTTCAACAAATGGAGCGGACGACGACGAAGAGGGTCTCTGTTCTGATCTTTCCCCGTCCCATGGGGAGAAGGCCGCAGCTGGCTCAAAATACAATCTTGATCGGAGCCCCCGAAATGGGCGGCTTGATCAACATTGCGGATCACCCCGGCTATTTTACGAATTTGGCCTTAAACCAGGTTGCCGATCTGATGCGGGACGAGAGCCTTCCCTACGATCGTCTCGGGCCTCTTGACGAGGAGCTGGCTCGAAGATTTCGAGCGAGGTCGGAAGTGAGGACGCAAGCGGCCGCTCAAGCCCGGATCCGGGCGGAGCTGACCGGGACCCAGCGTGCGCTCATTAAAAATGAGAGAGAGCTCAGGAAACGGCTGAAAGAAGTTTTGGCGGACCGGACTCAAGACTTCAGCGACATCATCCTTGTGGTCAATGAGAAGAATTCTGAGAATGCCCGGCGGCTCATCGAACGGCAATTAATAGGAACGGTCATTCCCAAATCCATGGAGCTTGGCAGGGACATCTGGATTATCGAGCAAACCGGGGCGGGAAGCATTACCGATCCCATGCAGGCTATCCAAAAAGTTCTCGAAAGGAAGAGGGATCTTTTTATCAAGGCCGGGGAAGACCCTGAAACCGTGGACCGGCTTTTGGAAGCGTCGGCCTTTTTTGTGGTGACCATGAGCGGAAAGGCGAGCCGCAGTTTGACCGACAAGGCCTTTCTCAGGCTCCCCCAACCAAGAGGAAAGGGCCCGATTGGAAGTTATCTGGCAAGGGTTCTCCTCCAGCGGCTTTATTACCCACGGGTCCCCGGGGCCGTTATTCACTCGATTGACACGATGAACATTCCCCGGTTCCTTCCCGGAGAGCTTGGGGCGGCAGACATTCAAATGATCGGCGCCCCCCTCGGGACCCGTAATCGGGAAGTGCCGACCCTGGGGATGGCGGCGCTCCGGCATCCGAGGCGGGCGGGGTCGCAGGCGATCGAGTTTGTCGGAGAAAAATATACAAGAGAAGAACTGGATCAATTACAAGCGGCGGGACGGATCGGAAAAGAGATTGACGTGAACCACGCCGTTTATTTTCTCAAATGGAAGCCGATCCGCTGGCTGATCGGTGAGGTGGAAGCGATGAAGCAGGCCCCCCCCGGGGCGCCTTACAACTGGGTGGAGTCTTTCTTTGAACCGGCCCGCCTGTCCTTTGAGGATTTCCGGGCACGGTATCCGCTCCTGGACGAGAAAGCCGCAAAGAAGTTTCACGCCATTGCCGAACGGGCCGGGGCTCAAGGATTTAAAATAGAATTTCTGAATTTGGGCCCGGGGACCTTCTATCGGAACACCAACCAGCCGCTTCAATACTTTGAACTTCTCTCATCTCTCGCCCGTCATCCTGTGACCAAGGCGATGCTGGATAATCCGAACTCGGTGATCGGGAACGTCATCGACCCCCGGATCCCACCGAGAGGGATTGGTCCGAGGGCGGTCATATTCGGGAATGTCATCAACGGCGACCGCCCTCGTCAAGTCCGTATTCACGGGGTCGTGACCTCCAGTATCCTTGGCGGAGCCATTGAAATTCCAAAAGGGGCCATGGTCGAGCAAATGCTGGCTCCCCGGGGATTGAAAGTTCAGGTAGGGACTTACAACCAGCATATGCTTATTTTGGGGCCCACAGGGCTCCTGCTCATCCGGGTTTCCTTCCCCCCCAATACCAACCTGAAAGAGGAGCGCAACGGAAGGAAGCTGTCCGATCTTGCCATCTTTCCCCGGGAGCCGGAGAAGGAGGCCCTTCCCATGGATCCGAGCGAAGAACATCCGGATAAATTTTCCATCACCCAGCTGAAAGAAAAAATGGATCAAGACCACACCTGGCCGATTTTTTATTCGCTCCTGCCCACGTTCATTGAAGTAAAAGATAAGGCCCCAAAGATTGTGAGCTGGCTGGAAAGTTGGCTGAAGCAAAACCAGATCCAGTGGATTCATCCCACCTCAGAGGGGACCGGATCCGAGGATCGTTCGGAAGTGAGACAAATGACAGAGGCCCTCGGAGGGATCGAAGAGTTTCGGCTCCAGACCCTCCTCGGCTTGAGGAAGGATCTGGGAAGGGAAAGATTCGACCGGCGGATGGAAGAAGCTCTTCGGGAGGTCCTTCATGAACGTGGAATCATGGGGCTGGGGACCGCCGCTATGAACGGAATTCTGGTGCTTGAAACGGCAGACCCGGCCCTGGTCCGGCGGATGAGCGGTGAAGTTCCGGACGGTGTTCGTCTGGTCCTCTATCCGAATCCCCGGACAACGTCCCGTGAAGGGCGAAGTGAACTTCGACGAATTCAGGCAGGCCATCCCCGGGTGATTGTGCCCGGAGAAGATGAGCTGGCCTCGATGCCGAGCTTGAGCGGGTTCGTCGAAACATTTGTCATTCAAGGACTGGCGAGACAAAGAGGAGTCCCTTCAGAAAAGGTGCTTCAGATTGTGACGGCGTCCCCCGAAGGGAAAGAGTATCCCACGGAGGCAGTTGCGCTCCTTGAGGGCGCTCTCCTCAGGCTGGCCCTGGATCGGATTGTGGTGGCCGGCCGTCAGAGAATCCAAATTGCAGGGAGCGGAGTCGAGGCCGTGGATTTTTCGGAACTCATCTCCGAGGCGCTGGAACGTCTTGAGGCCGTGGGCCATTCAGCATAAAAAGATGAAACTTCAGACAAGATGAAACGAAACCGACGTTCGATCTCAATCCTGACGGTTTGTTTTTTTCTCTTCAATCTTTTTCTGCCTGTTCCCGGGGCTCTTATGGCGGGCCCTGCCTCGTCCGAGATTTTGCCGGGTCTTCTCAACGGAATGGACCCTTCAACGGCCAAAGTGGAGGAAGTCTCCCTGGCCCCTCCACGGGCCGGGAAGGCCCCCGTTTTCTTCTATGTTCAGGATGCTCACGCCCATCCCGATGCGCAGCAGTCGATCCGGGGGCTCCTCCATTATTTCAATGAGAAGTTCTCCGGCCGGCGCTGGGTGGTGGCGCTCGAGGGCGCCCGGGGCCCGCTTCATCCGGAGTATCTTGAATTTTTTAAAGACTATCCCGGGGCGGACAGGAAAATCCGGGAGGACCTTCTTCAAAAAGGAGAGCTGACCGGTGCCGAGCTTTTTGCGTGGGACCTTTACGAGAACGGCCGGCCCAGGGTCGTGATGGAAGGGGTGGAAGACCCCGGAACTTACCGGGCCCACCGGGAAGCCTACCTGGCTTTAACACAACAGATTCCCGAAGCTGAGCAGATCCTTCAGAAACTTTTTGGAGAGTCGGACCAGCTGGCCTCCACGGTTTTCAATCCCGAACTCAGGAAATTTGTCAAGGAGAGGACTCAAAGGGGAAGCGGCCGCTATTTGGGCCGAATCCGTCCTTTCGGCTCTTTCTCCACGGCGCTTTCCCAATGGGATGTCTATATCAGGTATTTGACTCGAAGGGCGAAGGAGGCTCTGGCCATTGATGTCGGGAACCCCTATGAACAAATCCGTTTTCCGAATCTTCATCGGATCGCCAAGCTAAGTCAGTCGCAGAAGGAACGGCCTTCGGCGGCCCGGCTCCGTTTGAAGACGCTGGAGGAGGAAATCCGGTTTCCGGGATTGCAAAAGGAAATCGAAGCGCTTGAACGGGCCCTGGAGGCGAAGCTGGTCCATCGCAAAGAGGAAAAGGAGCTTCTTTCGATCCTCCGGGATTTGGAATTACTGCAGGGCCTTCTTTATTTGGAGTTGAAACCGGCCGAGTGGGCAAAAATCCGGGCCCGGCGGAGCGAATTCCGCCCGGCTGATTTGGCGGAGCGGCTCAAAAGACTGGGCGCCGCCGGCGAAGGGGCCGTTACGGGCAAACGCCCGCCAAAAAGCGTAGCGGGCCCGTCGGTCTTTGAGGCGGCCCTCCGATTTTATGAATCGGCCGGGCGGCGGGAACCGGTTTTGATTGAGAATGCGTTGGATCTGGCACGAAGCCATAACGCCGAAATTCTCGTGATGATCACGGGCGGATTTCACGCCGAAGGGCTCAAGGAATCTCTCAAATCTCAAGGGGTTTCCTATGCCTCCCTCCAGCCCGCCCTCCGAAAGGCTGTTCCGCCCGGGCAGTATCACCGGGTGATGCAGGGAAAGAACGCAGACCTTTTTCAAAATGCGGGGATCCGGGCCGTTTCCAAGCAAGTCTCACTTCTGATGAAGGAAATGATCGAGGTGGGGCTTCCTGAAATTGCCAGGGACCGGAAGCTGTCGGATGATGAGCTCGGGGCCCTTCTCAAGCAGGCCGTGAACGATCACCCGCTTCTCGGAAAAGAAATTTCTGAGGCAGGCCCGTCCGGCGGAGAGCACTCCTCCCGTCTTTCATGGCAAATCCCGGCTTTCATTTCAGGCCCTTCCCAGAGCGCCCTTCTTGAAAAAATGCTGACTCAGGATTCGCCGAATTACGCCCGCCTGGCTGATAGCGCCGGGTCCCCGGTCAACGGCAGGGCCCGGCTTGCAGTCGAAATCCGGAGCGGCCGCCCGCAAGTCTCGCTCCTGCGACCCGCTCTCCGTTCTGAGCTTAGAAATACGGGCTACCGCCCCCAGGGCCCGCCTCTGACCACCGAAGAAAGATGGAATCACTTCAACTTAAAGGCAGAGCTTCCGTTTCTTGTTAAATTCGCAGAGAAATTAAAGGAATTAAAGGCCAAGGCGGGCGTTCATGACCCCATTGCAGCGCTGGAAGAGGAAGCTTTTGAAAGGAAAGGGATCGATATCCAGCCGCCCGGAAAGGGGGATCTTGAGGTTCCCTTCGATGCTTGGCAATCAATGAAGCTTTCCTTGGGAGCGATTGCTCCCGAATTGGAGCCTGAAAAGCATGAGGCCAGGAAAGCCACTTTGGAAGGCATTGAGGCCAAGATGGCGTTGATTGACCCCATTGCATTAGAGTTGGACAAAGACGCCGGGAGAAAACTCCTCCGGGAGAAAAAACAAAGAATCATTATTCTGGCCGGGGGGATGTCGGTGCGGGGGGCGATCTGGGCCGATCAGCCCGTTTACATCCCGGGCTGGGGGATCATTCCTCTTCTGGCCCTTAAGATTTTGACCGCCTATCATCGTGCGGACCAACTCGGTCTTCCGAGGCCCCTCATTGCCATTGCAGAAAGCGATTTTACGGCGCCGAAAGTTGAGCAGGCCCTTGAGTGGATGGTCCAAAAGGGATACCTGACTCTCGATGAAAAGGACACACAGATTGACCGTTTTCTGGTGAGCATCGTTCCCCGTCTGGACCGGGACGGCTCTTATTTCCGCCCCGGAGATTCCCAGGACGAAATCCAAACCTTTGCGAATGCCTCGCATGGAGACGGCTACCGCTACTATGTGTTAAGCGGACTTTGGGGGGACGACCAGGAGAAGGGGGTCCAGGTCGTGAGCTTTTTAAACATGAATGTCCCAACCGCCACTTTTGACGAAAGGATCCCGGGCCGTCTTTTCCGGTTGTCCCAGCCTGATGAAGACGGAACCCCCGGAAAGGCTGCGATGCTGCTCGAATTTACGGACAACCGGGGGGAACAGGGAGGTTTTTTGGCGAACGTTATTTATCGATTAAAAGGCAGACTCCGTTTTCTTCAATCGATCGAGGGCTGGCTCCTGGATGACCGGAATCTTGGCGAGATCAAGCGGAGCCAGGAGGATTTCCCTGTCTTTAACACCAATTCTGCGCATTTCCTGCACGCATTCATCGGAGAGATGTATGGGTTGGCAAATCTGAAGTTTATTCCCACAAGGCAGGCCTTGGAGGCTGATTCAAAACAGCGGGAAAGGCTGCGTGATCAGGTCAACTCCAGGATCTCCCTGTTCGGGGACGAAGCACCGGGAGAAAAAATTGCAACTTATCCGGAGGAAAAATCAATCGATGGAGAGCCCGTGGTCCAGTTGGCCCGGCTTTTGAGCGATCCCTTTAGAATCGCTGCCCGCCGGGGGGGGGCGATCGCTTACTATGTGCCACGGGAGACATGGAAGGCCGTTCCCAGCCGGTATGACGAAGCCAAGAAAATTCAGGATATTGCCTTGAATGGGAAGGCATTCCAAGCGGCCCTCCTTCCGCAGCTGCCCCCGCCCCATTCTGACGAGCGGCCCCTCCCGGAGGCTGACGAATTGTATGACGATGTAAAAACTATTTTTAGAAAGCATCTCGAAATTTTCGACAAACAGCAAATCCCGCGCCTTAAAGCCGTCACCGAAACAATTAGCCTGCTAAAGGAGGCCGAAGAAGATCAGTGGAATGCGACTACAGAATTGGCAACAAAGCCTATGCTGCAAGAAAGCATTGGGCTGGATGAGAAGAATATTGAATTTTATATGATGCGGAAGCAGGTAGCCGAAGAAGCGCTTTCAGCGCTTTTCGACTTATACCGTTATTTTTTGGCTGATTTCAAGGTGCAGGACCCAGGCAACATTCAGGCCTGGAAAGAGAAATGGGAAGGGTATGACAGTAAGGGAAGCTACGCCGAGAAGACAGCATGGGCAAAGTTTAGTATGCAGACCGACGAAACCGCCGGCGAAAAACGTTCCGAGGTGCGGGGAGAATCAAAGGTTCGGAAACAGCGCCCGACAGCGGAACAGATAGAAATTTTAAAAAACATTTTGCATTTGAACCGGCCGGCGCTTGCCGGCCTTCCTGAAGAACTCCGGAAGGCCGTTCAAGAAGCGGCACGGACGGATTTTGAAAATGTTTACTCCGTGCCGTCTATTATTGAGGCTCTGAAAGAGTCGGGTCGTTCCGACGCTGAAGCGGGCAGGCTCGCAGTCTCTTTTGTCATGGACCAGTTGGGACGGCAGGAAAGACAGGCTGAGACCCGGCCTTTCAGTCCGGCGGAACAAGCGCCGCTCGGCCAGATGATCCTTTCCATAGAGGCTTACTATATAAAGGTAGCGGTGTCAGCTTGATTACTTTCCCTTAGGCCCCTCTCAAGCCCGCTCATTTTTGTTCTCCTAAGGCTGTAATTTTTTGTAACTTGTTACTTTGTATTAGGTTGTAGATGTATCCTTTTGTCACCCTAAATTGAGAATTCGGGGTTTGCCGGCTATACTTTATGAAGTCCGGACTTTGTAAGTCATTACCTATGAAAAGGAAAGAGAGTATGCAAAACGCTCAGAGAAGACGTGTGTGCGCAGCTGTCACGGCGTGTGTTTTTTTCTGCACCCAACCGGTGTGGGCTGGAGCGGAACCCTTCCGCTCTTTACAGATTTCCGGCGAATTTGGCGAAGTCCGGGAGAGCCGGCAGGGAGAATCCGGCAAGGTCATCATTCACATTCAGGATTCGCATTCCAATTTCGAGGCGCAGAAAAATATTGCCCGCATCATTCAGGAGTTGGCAAAGTCTGGGGTTTCCCTCGTGGGCCTGGAGGGGGCGTCGGAACCTCCCCGGATCGAGGAATTCCGGAATTACCCAAGCCCCCGGCCCAAGGAGGAAGTGGGCCTCGAATTGGTGAAGCGGGGCGATTTCACGGGCGGCGAACTCGGCGGGATCCTGAGCGTTCCCGAAGTCAGGCTTTTCGGAGTCGAGGACAAGCGTCTCTACCTCCGGAACTACCGGGCCTTTCAATCCGTGGCAGAGATCAGGAAAGAAATCCTCGATGCCTTGTCTGACCTTGAAAAAACGATCGGCAATTTCAAGGCTGTCCTTCTTTCTTCGGAATCGAGAAAGCTCGAACGGTTTCTCATGGATTACCGGAGAGGTGTGCGGAAGGCCTGGGATTATTTCAAACGGCTGGAGAAGGAAGCGGCGGCAGAGAAACTGCCGCTTGAGAGGTATCCTGCATTCTTTGAATACCTGAATTGGTTCCATGAGCAGGAAAAGATGAATGCCGCCAGGCCGGACCCGGCCCGCCTGAAGGCATCCCTCGAGAAGTTCGGGAAGATCGATTATGAAGGTCTCCTCCGGGAATCCCGTGAGATTGAGAAGGCCGTGCGTCTCGGCCTGTGTGAAAACGAGACCCAAAGAGAACTCATCCGGCTTTCCTTCCGGCAGGAACTCTTGGCGGACCTTGTGTCGCTCGAGGCCGTCCGGGAGCAATACGGGGATTACAGAAAAAATGAATCCGGGTTTTCGGCCGGCTCGTTTTTAGGTTTCTTTGAACGGACCGCCTCCGACTACGGCATCCGCTACTCGGTCAGCCCGAAAATTCGGGAGTTGGACCGCCTTCTTCCCAAGGTCAAGGCCTTCTATGAAACCGCCCAGAAACGGGACGATGCCATGCTCCATCGTGCCGTCCGCCAATTGGAGAAGACGGGCGAGAAGGCGGCTGTGCTCGTGACGGGCGGATACCACACGCCGGGACTGGTTCAACGGATGAAGGACCAGGGCATTTCCTATTTTGTCGTGACGCCCAAAATGACCTCGTCCGCCTCCGACATCCCCTACGAGGATTTGATGACGGGAAAGATCCGGCCCGTGGAGTTTTTCCGCTCCCAATTACAGAGGGTGCTCCGGTCCGAACCCGGGCTCTTGGAAGAGACCGGTCTCCTCCACAGGATGGGCTTTCAAAGTCCCGACGAATATTGGAGGTATTTCACCGGGCAGGTCCTCTCCCGCTTTGCGGCCGTCGATCTCCTGGATCGGCTCCAAAAGCAACTCGAGGATCGTGCAAGCCCAATTACGGATCAGGAGGTTCAACAGATTTTGCAGCAGACCCTCCAAAGGTTTTCTGAATATCTGGAGCAGCATCGTTATCAAGCCGAGATTCAAGGGTCTGCCACGACCGCTCACCTCCTGGCCCAAAAGGCCGGCCGCATCGACCGCCTCGTTCTCCGTGAAAGGAACCAGCTGATCTCCGTGATTCAAAGTGGCATTCAGAAGATTTCATTGGCAACTCCAGATACCTTGCCGGCCGTCCTTCTGGGGATCCGGTCTGACCTCGAACAGGCCCTCAGTTCTTATCTTGACAGCCTAACTCGGGCCAAGGCGGAGGCCTTTGGGCGTTCTGAGGTGCGTGGAAATTTCCTCAGGCATGACCACGTTTCTAAACCCGGCCATACGGATGGGGTGCTTCAAGCCCTTAATGCGCAGAATCATGAGCTCTACGAATGGTTCGAAAGATTTATGGCCAGGAATGGATTTAAAGGGGTTTATATTGCTCCCGAGATTTCCAGGGATCTCTTCCAGTCAGCCGTAAAAAGCAGCTTCACTCATCCTCGGGTAATGACACGAAGCGTGGATGGTCAAACGTTCAATGTTGAGTATGCGCCGCCTCCCTACGAGATTCATAGCCACATTCTTCGACCCGAACATACGCAAGGGCTGCTGGACTCACTCGACGCCCGTGAGCTTCGAAGTCTTGAAGACCATCTCCGGGCCCGTCATTTTACAAGGGTCTACATCGATCCAGGAGTCAGCCTCGTCGTTTTAGAGGCCTGGATCAAAAGCGGTTTTACCGACCCTCAGATTCTCCCTCGGCGGGTGGATGGGACGACGGTCAATATCGAGCTTTCAAGCGTCCGGGCCCAGAATATCAATGAGGGGGTCCGAGAGCGATTAAAAGCCGCTCTCGAAAAGACCCGAGACCGGGGCTTCATTGGGGTGATGGAAGTCTCGATCGAAGTGCCCCTCTTTGACCTCCAGGGAAGGAAGATGAAACGGGTCGGCCCGGGCGGGGGAGGGCTTGGGCTTTTTATGGAAGAGCAGCCTTCGCTAGTTGCCGGGGAGGGGGTCTCGGTGGGCGTTGCAAGCCCTTTGTTCAGTGCCGATCTCGAAGCTTATATGCAGGCGAACCATGCCGGACTTCCGAAGGGGGCGTGGCTCGACCAGTTCCTGAAGGATTTTGGCGCTGAATTCTTGATGGACCTTGAACTCCCTGTGGGAGGCGGCACCGTTCCTTTCAAGGTCCTCGCTCTTGAACGGGAGGGCGTCAGCCATTTTCTCATCTATCATGAAGAAGGAGAATTTTTCCACACGTTGTATGACCGCCCCTACCCGAACACCTTTGGGGCTTATCTCGAGGCCTACTTTCTTCCATTGGCCGCCGTTGAAATTCCCCGGCAGCTCGGGATTCAGTTCGAGACCTACCACTTTCATGATTGGCAGACGGCATCGGGGCTCGTGATCCTGACAGAAAGATACCGGGATCAGACGTGGCCGCTCGGCCACCCTCCGGGCCCTACTCAAAATATCCACAGCCTGTATAAAGGGGACTTTCCAAATTTTATGAAGCCCGACGACCCGCTTAGGAAATACCTCATTCAACGCCGGGCCCTTTCTTTAGATGCCCCCGAGTCTATTGATATTTTCAGTTTAACCCACTTGGATGCCTACAGAGGTTACCCCGTCGCCAGTCTTCGGGACCGAAAAAACAATGACGGCCTCGAATTTTTCGGTGCTCACAGTCTCTTAAAGAGCCTTATTCGTTCGCGTAAGGTTGTCTTTGTGAGCCAGGGGCATAGGAGGGAGGCCTTGACGGACCGGGGGCAGGGTTTCGACGGCATTTTGAGGACCCTGCCCGAGGGAGTTCTCGAGGCTGTCTACAATGGAATCCGGGCGGCCAAACACCGGCCCGAGAATCTGAAGGCGTTAAGACAAGACGGGTTTATCCCGGTCGATCCTTCCCGCACCCTTCCGATGATGACACCGGGGGAGCGTGCCGAATGGAAGCGGCTCAATAAAGCAGCATTACAGAGAAGGCTTGGGTTGGAACCAAATGAGAAACACATGGTCGTGGGGATCGTTACAAGAATCGTCAGTCAGAAAGGGCTTAATCTTTTAATGACGGTGATGCCCAGCGGGAAAACGCTGCTTGAAGAGCTTCTCGGCCTTGAAGACCCAAAGACGGGAGCAAAAATCCAGATTGCGGTTTTGGGGACCGCAGGAGATCAGCCCGGCAAGATACAGGCCCGGTTTCTAAGGGAATTTCTTAAACAACATCCCGGGTATCAAGGAAGATTTGTCTTCGTTGAAAAATTCGATCCTTTACTTAAAGACCAGATGAGTGCAGGAAAGGACGTATTTTTCATGCCTTCCATTGATGAGTATGGCGGGCTTGCCAATTTGGAGTCTGCCCTCAAACTTGCGCTTGTGCTGGCCCCCAGCCGGGGTGGTTTGAATGACTTCAAGCAAGCCGGTGGCACCCCGCTTCCGCTCATTGACGGGTTTGAGATTAACGGAAGCCATGAGGCAGCCACGCCATCCGATCCAGACTATTCCGAATATCAGGCCCAGAGACAGAAATCCGGCGCTCAGACCCTGGCGATCCTCCTGGATTTGATGGTGCTTTACAACGATTACCTGGAGAAATCGAAATTGGGACCGGTTACTGAACACCGCTATCTGGACTATCTGACCAGCGTTGCAAATTTCAATCCCGATTGGGGCGACCGGCCCAAGGAATATGTCCGAATTTACCGTGAAGCCCTCGCCGCCGTTCGTTCGGAAGTGCGCACGCAGAGAGCCGTCGAGGGGATTCCAGCAAAGCGGCCGGCAACCGCTGCCGAAGCGGTCCGAAAATGGAAGCAATATGTCCGGGAGGCGCCGGTTTCGAATTCGCCGCTTCTGACGAAGGCCCCGCTCAGCTTTTTTGTCACGACAACCCCGGAGAAGGGATGGCAGAATCCGGTTACGCACGACAGCGGATTTTATGCAAAGGTCCTGCCTCCCTTCACGCTTCGTGACGGCAGAAATATCGTTCCGATCGTCGGCGATTTCTACGAGGTGAAAACAATTGAAGAGGTCGTGGACCCGGCTGCCAAAGAGCTTGTCGATGCGGCGGGCGGCCTCACCCGATCGGCTAGGATGTTCGAAGAAAGAGAAAAGGAATGGCGTAAACACTCCCCCGAGTCGAGACCGGCTGGTTCTCCGTCTTCCGGGCCCAGCGAGATTAAAGAGTATTTGAGAGGACTTGAAACGCTTGATGGCATGATGAACCAAATCAAGAACCTTCCAAGTCAGCAAGCGGCTCGTGGTCAAGCAGCGCCGATAAAAAAGATCGCCGCTTCAACCTTAAAATCCCTGCTCTATATCCTTAAGGAACATGATGATCCTGTGTTCAGAGAATTCTTGAAAGAGCGGCACATCAGTTTTGAGGAACTCATTTCCCTTCCCGATGGAGTGCTTGAGATTTTCGTCCCGGGACGAATTTTCTACCAAGGCGACCAGGTCCGCTGGAAAGACTACTGGGAGAAAAATAAGGGCCGTAACGAGGTCCAGGACGTCGGCCGAAAGAGGTGGGCCCACCATGAGAAGAGCCTTCTTTACAAGAAGTGGGAACTTGAAAATCGGGGCGGCTGGAAAGACAGCACTGAATGGCGTTTGTTTAAATTGGATGAGATCGAGGATGAAAAATATGCGTTTGAAGCCGTGTCGATGTTCGAGGCCTATGAAACACTGGAAGATTACCTGGGGCCGGCCCTCCGTTTCGAGAGCGTGGAAAAAGTTACGATTCCGGGCCTCAAAGTGCGGGCGGTGATTCACCCGTTGGACGATCGTGAGATCAGAGAGCGGTTTGGACTTGAGCGCGTCTACGACTCGTTAGGCAAGCCGCTGACCGTGGAGGCTCATACCTACAAGGATGTGGTCGGCCGGCTGGCGTTTCTTTACGGGCCGGGAGGCTTTGCCGAGGCACAATCCGAAGAAGGCGTTCGACAGGCGATCGATACGCCGGAGGATTTTCTTTCTGCGTTATTGAAGGGAGACGCACTCTCTTTAGTTTCGGGCAGGCTCGATATCAAATCGGCGGGAACCATCCAGCCCAAGATCCACCGGCTGAAGGCTTCCGGAATCAAACCCGGCAGAAAAGCTGAACGGGTTGTAAAGAAAATGCCGGAGGGTCTCGTCGTTGAGAAGTGGCCCGATCAACCTTGGGAGAGCTCGATTTCACTCGGAGTTAGGAGAGTCATTGGACAATCTGCCAAAATCGAGAGTGAACTTATCTTAGAGCACGACGGGAAGAGTGAGGTGATCTCATGGGAGGATTTCCTGAAACGGCCGGGTATGGTTTTTGACTCGGAATACCAGCCGGGGTTTCCCTCTCCCTCGGGCACGGAAGTGGCTCCCTTCTCGGAAGAGGCCGTTAAAGCCGAGAGGAACTTTCAGGCCCTGTCCGGAATGAGCCCTTATCACACCTTCTCCCGCTTCTCATTTGGCGGGCAAAAGAGTGACAAAAAAGAATTGCAGGCGAGCCTGCGGTTTACCCGTGCGGACGGGGAGGGAAGCCTCCGGCTTCACGAGGCGTTCGAGGAATTCAGACGGGACCCGGAGAGGAGTCTTATTGGGAAATGGATCAGGGAAGGCCGGACTCAGAAAGTCCTGGAGGATTTCTTTCTCAATCTCGGCAAAAACCAGTTTGCGCTCCTGGCCGCCGGTAAAATCTGGATACGCCTCGGGGCGCAGCTTCAACACATGTCGAGCCCCGCCCAAGTCTCGCCTCTTTCAGAAACTTACCTGTTTTTTCTGAAGAATACGGATATCGTCGAGGGGCGTCAGGCTGATCTGGGAGATTTCCTCGAATTGAAGACCAATCCGGAAGACAGGAGCCTGGATGATCGAGATGTCCATGAATCGATCGCCATCCTGATCCATCTGGTGGGCCAGCTTCTTCATGACCTGGAGGCAAAGGGGGTGACTCGTGATTCCGAAGAACTCAGGAAGCATCTGCTCGGGCGTTTCGTCGAAGGGTTTACCGGGCAGGCCGTTTCCGAGAAAGACCTACCGGATCCGCCCACGCTTGACCGGGTTCGCTACGTCCGTGAAATTCACGAGGAGCGAATGTCTTACTACGGGACGAATACTCTTATTCACCCTTACTTGGCGTTTCGACGTGAACCTTTGAAAGAAACTGAAAAACTGGAGCCTCTCCTCAAGAAGCTCTCGGGTATCTTCGATCCCGTCCTGAAAGAATTTTGGCCGGTGGAATTTATTAACTATGACGCAGGTGCGGACACCACTTTTACGGATCGTCTCAGCCCCTTCGACCCGCCGAATGTCTTTTACGGCAGTGCGAAAGGATTGCGGAAGACTCCAGAGGAATATTTCCACTTTATTTCCAGGATGCGCCACGGAACACGCCGCCCGGGGACTGCAATGACGGAGGAGGGGACATCCGTTCTTGGGGCGATCCAGTCCGCCCACGGGCAGGTTCGCAAAAAGGAGGCGGACTTCAGAAATGCCCTGGAGAAGGCACGGGACAGCCTGGAATCCAGCGTCCGTGAGAAATACAAGGATTTCTTCGAATTGATTTTAGCCGTGCATCAGGCATTTCAATCTCAAGGGAATCGTGTCTTCCTCAAAGACAGGGAACTTTCTCTTTCCGAGGCCCTGAATCAAATCAATCAAATAAGACAAGCCTTGGGTGATTTCAGCGCTAACGCCGCCGTCCGCTCGGAAGTGCGCTTTACGGCGGAAAAAGTTGTTTTGGTCGACCGGGAGGTGATGCAAAGTTCGGGGATCCGGGCGGTCGATCAATGGATGAAGCTGGTTTACGGACCGGATTACGATCATTACAAGGCAAAGGTGGAAGAAGAGATCGAAAAGAGGATGGAAGAAGAGCGGGCGGCGGTCGGTGGGAAATTAGGCCTCAGGGTCATTCCCTTCCGGAGGGGGAGTGCGGATGAAGATTTTTCACAAGCGCTTCGCCGTTCCGGAGTGACAAATCCCGAACAAGTGTTTGTGGTCGACCGGGCCCTGGAACAGGAAGGGGGGCTTCAGGATATGGGCGCCCGAGTGGCCGAAATCGAAGGTTCGGGGGTGCCGAGAAATCAAATTGGTTTTCTCAGACTCAGCCGGAGCCTTCCGGATTTGAAAGGGAAGCGGGTGGGAGACAGGATCGAAGTACCCCTCTCGTTTTCGGACGTTATTTTTGATCTCTTGAAAAGGACAAGTCGTGGGGAAGTCCGCCGTCCCTCCTTTTATTCCACAAGGCCCATCCTTCTGACGCCGGATTATTATTCGGCCCTGAGCGAGTTGGGGAAGATCCAGGAACGCCTCGCCGCCTCGGCATAATTGCGGGTCTTGGAATTAAGAATTTCCTTTCCACTTCCAAAAATCCATGTAAAATGGAGTCGTGTATACCAGATTAATCCGGCCCCCGAAAGACAAAAGCTTCTTTTTGTTCGGGCCTCGAGGCACGGGTAAAACCACCTGGGTCAAAACCACCTTCCCAAAGGCCCTTTATTTGGACCTGCTGGAAGCCGAGCTCTTCAACGATCTCCTGGCCAATCCCCAAAGACTTGAGAATCTCATTCCGAAGGATTTCAAGGATTGGGTGGTCCTTGACGAGGTTCAAAGGATTCCTGAACTTCTCAACGAGGTCCACCGGCTGATTGAAAAATATCATTTCAAGTTTGTGCTTACGGGCTCCAGTGCGAGAAGACTCAAAAGGAAAGGACCGAATCTGCTGGGGGGGCGGGCCTTGACTCTCTCTTTCCATCCGTTGACGGCGGTAGAACTCGGGAATGATTTTAAACTCAAACATTCCTTGAGCTATGGGCAGCTTCCCTGCGCTTATACGGAATCGGATCCCAAGGCCTACCTTGAGAGTTACGTAAAAACGTATCTGGAACAGGAAGTCCAGCAAGAGGGGTTGACGAGAAACCTGAGCGCCTTCACCCGATTTTTGGAGGCGGCCAGTTTTTCTCAAGGGTCGGTGCTTAATATTTCATCCGTGTCCAGGGAATGCGCGGTGGATCGAAAGGTCGTCGAAAATTATTTCTCGATTTTGGAAGACCTCTTAATTGCCCATCGGGTGCCTGTTTTTTCAAAGCGCGCCAAAAGGCGCCTGGGGGTTCATTCAAAATTTTACTTCTTCGACGCCGGAATTTTCCGCACCCTGCGTCCCCGAGGCCCCCTGGATATTCCGGAGGAGGCCGAAGGGCCGGCTCTCGAGACCCTTCTCTTTCAGGAATTGAACGCCGTCAACCGAAGCCTGGATTTGGGCTACAGGATTTACTACTGGAGGACATCGAATCAGACGGAAGTTGATTTTGTCTTGTATGGGGAGAGGGGACTCCTGGCCTTTGAAATCAAACGAACCGGAAAAATCTCCAGCCAGATGCTGAAAGGGTTAAAGGCGTTCTGTAAGGACTACCCCTCTGCAAAGGCCTATTTTGCCTATGTGGGGGAACGCCGTCTGCGGGAGGGGGATATTGAAATTGTTCCGGTCCAGACAGTTCTAAAAGAACTTCCCGAGATTCTTTCCGGCAGGAGACAAAAAGGGAGAGCGGGACCTAAATAAAAGGAAGGGGAGCGACTCGGGCGCCGAAGGCGTGGCGGTGGGCGGTGGTGATAATCACTTCTTCGGGAGAGTCGAAATGGCCCTTTTGGAGGTAGGCGAGGGCAATTCCTTTTCCGAGGGCGGGGGAGTGGCAGGCGCTTGTGACAAAGCCGATTTCTTCCTTCCCTTTTAAGACCTTGTCCTTTGCTCGGGGCAAATTCGTTTTATCGAAGACAAGACCGCAGAGCTTCCGGTTGAGCCCGCCGTAGGTCTTGATCCTCGCCACGACTTCCTGCCCCGGATAGCAGCCCTTCGTTTCACTCGCTGCCACGGCCTCAAGCCCCGTCTCGGGCAGCATCACCTTCTCATCCATATCGATCCCGTAACGGGGGATTCCGGCCTCGATCCTCAAGATCTCAAGCGCCCCAAATCCGACCGGCTCAGCACCGTAAGGCCTGCCCACCTCGAGGATTCTCCTCACGATCGGCATGCCCTTTTCCCTGGGGATCAAAAGATGAAATCCCTTTTCACCCGTGACGGAGCGGCGGATCAAAGTGGCCGGCGTCTCGAGGATTTGAAAATTCGTGTGGTGAAATTCCTCCGTGACCCTTACCGGCCCATGGATCAGGGCGCCCACGAGCGCCTCCGACTTCGGTCCCTGAAGCGAAAGGACAATCCAATCGCCCGTCACGATTTTGAATTCGACTTCCTCTGAGACGTGGAGTTTTTCGAATTGCTGGACAACTTTTTTCTCAAGCCCCGCCTCCGTTCCGAGGAGGACCGAATTGGCGAAGACATACAGATTGAGGTCGGCTAGGATCCGTCCCTGGGCATTCAGGAGCATGGCATAGCAGCCGTCTCCCATCCCGAGGCCCTGGATGTCGTTGGAAAGGATGTGGTGGAGAAAGGAAATCCGGTCTTTTCCCCGGACTTCGATTTTTCCCCGGTGTGAGAGGTCGAAGACCCCGACGTCTCTTCGCACCGTCTCGGCCTCCGAAGAAAAATTCCTGAAGACCGAGGGCGTCAGCCAGTCCTTTTCCTTTTTAAGGGTGGCCCCCACGTTTTCCCAGAAATCCGCCAACGGAATTTTTTTAGGCATGGGCTTGAATCTGACGGGCAATTTTCTGGTGCGGGGCGGGGAGGGGAAGGCGGGCGAGGCGGCTGGGATTGACCCAGGAATAAAAGGGGGCGGTTCCGTTTTTCCCCTGGGGGTTAAAATCAGAGCCGCCTCCCCGGACGGCGCTTCCCTCGTAGACCTCAAGATGGACCCGGTATTTCGTGAAACCGTGCTCAATCGAAAATCGAGGGCGGAGATTTTCGACTTGAAGGCCCAGTTCTCCGCCCGCTTTTTTCCTGAGGAATTCAGCCGGTGGCTTTCCGTGGGCCAAAATCCATTGGGGGAACATCCAGAGCCCGCCCCAGCGGCTTTGAAGCGGCTGCTTTTCAAGGAGCACCCGCCCGTTTTTCCAGGCCACGAGCGCCACGGTTTTTAATTCCTCCGTTTTTTGGTTTCTCAATTTCACCGGAAATTCGGTCTCCCTTTTTAAACGATGCGCTTTGCAAAGGGTTTTGACGGGGCAGGCGCTGCATCTCGGATTTTCCGGAAGACAGACCAGGGCCCCCAGTTCCATCAGGGCCTGGTTGAAATCGCCATAAGAGCCCTTTGCTCCTGAGACCAGTTGCCTTGAAATTTCCCACAGCCGCTTTTCTCCGGCCTGGGTATCAACCGCCTCCTTGAGGGCGAAAAGGCGGGAGAGCACCCGTTTGACGTTCCCATCGAGAATCGGCTCCGGCTGATTGAAGGCAATGCTTGCAAGGGCCCCGGCCGTGTAACGTCCGATTCCGGGGAGCTTCCTTAATTCAGCTGCCTGAGCGGGGAACTTTCCGTGGAATTTCCTTGTGACAATTTTTGCCGTCTTGTGGAGATTCCTGGCCCGGGCGTAATAGCCGAGCCCTTCCCAGAGTTTGAGGACCCGTGCGAGCGGTGCGGCCGCAAGCCGCCTCACGCCGGGAAAGCTTTTGAGCCAGCGCTCATAATAAGGCAGCACGGTGTCGACCTGCGTTTGCTGGAGCATGATCTCCGAGATCCAAATTTTGTAAGGGTCCTTCGTCTTCCGCCACGGAAGGGGGCGCTTGGCCCTTTCATACCAAACAAGGAGATTGGTCGAGATTTCTTGAAATGCCCGGCCCCCTTTTTCCATAAAAGGCATGTTAGCTTTGAATTCTGCCTGTGTCCAGTTTCCCCAGGCATTGGATCAGGTTCGAAAGCGTCAGATATTCAACCAGGATTTCTCCAAAATGTTGCTTGTGACTTCGGTCAACATCATGGCTTACGACAAAATTCCTCCCCTCAGGATAAGCTCGTCGGAAGGCTTTTAAGTGAGCGGGGTCGAAGCTGTTGCTTGACCACTTGCATTCAATGGCGGTCGGGGGCAGCCCTCTTTTCATGAGAACAAAATCGAGCTCGTGGCCTGACTTGTTGCGCCAATAACGGATCGCCCGTGTTTGGAATTTTGCGTGGATTTCATTGAGAACAAAGTGTTCCCAAAGAGAACCCAGATCTTCCGTTCTCAGGGCATGCCAGCCCCGGTGATAACAAACGAATCCCGTATCAAAACCGTAAACTTTTGGGGCCGAGACAATTTCAGTCGGCCGGTGAGTGCTAAAGGGGCGGATAATATGAGCGACGAATGTCGCTTCGAGGACTCGAAGGTAATTTTGGATCGTGAGCCGGCTTACCTCGCAATCAGCCGTGAATTGAGTCGCCTCAAAAATTCCTCCGCTTTGCGCCATTAAGAGTTCCACAAACTTTTGAAAAGAATAACGCCGCTCCAACCGGAATAATTCCTGAATGTCCTTAGCCCAGTAAGCATCAATCCATTCCTGGAAATCTTTTTCTGGCAAAGACTCTGCCAGGAAAAAAGGGGGAAGCCCCCCATGAAGGAAACGGTGTGGGAGATTCTCTTCTTGAAAATCAGAAAGGTCATTCGTCATCATAGGTGTGATCCAGACCTCAACCTTCCTTCCTGTCAGGGTGTCCCGAAACTTTCGAGAAGCGCTCAACGTTGAAGACCCTGTGGCAAGAATTTTGACATTGGGGAAATGATCCGCAGCGATTTTGAGCAGCTCAGCGGGGGCCCGGAGACGATGGATCTCGTCAAGGACGACTCGTTTTCCCTCAAGAGAGGCAAGAAATTCTTCCGGGTCGTTCATCAATTTCCGAATCCGGGGGAGTTCACAGTCGAAATATTCAATTTTTTCGAGGGTGCGGCAAAGGGAGGTTTTCCCTGTTCGACGGACGCCCGAAAGCCAAATAATGGAACGCCGTTGCCAAGCCTGCTCGATCTGTTCAAGCCAAAACCGTCTTTGAACAAGTTTTTCCATACGAAAGGAGGCTAGCATATAGTTCTACTAAATGCAAGTATGGTTTCTTATAGTAGAGCCCCGTCTTTTAATGCGTTGTTCGCTAAGTTCAAGTGATATTCCAAGTTGTCATTCTGAGGCCCAACGGGCCGAAGAATCTCGGCGTTGAGATCCTTCGCTCCGCTCAGGATGACATTCGAATTTGTCGAACGTGTTATTAACTGTGCCGTTCCTGCCCGATTCCCAAATCGCATTTGCAGCTTGTTTGCGTCTGAGTGGTCGAAGGGCCTATTATACCGCTATGAAAATCATCGCTGATTTTCACATTCACTCCAAATACAGCCGGGCCACGTCCCGGCAGATGGAGGTGGAAACGGTGGCGCTCTGGGCTGAAAAGAAAGGGATCGATCTTCTCGGAACCGGTGATTTCACGCATCCGCAATACTTTGCGGAACTTCAGGGGGCGCTGGCCCCCCTGGGAAACGGGTTTTTCAAATTGAAAAGCCGCCCGTCTCCGGTTCACTTCATCCTGACGGTTGAGGTCAGCAATATTTTCTCCGTCAAGGGGGCCGTCAAAAGGATCCACACGATTATTTTCGCCCCCTCGTTTGAGACGGCCCAGAAAATCAATTCCCAGCTCTCACGCCTCGGAAAGCTCGGAAGCGACGGCCGGCCGATCTTCGGTTTTCACGTCAAGGACATTGTGAAGATCGCACTCGACGCCTCGGCCGATTGCCTCATCGTCCCGGCCCACGCCTGGACCCCGTGGTTTTCCGTCTTCGGCTCCAATTCCGGTTTCGATTCGATCGAGGAATGTTTCGAGGAGCAGGCAAAAAATATCTTCGCTATCGAGACCGGCCTTTCTTCGGACCCGGCCATGAATTGGCGCCTCTCCGGCCTCGACCGGATCACGCTCCTTTCCAATTCGGATTCTCACTCCCCCTCAAGAATCGGGCGGGAGGCGAATGTCTTTGATTGTGAGATGGACTACTTCGAGATTGTCCGGGCCATTCGTGAAAAGGACCGGAAGAAAATCCTCCACACGATCGAATTCTTTCCGGAAGAGGGAAAATACCATTATGACGGCCACCGGGTCTGCGATTTGGTCCTGCCGCCCCGGGAGTCAAAGAAGCTCAACAAGGTCTGCCCCCGCTGCGGGAAGAAACTGACGATCGGCGTCCTTCACCGGGTGGAGGATTTGGCGGATCGGCCGGAAGGCTTTCGGCCGGAAGACCCCGTCCCTTTTAAGAATATGATTCCGCTGGACGAGATCCTTGCGGATGCGCTCGGCCAGAATGTCGGCACCAAGGCCGTGGACCAGGCCTACGAAACAATGGTGAAACAAATCGGGCCCGAGCTTTCGATTTTATTCGACCGGTCCCGGGAGGAGCTCGCCGCCGTTTCAGGCGAACGGGTGGTCGACGGAATTCTCCGGGTGCGGGAGGGCCGGGTTGAAATCAAGCCCGGTTATGACGGCGTCTATGGAAAGATCAAGGTTTTCAAAGAAGAGGAGAAGCCGGCCGCCTCTTCCAAACGTCAAATGGAATTCTTTTAAGATGCGTCCGCATCAGAATCTTCCATGCCCTCCGGAGACATTCCAAGCAAACCAGCAATCCGGTCCCTCCGGCCTCCGGCGGACGCACGTCTGTCCGACAACAGTGGTTTGTAAGGAGAAATTCTCCGAGACTCTCGGCGCTCAATCGCTTTGGATTCGGAAAGGTCTAAGGGCGATCTCGCAGGGGCCCCTCGCCGTTCCCCGTCCAGTCTCTGCCCGGGGCCGGCGCTTCCCCCAGCGATCTAATTTCTCCCGAGGAATCCGACGCGGCTTTGCCACACTCGAAGACGTGTTCGGCCCGTGGTGAGGGCCTTCCCGGATTTGAAACGTTACGAGGGAGAAATTCTCCTTCCCCGACGCCAATCAGGGGCCGATTGGGTCCTACAACTCTTGCGATTTCGGGGATGGGAAAACCCGGCCGAAAGGCTTAAGCGTAGGACCGGGTGGGCCCCGTCCCCGGAATCGCTTAGAGTTGTCAACGTGAGGCCCCGGCGGAGGGGAAGGGAGAATTTCTCCTTCCAAACCACTGTTGTCAGACAGCCGAGCGTTTCTGGGAGGCGGAGGAGGTTCTGCTTATATTTTCTTTTGTGGCTGGCATTGTCTTTGGGAATTAATGGAGAGATACTCGCTGAAGAGAAGGCGTATGATTATGTGATTAAAGGGGCGCTCGTGTTTGACGGAGAGTCGCTCGTCCCGAAACGGCAGGACCTTGCGATCTCCGGCGACCTGCAGGGTGTCACGACCGAGGTCATCGGAAATTGCGGGATGTCGGCCGCTCCGGTGGAGGGCCCGCACACCGGAGAAATCGCCGCCGTCTGGCGCCGGGAAGGGGTCGAGATTCCCTCTGAACTTCCCTGGAAGAGTTTCAAGGAATACGTGAACGAGAGCGAATTCCAGGGTCTTGAGACCAATTTCGCCGGCCTCGTGGGGCACGGGAACCTCCGGTCTTCCGTGATGGGAATGGCGCCCCGGGCCGCAACGTCGCAGGAAATCGAATCGATGCGGGCGTTGTTGGGGGAGGCCCTCGACCAAGGCGCCTTCGGCATCAGCTTTGGCCTGGTTTACCTGCCGGGGATCTTTGCCTCTCGTGAGGAACTGGTCCGTCTCTGCACGGAAACCGCTAAACACGATGGGCTTTGTGTCTTCCATATTCGAGGTGAAGGGAAGGGGCTCGTGGAGGCGGTCCGGGAGGCCGTCGAAATCGGGAAGGCGGCTAAGGCCCGGATCCACATTTCCCATTTGAAAGCGGCCGGACAAAACAATTGGCCCAAGATTGACGAGGCCTTCCAGGTGATTGAATCCGCCCGGGCGGAAGGGCTTTCCGTGACGGCGGACGCCTACCCTTATACGGCCAGTTTCGCCGAATTGGGCGTCGTCCTTCCCGACGAACTTTATCAGGACCCCAACCGGCTGAACCGTTTGAAAGACCCGGTGGAGAAGAAGAAAATCCTGGAGAAGCTGGAAGCCCACTATCGGCAAAGCCCTGTTTCCTGGGACAAAATCCGGGTGGCAACCGTGGCCGGAAAAAGAAATTTTACTTTACAGGGAAAGTCCCTTGCCGAAATCGCCGCCCTTTTCCGCAAATCCCCCGTTGAGATGCTGATCGATCTTCTCACGATGGAAGAATTCAAAGTCAGCGCCTTTTTCCATTCTCAAAGTGAAGCGGTGGTTGAGAAGGTCTTTTCGAAACCCTACGTGGCCGTGGGGAGCGACAGTATTGCGGACGGGAGCGTTATGCCGCACCCTCGGGCCTACGGCGCTTTTCCCAAGCGCCTGGCTTCATGCTCCAAAGCGGGGCCCGTCGGTCAAAGCCCCTGCTGGGGGAGAACGATCCACCAGATGACCGGACTTCCCGCAAAGATGATGGGGCTTCGTGAAAGGGGAAGGCTCGGGACCGGACTTTTCGCCGATCTTGTTCTGTTTGACCCTGCCCTGATCCGGGACGGGGCGGATTACAAAAATCCCAAAGTTCCCCCTGAAGGGATCGAATGGGTCTTTGTGAATGGAAAACCGGTTGTCCAAAAAGGGCGGTATCAGCCCGTCCACTCCGGCCTTTTCCTGACCCCCCAGCGGTGATATACTCCGCATACCCATGGCAGACTTAGAACGAAAAGGGGCCGCTACGTTTAAAGGAAATCCTTTGACCCTGGTCGGCCCGGAACTCAAAAAGGGGGACAAGGCCCCCAGCTTCCAGCTTCTCGGAAACGATTTATCAGCCGTCACTCTGGAGAATTTCAAGGGAAAGACAAAGCTGATCAGCGTCGTTCCGTCACTGGATACGCCGGTTTGTGACCTTCAGACCAAGCGTTTCAATGAGGAGGCATCGAGGCTCCCGGGCAATGTGGCGGTTTTAACGGTGAGCGCAGACCTTCCGTTTGCCCAGGCCCGCTGGTGCGGCGCCGCCCATGCTGACAAAATCAAGTGTCTCTCAGACCACCGGGAAACCTCTTTCGGAAAGGCCTACGGCGTTCTCATCAGGGAGCTTCGCCTCCTTTCCCGCTCGATTTTCGTGATCGGCCCCGATGACCGCTTGAAATACGTCGAATACGTGAAGGAAATCACCGAGCACCCCAAATACGATCAGGCGCTTGAGAGTCTTCGGGAGAAAGCCCGAGCCTAATTCCCCGTGGGAAGCTCGAGTGTCAAGCGAGCTTTAATTTCTCTCGCTGTGGTCTTGACCCTCTCCGTCCAACTGGCTTGGGCGGAGAAGGTCAAGATGATCGATGGCCGCATCCAAGGCGTCAACCCCAGCCGGCAGGAGGTCACCCTCTCCTTTCAAGATCCCGTGAGCGGAAAGACGGAGGAGCTTGTGCTTCGGGTGGACGCCCATACCGGATTCGGCGAAGGCGTTCGCTTTGAGGACCTCAAGGCCGGAGAACCCGTGGCCGTCGATTACCGGGAAGAGACGGGAGAACCTCTGCTTGCTCTTCAAATCCGACGGGTCCCCCTGACCGGTGTCCCTTTCGATAAAATCCCGTTCCGAGATTCCGCCGACGTCAGTTTCCGGCACGGATTAAAATCTAAAGAAGAAGGGAACCTTCTTGCCGCAGAAAGCCATTTTCGAAAAGCCCTTGAGATGGATCCGGACAATCCGGACCCCCATTTCGAGCTTGGGAACCTTCTCGTGGAGCGGGACGAGCTGGAAGGGGCCCGCCGTGAATTTGAGCAGGCCCTGATGATTGACGCCGCCCACGTCCCCTCTCATTACAATTTGGGATTGGTCTATTGGGCGCAGGGTCTTTTGGCCGAGGCCCGGGAGGAATTTCGAAAGGCGCTGGAATATGATCCTTCCAATGTCAAGGCCCAGCTCCAAATCGGCTACACGTATCAAGCCGGGGGTTTCTGGGAGGACGCCCGGCAGGCCTTTGAGAAGGCCGGAGAGATGAATTATTCCGATCCCGAACCCCGGCGGGCCTTGGAGACCCTTCAGGAAGGCGCAAGGACCCGGTCTGAAAGCGACGAGGCCCGGGCCCGGAAATTACAGAGCGGATCTCATTTGATTGGAGAATTGTTCGCCGAGCGATACCGGGATGAATCCCAGAGAAGCTAGGACTGATTTTTCCGGGATCAAGGCCGTCTTCTTCGACGCCGGCGGCACGCTCTTCGAGCCTTATCCTTCTGTCGGAGAGATTTATGCCGAGGTGGCGGCACGGCACGGTCTTCGGGCGGACCCCAAGGATTTGGAGGAGACGTTCCATTCTCTTTGGGAGGAGAGGGACGGGCTCCGGAGTCTTGCCGGATCTTCCAGCGAGAAGAAGGAAAGGGAATGGTGGCACGGCCTGGTTTGGGATGTTTTTTCCAAGCTTGGAAAAATCCGGGATTTTGAGACCTTTTTTGAGGAGCTCTATGACCGGTTTGCCGGGGCCGGTGCGTGGCGCCTCTTTCCCGACGCCCTGCCGGCGCTTCAGGATCTGAAAAGGCGTGGGAAAATTCTGGGAATCGTCTCCAACTGGGATTCCCGGCTGTTCGGAATCGTGGAGGGTCTGGGGCTCGGCGGCCATCTTGATTTTGTCCTCGCTTCGGCCACAACGGGCGCTGCCAAGCCGAGTCCGAAGATCTTCCAAGAGGCGCTCAAACGGGCCCGAGTGTCCGGCCCCGAGGCCTTTCATGTGGGTGACAGCCTGGAGGATGACATCCAGGGGGCCGAAGGGGCCGGGATCCGGGCCGCCCTTCTGGACCGGAAGGGCCGCCGGCGGGGGCATACCCTCATTATTTCTTCGCTACAGTTTTTGTGTAGAATGTTCGAAAATTAAGTGGCAATATACTTTGCGTGCTTTTAACCATGAAAAGGGAGGGAAGCAGATGAAAAAGATAGGGGTTCTGGTGGCCCTGTTTTTAGTGATCGGAGCAATCCCCGGCTGGTGTGTTTGCGGGGCGGACGCTTGGTTGAATGACCAGGCCAATTCAGAGAATTACGCAATCAAGACGGGAGGCATGCTCCTGAGAGGACTCCACGGGATTGTCGAAGCGCCCGTTGAGATCGGCTATCACACCTATGACGGCGCCGTCAACAAGACCGAGTATGGAGTGGGTGTTCTTAAGGGATTAGGGACCGGTCTTCTCTGGACCTTTGACGGTGTCATTCGGGGGGCGTGGGACATCGTGACCTTTGCCTTTCCGGACTATCACGGCGAGCCGGGCACACACGACCTTGCGGCCGAAATCCGTGGCGGAGGCGCAGCCGAATAAAAAGGCCGAATTTTTAGCAGCCGATTCATCAGCAAAAATTCATAGATAAAAAAGGACAGGTTTCCCCACGACGAGGGGCACCTGTCCTTTTTTATTTTTAGCTCTGCAACGATCGTTATAAACTGTTATGCCTTGCTAGCGTTTCTTAGAATGAAGTCCCTCCAACTCCAGGAAATTTTAAGACTTTTTTGAACCCGTTCCCGGATTGTGATAAGATTCCTCCCAACTTTCCTTACGAAGGCGAACAACTCCTTGTTTCGTAAAATCATCAGCCTAACTATCATTTTGACTCTGATCGTCAATCCGGCTTCTTTCGCCGGTTTTTCTCCCCCTCCTTCTGTTCGGGCAGTTACTGCCGGCGAGAGTCTGGATTCTTTTGTGACGGTCAGCGATTTCTTTATTCCCGGAACGGGAAAAACCAGTTTTGAAACAGCCCTTTTGGACCCCCGCCAGCCGCTCCTCCTTTATCTCGAAGACGCTCACGGGAACCTCTCCGCCCAGAGGCATATCACCCAGGCCCTGGATTGGATTTCAAAACAGGCGAAGCTCCGGGAGCCGTGGATCGCCCTGGAAGGGACCGGGCCGGGTGAAATCGACCACCGGGTCTTATCGGCGTTTCCTCACCGGCCGGCGAGAATGGACGTGGCAGAAAAATTCCTCCGGCAAGGCCGGCTCAATGGGGCCGAATATTTTGCTGCCTTGAACCCAAACGTCCGGCTCTTCGGCGTCGACTCCGAGGTGCTGGCTGAGCGGAACCGCCGGAAATACCGGGGCCTCGCACGGCTTCAGCCGGAAACCGGCGGCCCTCTCTTGAGGCTGATTCGGGCGAGTCAGTTTCTCAAGAA
Source organism: Candidatus Omnitrophota bacterium (assembly GCA_016179745.1). Lineage (GTDB taxonomy): Bacteria > Omnitrophota > Omnitrophia > Omnitrophales > JACQLI01 > JACPCP01. Next base: position 49,438 of record JACPCP010000015.1, read on the forward strand.
AAAAATCTACTACGGCGATTTGGTGCGGCTTGATCAAAGCGCCGTTCAGTTTGAACAAGATTCCAGGAATTTATTGAAGCACCTCGCTCTTCTTCGAAATCTTGCCAAAAGGAAAGGTGTTTCATTAGACAAATACCCGCATCTTTCAAGCGCCCTGAGGGGCCCTGCCCCTTCTTTGTCGGGCTCCCTCAATGCGGCCGAGACCCTCCTGGAGATTCGCCGCCTCACAGAGGACTTGTGGAAAAAGCTTCTTGATTATCGTGAGGCACGGGACGCCTTTTTTATGGACAGGCAAGTAAAGTTTTATCAAAAGCTTTTGAGTTGTTCTCTCCTGCCGGAGGATTATTCAAAATACGTTAAAGACCCCAGGGGTTATTCGCTGGATTCGCTGAAGAGACGGACCCAGCTTTACCATTTTTTGCTGCGCCCCGAATCGCTCCGTCCCCGAAAGGGCGACTTTGAAGCATTGGAAATCGCTTCCCAACCGGCCCTGGAATTTTATGAACTGGCCCGCAAGCGGGATCAGTTTCTCATTGCCAACCTCGAGGCCCTGGTTCCCAAGGGCCCGAGCCGAAAAACTTTCTTCATCTCCGGCGGCTTTCACCGTCAGGGTGTTAGCTCCCTTCTGAGATCGAAAGAAATCCCTTTTGCAGTCCTCACTCCGAAGATTACCCAGTCGGGAGGAGAGGAAAATTATCGGCGTCTCCTGGCTCAGACGTCCGCCGTTAATCTAAAGTCGAGTTTCCGTATCCCTGAGTTTAGGAATAAGTTTCGGCGGGCCCTCTTGACTTCATTGCGGGCAGATCCTTTTCTTCCTGACGGGACGAAGATAAGAATTCTAGAACGGTATAGGAAGTCCTTTCCTCCCGAACTCATCTCCATCTCCAGGAGCGAAGTGCGCAATCCGGAAATAAGCCCTCTTGTTCTTACAAACGATAAGAGCCGGGATGCCGCAGTCAACCTGATTCAATTTGGTGAAGCGCTGATTGACCGGGTGGGGCAATCAGCGGGCTCTGGAGAAGCCCCGGTTCCTTTGAATGGAGCTCTTCTTAAAGGGTTTTTCAAGTCCGCCTTTCACTACATGACAAACGACCCGAAAAATCCTGAGAGGATCCTTAATCTGGCCGAGACCTTCATGGGGGCCTGGGAGGGATGGGAATGGGAGGTTCGTTTCGGGAAATATGAAAGGCCTTACCGGGTCACCCGGCCTTTTGACCCGGGGGAGGGGAAGCCGGTCTGGAGAGAGAAGAGTCTCCTCATCGAGATCGATCGGGAAACGCTCCGAAGATTTCAGTCGAACCAACTGGCCGAGTTCTACCTGGCAACCACATTTTTCGGCCGCCTCCTTTTTGGGGCCCTGTCGAGCGACAGGAACAAGATTGATCTCCGGAGGGCCGAAGCGGAGGTAGCGGCCGCCCTCCTTCGGAGTTTTAAAAATTCCGAAGAGGAAAAACGCAGCTTTGCGGGAAACTTTCTTCAGGCCTTAATGCAAACTCAACAGACGGCCCTCGCCACAGAGATCCGTTCGAGGCTCACCCGTCAGTCCAGGGGGAAAGTGAAGCTGCAGAACGGACGGATTGAGCTCGGTGAACAGCTTGGGAAGGGCGGGTTTGGCACGGCTTACGAGGCGGTCTTGGGAAGGCTCAAGGTTGTCGTCAAAAAGGCGGAGGGGGCATCGCTTGCGACCTCCGAAGGGAAGGCTCGATACGATCGGGAGGCCCAGATTATTGCCGCCTTTGCTCAAAGAGGGTTTACCAATCTCGTGGGCTGGCGGGAGGATTTTAAAGAAAATGGGGAACAATACACCGTGATGGATTTTGCCGAGGGAAAACCGCTTTCTGATCTTCTTCCACTGCTGACCGAGAAGGAGGCCATCGAGGTATTAATTGAAACCGCAAGGGCGCTTGAGCAGATGAACAGCATCGGCGTTTTTCATCGGGACGTGAAGCCGGACAACATTATCGTTCACTGGGACTCCAGGACTCGAAAGGTCCTGCAGGTCAAACTGATTGATTACGGCCTCGCCAAGATTTTTAACTGGGAACTCGCCAGGCAAGCCGGTATCCAACCAAGCCGTTTTGTCGATGAAGAAACCGGCGAAGAGAGGTCGCAGACCCAATCCGGAACCGGCATGGGGACCCCCGGCTACATGTCTCCCGAACAGGCGCAGGGCGAGCAATCCAAGCTGGGTCCCCAGACCGACTACTATGCGCTCGGTGCCATGGCCTATGAAATGAAGGCAGGCTACAAGGCGGGCGATCCGCCGTCCAAGCGGGCCACCTCCGCTTTCGATTTGATCACGAGGCAGATCAACGGTCAGTATGAAGATCCAAGCCGCCTTGCTGGGATGCCTCCGGAGCTGGCCCGTCTCATTAAAAAGGCCATGGCCCCGGAATTGTCGGAGCGTTTTCAAACTGCCAAAGAACTCCGTGAGGCCCTGGAGCATTACTTAAGAATTTCTTCTGAAGCAAGCCCGCCGCCCAGCCAGATTCAAAAGCCCAAAGAACTGTCCGGGTCCACCCCTCAAACCCCCCAGACCCCAAAAGTCAGCCGGTTAAAACGGGACCGTTTTCAAAAACGGGGCCCCCCAACGGTAAAGCTTTTGATCGGAGCTGTTGCGGCCTTGGTCCTGGGGGTGATTGGCGTTATATTCCTCCATTCCGGTGAAAAGTCCCCTCCCATCCCCACAACCCCAACCACCGTAGCTCCAACCATTCCAAAACAGGCCGCACCTCCTTCTACTGTTGCCACAACCGTGCCTCCTGAGATTCCCGCAGTTTCTCCCAAGCCTCCCAAACCCGAAGTGAAAACGCCTGAAAAGAAGACTTCATCCCAAGGCCCTGATCCTGAAACCTTGTCTCAAGCCCAGAGAGCCTTAGAAGCCCTTAAAGAGGCTTCCCAAAAGCTTCCGCCGGACTTACAGGCTTTCGAAGGAGAGCTCACCGGGCTTCTTACCGCTCTCGATCAATCCGGGAAAGATCTCCTGGCTGCTCGCAAGGCCCTGCTTTCTTCCTTTCAGAATTTAACCGAGGGCCTTCAAGTTCTTGAAAGGCACCTCTCAAAACCCGAAGACCGGCGGGGCGATCCTTCCAAGGCCTTGATCGATCGCCTCAAACAAGCCGGCCCCCGAATCCTTAACGAAATGCTGATTTCTCCACGGAAGAAGCAGAACTTCAAAAGTTCGCCGAAGCCGCAAAGACCTTGGAGAACCTCCTCAAACTCAAAGAGGAGTCCCTCACCCAACTCAATGCCGCCAGCCTTGAATACCAACTCGACTTCGATCTTCAAACCGCCCAGCTCGCCCTCCAATGGTTTGAAGTCCTTTGGCTCACCCACCGCTCCGATATCGAACGGGATGCGGAAGAGGGGAACGAAGCCGCCAAGACCGCTGCCAAGGAAATTCCAAAAGAAATCGAAAAATTCAAGCTTTCCTTGAAAGAGCTTCAGACCCAGAAAGACGGAAATAAAACCCAAACGCAAACCTCAACCTTTAAACAGATCCTATCCGGTCTTTTCAAGGCTGCCGATACCTCTACGGACATTGTTACCCTCCAACGAGCCCTTTGGAAATCGGACAAGGACTTCAAGAATGTGTTGAAGAATGCGAAGTTTGAAGTGCCCAATGCCGCTCCAAAGCAGCCCACTTACGACGTCAAGACAACCACGGTTAAAATCGGTGGGAAGACCCACAAGAATCTTTCGGTCTTGACTGCACGTAAAGGATGGATTTCTAATGCAGTGGAACTTCCGGTCACGCTCGAAGGTTCAGAGAATACGCATTTTCGGTTTGATACGACGGTGATCATTCGTAAGACCGAAACTTCAGTCGGGGCCCTGTGGTTCCTGGTGAAAATAAATAAACCAGGGTTGATTTCGCTGAGGTGGGAAAGCGGTTTCCAGGAGCAGACACAAAATATATCTTTTGGCATTAGAAACAAGGACAGGGAAGAAGATTTTTTTGGCGACGGCGACCCTATCCCTGCTCCTGCATTTCCGTTCAATCAACCCATCGTTATCTCTGTAAGGAAAACAGGCCGAGAGATTGTATTTTATTTAAAAAGAGATGAACAAGCCGGCTACGAACGCCTTCATACTTTTAGTCAAAAGGCCGATGACGGAAAGTTCGGTTTTCTGATCAACATATACAGCTCCGACCCCTCCGGCAACCCCAACGACTCCGAAATCCTCTTCCTGTCCGTCGAAGGAAAAACCGTTGAGAAGGTGCTCGGTTCGGAAGTCCTGGAGACGGGCCCTCCCCGGTCCGAGGTAAGAGGGACAACGTCCATGGACCCGGCGGGTCGGGGGCTGATTGCGATTCCGTTTCGAGGGGACGGAGGGCGGTTATTGAGGAGTTTGGCTTCCCCCGCCTCTCCTTTAAAGGGTCTCTTGATGAGTCAGAGAATTGGGGTTGTGCTGGTAGAGGAGGGGGGCGGAGAAACGGCGCAGGCAGAGCGATGGGGGCCACTGGCAAGGATTTACGGGATCAAAATCATGAAGCTTCGGGGTCAAGTCAGGGGATTTCGAGCAGGGGGTGCGGAGCTCGAGAATTTTGAAAAGCGAGCGGCGGGCCTCTTTGGGATCCCCAGGGATGGGATCCGGAGAATCGTTTTCTTGGGCGGAGAAAATTCTCCGGAAGGAACCGCCATGACATTTCATCGTTTGGCTGAATCCCGTCTCATTCCCATGCGGGTCGATTATGACCGATTGCTAGAGAACCCCGGTTACCGTTATCGAAATCTCGTGGCGGCGGCGTGGCTGGCCAGGTTGCCGAAGGACCCGAATGTATTTCAAAATTTTCCATGGGATCAATTTTTCCAGCTGAATACGGACGGGAGCATTGCGTTAAGGCTCAAGCAGGAATTTGAAACGGACCGGCTCCAAAGGCGTTCCGCCTAGCTTGACTTAATCTCGATGTTTGAGATAATCATGCCCCTATGTCAGAACTCCAAACCGCCGCTGAGAAGACCCCCTTCAAATCCGATCTCTTAAAAGGAAAAAAGGGATTGGTGGTCGGCGTGGCCAACAAGCGCTCCATCGCCTGGGCCGTTGCCAGGGCCCTGTCGAACCACGGCGCCCAGCTTGCCTTTACCTATCAGGGAGACCGCCTCAAGGAAAGCGTGGCGGAACTGGCGGCGACCCTTCCCGGGAAATCACCGCTTTACCCTTGTGATGTGACCCAGGATGAGGAAATCAAAAAAGTTTTCGCCGGGCTCGGCGAGGAATTCGGCTCCCTTCAATTTCTGGTCCATGCCGTGGCCTTTGCCAAAAAAGAGGATTTGGACGGCCGCACGGTGGACACCTCCCGGGATGGTTTTCAATTGGCGCTCAATGTCAGTTCTTATTCCCTCATCGCCCTGACCAAGGCCGCCGAGCCGCTTCTTGAAAAAGAGGGCGGCAGCGTTGCGGCGCTCACGTATCTGGGTTCCGAAAAGGTGATTCCCAATTACAATGTCATGGGCGTGGCCAAGGCAGCGCTTGAGTCCGCCGTCCGGTATCTGGCCTACGACCTCGGGAAAAAGAGAATCCGGGTGAACGGGGTTTCAGCAGGTCCGGTGAACACACTGGCCGCCCGTGGCATCTCGGGGTTTACCTCGATGCTCGAGGGGCACCGCCACCGGGCGCCGCTCGGCCGCAATGTGGAAGTGGAAGAAGTGGCCAATACCGCTTTCTTTCTTTTGAGTCCGCTTTCAAGCGGTATCACCGGTGAAGTGATTTACTGCGATGCGGGCTACCGCATCATGGGCGCCTAGCCGCAATTTTCGTGTCTTCCAATATCCTCGTCTTCGACCTCGAAACCCAGCGGTCCTTCAAAGAAGTCGGCAAGCAGAATCTTCACAAGCTCCGTGTCTCGGTCGTCTGTGTTTTTGATTACCTCACGGGAAGCTATGAAAGTTACGAGGAAAAGGATCTCATCCGGCTCGACAAGAGGATCCGGGAGGCGGACCTTTTGATTGGTTTCAATATCCGGCGTTTCGACCTTCCGGTCCTGGCGCCCTACCTCTTTGTTCCCGTGGAGAGTTTTCAGGTGCTGGATTTGATGGAGGCGGTGGAAAAGGAGCGGGGACACCGGGCGAGCCTGGAGTCCCTTGCCCAGCCGACCCTGAGGCTCCGTAAAAGCGGGACCGGGATTGATGCCCTGGCGCTTTTTCAGGAAGGAAAGATGGAAGAGTTGAAGAGTTACTGCTTGAACGACGTCCGCCTCACCAAAGAGGTCTATGACTACGGCGTGGCGAACGGCAAGGTTTACTTCACCTCCTCCTGGGACTACAAAACCTACGAAATCCCCGTCCATTGGAAGGAAGAGACCGAGCAAGCTTTGAAGGCTGTCAAACCCACAGCTCCTGAGTTTCCCACCAGTTTGTTTTAAATAAGCTGCCCCCTTTTTATTTCTTAACCTATTTATATATAACCTGTTATGTCTAAATAAGGCCCTTCATTTGAAGTTTGACAAAATTAGTCAGGTATCCTATCATTTCATTGCCATGTTGAAGCTTCCCATCTATATGGATAATCATGCGACGACCCCCATCGACCCCCGTGTTCTGGAGGCCATGGGGAGTTGTTTGCGTGAGCATTTTGGAAACGCCTCGAGCCTGAACCACCCTTTCGGCTGGCAGGCCCAGAAGTTGGTGGAGCGGGCCCGGGCCCAGATCGCCCGCCTCCTTCACGCCGACTCAAAGGAAATTGTTTTCACAAGCGGCGCCACGGAATCGAACAATCTGGCCCTCAAGGGGATTGCCGAAATCTACGGGGAAAAGGGCCGTCACCTCATTATGCAGGTCACGGAGCACAAGTCCGTCCTTGACCCTGCCCGCCATTTGGAGAGGCACGGGTTCCAAGTGACTTATCTTCCCGTTGATTCCTACGGCCAGATTCGTTTGGACGAGCTAGAGCGGGCTATCACCGGCAAAACCATTTTGATTTCGATCATGGCCGCCAATAACGAGATTGGGACCCTCGAACCGATTGAAGAGATTGGAAGAATTGCAAAGGAGAAAGGGGTCCTTTTTCACGCTGACGCCGCCCAGGCGGTCGGAAGAATTCCCGTGGACGTGGAGAAAATGGGGATCGATCTCCTTTCCTTTTCGGCGCACAAGATGTATGGCCCGAAGGGGATCGGGGCGCTTTATGTGAGGAGAAAAAATCCACGGGTCAGACTGGCGCCCCAAATTCACGGGGGCGGCCAGGAGGGGGGGCTCCGGTCCGGGACGCTCAATGTGCCTGCGATCGTGGGATTTGGCGAGGCCTGTGAAATTGCGGCAAGGGAACTTGAGACGGAGACCGAACGGATCCTGAGACTCCGGACGAGGCTCTACGAGGCCGTCACCCGGGGCCTTGACGAAGTCACCTTGAATGGGCATCCCCGGAACCGTCTGGCCGGGAATTTGAACCTTAGTTTTTCCGGGGTCGAGGGCGAGTCTTTATTGATGAGTTTGAGTGAAGAGATTGCCGTGTCTTCGGGTTCCGCCTGCACGCAGGCGAGGGTCGAACCTTCCTACGTTTTAAAGGCGCTCGGCCTGGCCGAGGATCTTGTCCATTCGTCGATCCGGTTTGGATTGGGCCGTTTCAATACTGAAGAGGAGGTGGATTATACGGCCCGGCGGGTGGTCCAAACGGTCCGCCGGTTGCGTGAAATCTCTCCTCTTTACGAAAAAACCGGGTCCGGAAAAAAATCGGAAAGAAAACCGACCCTTCAGGAGGGCCTCCCAAAATGATTTCAGTCACTTCTCAGGCCATCAAGGAAGTCAAAAGGCTCCTGACGGAACAAACGCCCCGGGAGGGGCTGGGGCTTCGGGTCGGCGTCCGGGGCGGCGGCTGCTCCGGCCTTTCCTATTCCCTTAATTTTGATGTGAAACACGAGGGAGACAATGTCTTCCGGGAAGAGGGGACACTGATTTACGTGGATCCCAAAAGTCTCCTTTATCTGGAAGGGATGACCCTGGATTTTTCGGACAGTTTGCAGGGCAGAGGATTTAAATTCATCAACCCCAATGCCAGCAAAACCTGCGGCTGCGGGGAATCTTTCTCGGTCTGATAAAGGAGGCAAGAGCCCATGCGATACACGACGAAGACCGAATACGGAGTGGTTTGTCTGGCCCACATGGCCCGCCGGTCCACCAACGGCGCCGTGACCGTGAAGGAGATAGCGGAAAAGGAGAGTTTTTCTCCCGATTACGTTGAGAAAATTCTGCACACGCTGCGTTCCGCCAATATCGTCCGTTCCCATCAGGGAAAACAGGGGGGATTTTCCCTCGCCCGCCATCCTTCCGAGATCACCTTAAAAGAGGTCATCGAGGCGCTGGAGGGGGCGACCTTTGATGTCTTCTGCGAGCCCGAGGTGAGGGAAAACATTGTCTGCACACATTACGGGATGTGCGGCATCCGTCCGGTGTGGGACCGGACCAAGGAAGTCCTGGACCATCTCTACGGAGGCATTACGCTGGAAATGATGGCCGGGGGAGAAAGGGAATCCAGGGGTTTGATCGCTGTCGAAAGGTGAGGAATGAAAAAGGCTGAAGAGCTGATCAATCAGGAATACAAATACGGCTTTGTGACCGAGATCGAGGCCGATACGGTCCCGCCCGGCCTGAATCAGGACGTCATCCGTTTGATTTCTTCCAAAAAGAAAGAGCCGCCTTTCATGCTGGAGTGGCGCCTCAAGGCCTACGAGCGATGGCTCACGATGAAAGAGCCCACGTGGCCGAAGGTCCACCACCCGCCCATCGATTATCAAAAGATCATTTATTACTCGGCGCCCAAACAGAAGAAATCGCTTTCGAGCCTGGAGGAGGTCGACACGGAACTCCTGAAGACCTTCGAGAAACTCGGCATTCCCCTCGAGGAGCAAAAGCGCCTCTCGGGTGTTGCGGTTGACGCCGTCTTTGACAGCGTTTCCGTGGCCACGACTTTTAAGGAGAAGCTGAAGGAGCTCGGCATTATTTTCTGCTCCTTCTCCGAGGCCGTCCAGGAGCATCCGGACCTTATCCGGAAGTATCTGGGTTCGGTCGTGCCCGCCAACGACAATTACTACGCCGCCCTGAATTCGGCGGTTTTCAGCGACGGCTCCTTCTGCTTTGTCCCGAAGGGGGTGCGGTGCCCCATGGAGCTTTCGACTTATTTCCGGATCAATTCGGCCGACACCGGCCAATTTGAGCGGACCCTGATCGTGGCGGAGGAGGGAAGCTCGGTGAGTTACCTTGAAGGTTGTACGGCCCCGATCCGGGACAAGAACCAGCTTCATGCGGCCGTGGTGGAGCTCGTGGCGCTCGAGGGCGCCCGGATCAAATATTCCACGATCCAGAACTGGTATGCCGGCGACAAGGAAGGGAAGGGCGGAATTTTCAATTTCGTCACCAAGCGGGGCAAGTGCGCCGGAAGAAATTCAAAAATTTCCTGGACCCAGGTCGAGACCGGGGCTGCCATCACCTGGAAGTATCCGAGCGTGATCCTTCAGGGCGACAACTCGGTTGGGGAGTTTTATTCCGTGGCCCTCACTCACAATTACCAGCAGGCCGACACGGGCACGAAGATGATCCACATCGGAAAAAACACAAAGAGCACAATCCTCTCCAAGGGGATTGCCGCCGGGCACGGATCGAATTCCTACCGGGGCCTGGTGAAGGTGCTCCAAAAGGCGGCCCAGGCCCGCAATTACACCCAATGCGATTCACTCCTTTTGGGCGACCGCTCGAGCGCCAACACCTTTCCTTACATTGAGGTCCGGAACCGTTCCGCCCGGGTCGAGCACGAGGCCACCACCTCCAAGATCAGCGAAGACCAGCTTTTCTACTGCCGGAGCCGTGGGATCACAGGCGAAAACGCCGTCTCGATGATCGTGAACGGTTTTTGCAAGGAAGTGTTCAAAAATCTTCCCATGGAATTCGCCGTTGAGGCGACGAAATTGATGAACGTCAGCCTGGAAGGGGCCATCGCTTAGGAGGGAATCGGGAAATGTTGGAAATTCGAAACTTGCACGTGACGGTGGGTGAGGCCGGGATCGAGATCCTGAAGGGAATCAATCTCAAGGTCGGCCGGGGAGAAGTGCACGCCATCATGGGCCCCAATGGCTCCGGGAAAAGCACACTCGCCCGGACCCTCGCCGGACATCCCGATTCCAATGTGACTCAGGGTGAGATCCTCTACGAGGGTAAAAATCTGATTGGAATGGAGCCGGACCAAAGGGCCCGGGAGGGAGTTTTTATGGCCTTCCAGTATCCCGTCGAAATTCCGGGGATCAGCACGGCCTATTTTTTGAGGGCCGCCCTGAATGCGGTCCGGACCCAACGGGGGCTGGAAGAGCTGGATGCCGTTGAGTTTCTCGGCCTTCTCAAGGAGAAGATGAAAATTGTGGAGATGGACCCGGGCCTCCTCAACCGTCCTGTGAATGAAGGTTTCTCGGGTGGCGAGAAGAAGCGGAACGAGATCCTTCAGATGGCGGTCCTGGAGCCCAAACTCGCCATCCTGGATGAGACGGATTCCGGCCTTGATATTGACGCCTTGAAGGTGGTTGCTGCCGGGGTCAACCGGCTGAAGAGTCCCGACCGTTCCATCGTCCTTGTCACACACTACCAGCGGCTTTTGAATTACATCACGCCCGATTTCGTTCATATCCTCCTTGAAGGAAGAATCGTAAAGTCCGGGAAAAAGGAATTGGCGCTCGAGCTCGAGGCCAAAGGATACGACTGGCTCAAGGGGGAGGTCCATGTTTGAGATCGACCCCTGCCGGGAGGCCTTCCGGACTTTAGAGAAAAGGGAAGCTTCAAAGGTTCCCCCCGAACTCGTGTCTCTGCGCCGCACGGCCTTTTCACGTTTCACCGAGCTCGGTTTTCCGACTCCCCGTGAGGAAGAGTGGAAATACACGAACGTTTCGCCCCTCCTGAAGCATCAATTTAAATTTTCGATTGAACAGCCGGCCAACGGGTTGACGGCTGAGGAAATCCACTCTTTCAGGCTCTCCGGCCTGGCCGGCGCCCAGCTCGTGTTTGTCAACGGCCTCTTTTCCCCGAAACTTTCCCACACCGGCGAACTTCCCTCCGGGGTGAAGGCGGCGAGCCTTTCAGAAGCCCTCATTCACGATCCCGGCCTTGTCCGCCCCGAGCTGGCCCGGACCGCCCCCTACGGCCGGAACGGATTCACAGCTCTCAACACAGCCTTCATTCACGACGGCGCCTTCATTCATCTTTCAAGGGGGAGCGGTTGTGAGAAACCGATCCACCTGGTCTTCATCACCCAAACGCCCTCAGGCCCGCTCATTTCCCAGCCGAGAAACCTGATCGTGCTCGAGGCCGGGAGCCGTGCAGCCGTCATTGAAAGCTACTATTTTCTGGACGGGAAGGCCTACCTGACGAATGCCGTGACGGAAATCGTCCTCAAGGAAGATGCCTCGCTGGATTATTACAAGGTCCAGCGGGAAGATGCTCGAAACGGTTTTCATGTCGCCACGACCGGCGTGCGCCAGGACCGAAACAGCCGGTTTTTCTCCTTCTCGATTTCTCTCGGCGCAAAGCTGGAGAGGGAAGACCTCAACGTCCTGCTGGGGGCAGAGGGTTCGGAATGCACCCTGAACGGTCTTTATCTGGTCTCCGACGGCCAGCACATCGACCATCACACGGTGATTGACCATTTGAAACCGCAGGGCACAAGCCATCAGCTTTACAAGGGCATTCTGAAGGGAAAGTCCCACGCTGTTTTCAACGGAAAGGTTTTTGTGCGGGAGGACGCCCGGAAGTCCGATGCGGAGCAGGTGAATAAAAATCTTCTTTTGTCCGACGAGGCGGGTGTCGACACCAAACCCCAGCTTGAGATCTCCAATGACGATGTCAAATGCACGCACGGGGCGGCCGTCGGGCAACTGGACGAAGACGCCCTTTTCTATCTGAAGTCCCGGGGCCTTGACGACGAAAACTCCAGAGACCTCCTGACCCACGGGTTTGCGGCCGATGTGATCAACCGGGCCCGGATCGACGCCGTCCGGATGGAGCTCGACCGGGAACTTTGGGCCTGGCTTCAGAACGATCATTTGGCGGGGGAAACGAAATGATCCGGGATGCCTTCGACGCCGTCAGGGTCCGGAAAAACTTCCCGGCCTTAAACCAGAAAATTTACGGGAAACCCTTGGTTTATCTCGACAATGCAGCCACCACCCAGAAGCCAAAGTCAGTGATTGACGCCCTCGAGCAGTATTACTCTTCAGAGAATGCGAACATCCACCGGGGGATTTACTATTTGAGCCAGCAGGCGACGAACGCCTATGAAGGGGTCCGTGCCAGGGTCCGGCAATTCCTCAATGCCCGGTCCAGCGAGGAAATCATTTTTGTCCGGGGCGCCACTGAGGGCATCAACCTGGTGGCCCAGTCCTACGGCCGAACCTATGTCAAAGAGGGCGATGAAATTGTCGTCTCCGTCATGGAACATCATTCCAATATCGTCCCGTGGCAGATGCTTTGTGACGAAGCGGGCGCCAGGCTTCGAGTCATTCCAATCAATGACGAAGGCGAGATTTTGACGGGAGAGTATGAAAACCTTCTGAACGAGAGGACCAAACTTGTTTCAATTGCCCACGTTTCGAATGTCATCGGCACCCTCAATCCCGTCAAGGAGATGGTCGAAAAGGCCCACGGGCGGGGTATCCCTGTTTTGGTGGACGGGGCCCAGGCCGTGCCGCATCTGAAAGTGGATGTTCAGGATCTGGACTGCGATTTTCTTGTTTTCTCCGGCCACAAGATGTTCGGGCCGACCGGGGTCGGGGTCCTTTACGGAAAATCGGAGCTGCTTGAGAAAATGCCGCCCTACCAGGGCGGGGGCGACATGATCAGCTCGGTCACGTTTGAGAAGACGGTTTACAATAAAATTCCCTACAAGTTTGAGGCCGGCACCCCGCACATTGCGGGAGTGATCGGACTGGGCCGGGCGATCGATTACCTGAATGAAATCGGGATGGAGGAGATCGCCGCTTACGAGGAGGAACTTTTAAGGGTTGCTACCGAGGCGCTCGGCCGAGTCCCGGGGCTCCGGCTCATCGGCACGGCAAGGAAGAAATCAGCCATCGTGTCATTTGTCCTGAAGGAGGTGCACCCGCATGACATCGGCACCATTTTGGACCGCCAGGGCGTGGCGATCCGGGCGGGCCATCACTGCGCCATGCCTTTGATGCAGCGCTTCGGCGTGCCGGCCACGGCCCGGGCGTCTTTTGCCTTCTACAATACGAAAGAGGATGTCGACGCCCTTTGCCGGGCGCTTGGCAAAGTCCGTGAGGTGTTTAAATAATGTCTGAACTTGAGGAACTTTATCAGGAAGTCATTATTGATCACAGCAAGAGCCCGAGGAATTTTCATGCGCTTAAAGAAGCCAATCGTCACGCTGAGGGATACAATCCGCTTTGCGGGGACCATTTTAAGGTGGCTCTCCGGGTGGAGGGCGATGTGATCCAGGAGATCGGGTTTGAAGGCACGGGCTGCGCCATCTCCAAGGCCTCGGCCTCGATGATGACGGGGAGCGTCAAGGGAAAGACCGTGACGGAGGCGAAGGCCCTCTTTGAGGAATTTAGAAATTTATTCGCTGGCGAATCAATTCAAAAAGCGAACGTAGAACGGCTTGGAAAACTGGCGGCGTTTGCCGGCGTTCGGGAGTATCCGGTGCGGGTGAAGTGCGCCACCCTGGCCTGGCATACGCTCAAGGCCGGGCTCGAAGGGGAAGGACAAACGGTTTCGACCGAGCTGCCGTCCACCGAGTGGGAAGCAGGGTGAGGAAGAAATGGAAATTACAGAGTCTTTGAAACTTTTGCGTGACTGCGTGGCCACCCAGATTCCGAGCGGAATTCCGGTGAAGCTCCCGGCCGGGAGCCAAGTGAAGGTGACTCAGTCTTTGGGGGGAAATTTTACGGTCCTGACCGAAACAGGCCTGATGGTCCGCATTGCGGCCGCAGAGGGCGACGCCCTCGGCAAAAAATCCGAGGCCGGCCCGGCGGAAGCGGCCCTCTCCGTGGAAGTTTCACCGGAGGCGCTCGAGAAATTGGTCTGGGGCGAGCTCCGGACCTGTTACGACCCCGAGATCCCCGTCAATATCGTGGATCTGGGCCTGATTTATCTTTGCCGGGTCACCCCCGTTCCGGAAGGCGGAAATCAAGTCCTTGTCAAAATGACGCTGACGGCCCCCGGCTGCGGAATGGGCGGGGTCCTCAAGGCCGATGCCGAGGCGAAGATCGGAAGGCTCGCCGGGGTCCGGTCGGTCCAGGTCGAACTCGTCGTGGACCCGCCCTGGAATCAGGGCATGATGTCCGAGGCCGCCAAACTTCAGCTCGGTTTACTGTAACCTTGGACGAAGACAAAAAGCTCCAGCAGGAAAAACTCAAGCCGCTTCGGGACGAGGTCCGTTTCCTCGGCGACTGCCTGGGCCGTGTCTTGATTGCCCAGGAGGGCCGGAAGTTTTTTGATCGGGTCGAGTGGGTTCGTAAAACTGCCATCGCCCTTCGCCGGGAACCGAGCGCCTCGCTCGAAGCCAAGCTCCTCCGGAAAATCCGTTCCCTCCCCCTCGAGACCCTCACAAAGCTCATCCGGGCCTTTACTGTTTATTTCCAGCTCGTGAACCTCGCCGAGGAAAAACACCGCATCCGGAGAAAGCGCCATTACGAGTCGCTTCCCCAATCCAGGCCGCAGCCCGCCTCGGTCGAGGAAATGGCGCTCAAGCTGAAGGAGTCCGGCATGAGTCCCGGGAAGGTTAAGAAAATTCTTTCCGAGATTTCCATTGAGCTTGTTCTCACCGCCCATCCAACGGAGGCCCAGCGCCGTTCCATCTTGGAAAGGCTCTTTGCCGTCAACGGCCTTTTGATCGACCGGGAAATCCGTTACCTCACAAGCCGGGAGCTCCGGGAGAATAACAGCAAAATCCTTCGTGAGATTGCGATTCTTTGGCAGACCGACGAACTCCGGCGCCGCCGCCAGACACCGATGGATGAAGTGGAGAATATCCTTTTCTACCTGGACGCCACCCTTTTTGAGACGCTCCCCGCCACGCTGCTCCATTTTGAAAAAGAGCTCCAGAAGCGGTTTCATCAGCCCATTCCGGTGGGGCCGTTGGTGCGCTTCGGTTCGTGGGTGGGAGGGGACCGGGACGGTAACCCCCACGTGACGCACGAAGTGACCTTTGAGGCCCTCCGCCGGCAAAAGGAGGCCGTCTTAAAAAAATACATTCAGGCGCTGGACCGGCTCATTTTGGAATCCAGCCAGTCCCTTGAACTGGCCGGCGCCACCGACGAGCTTCTCAAATCAATGGAGAAAGACAACCGTTCCCTTCCCCGTTTTGCCGAGGCGATGAAAGAGAAGAGCCGGAAAGAGCCTTACCGGAAAAAGCTGACCTTGATTCAGCGAAAACTCGTCAACACCCTTCGCTTCAATGCCCCTCCCGAGCTGAGGCAGAGCTCCACGGATGAAACCCTGGAGGCCGGTTACCGGAATGCCGGGGAGTTTCGTTCGGACCTGGCCGTGGTTCGTCGTTCCCTTGAGAAGCAAAAAGGGGGAAACCTTCAGGCGGCCGAATACCGGGCGCTTGAACTTGCCATTGAGCTTTTCGGGTTCCGGTTTGTCAGACTGGACATTCGGGAAGACCGCCTGCCCCTTGAAAGGGCTGTTTCCGAGATTGTCAGGAGCGAGGGCTGGGTCAAAGAAAAATTTTCCGATCTTCCGGAGGAAGAAAAATGTTCCTGTCTCCGTCAGTGGATCCGAACAGCCCCCCGTTCGATTCAACGGGGCCCCCTCTCGGACGAGACCCGGGAAGTGCTGGCCACCTTCGAAACCATCCGCCGGGCCCATGAGGAGATCGACTCCCGGGCGATTGACTCTTACATCCTCAGCATGACCCATTCGAGAAGCGATGTCTTGATGCTCCTTTGGCTGGCCCGGGAGACGGGCAATCCCGGGCTTCATCTGGTCCCTCTTTTTGAGACGATCCGTGATTTGGAAGAGGCCCCCCGGGTGATGGAAGCGCTTTACCGGGATCCGGTTTATGCGGAACACCTCCGGGGACTTGGAAAAAATCAGGAAATCATGCTGGGCTATTCCGACAGCAATAAAGACGGCGGGTTCCTCACCTCCAATTGGGCCCTTTACGAGGCGCAGAAACGGCTGACCCGGGCGGCCCGGCGGTTTGGGGTCCGCCAAAAGCTTTTTCACGGCCGTGGCGGGACGATTGGCCGGGGAGGAGGCCCCGCCAACCAGGCGATTTTGGCCCAGCCGGCCGGGACGCTCGAGGGGCGGATCAAGATCACCGAGCAGGGGGAGGTCATTTCCTCCAAATATTCCAATCCCTACATTGCGGAGAGAAATATCGAGCTCGTGCTCTCGGCGGTCCTCGAGGCCTCCTGGCTCCGGCAGCGGCCCGCCCGGGAGGAGGAAAAATGGGAGAAGACGATCGAGGCCCTTTCCCGGGAGTCTTACCGGGCCTACCGGAGTCTTGTCTATGAGGACCCGGGATTCCCGGAATATTTTCGGAGCGCCACCCCGATTGAGGAAATTTCAGCCCACCACATCGGCTCCCGTCCGGCCCGGAGGGTGGAAAGTTCCCGGATTGAGGACTTGAGGGCCATCCCCTGGGTCTTTAGCTGGATGCAGTCCCGGACCATCCTTCCGAGCTGGTTCGGATTGGCCTCCGCTCTGGGCCGCACGGAGAAAGTCTCCCTTCAAGACTTGAGGGAGATGTATCGCCGCTGGCCCTTTTTCCGGACCTTGATTGATTTTATGCAGATGAGCATGCAGAAGGCCGACTTTCGGATTGCCTCGCTCTACGCCGGCCTGGTCCCCGACGCCAAGATCCGGGAAAAGATATTTTCCCGCCTCGAGGAGGAATACGCACGCACCCTCAAGATCCTTTTGGAAGTTACGGGGCAAAAGGAGATTCTAGACAACTACTACGCCCTTCAAAATTCCATCCGGCTCCGGAATCCCTACGTCGACCCGATGAGTTACGCCCAGGTGATTTTGCTGGACCGGCTGCGCCGCTCGCCGGACGAGAAGGAGAAAGACGCCTTGTGGCGGGCCGTCCTTTTTTCAATCAACGGGGTCGCCCAGGGCCTGCGCAACACCGGCTAACTCAGAAGCCTTAAAAGGCCCTGCGGATTTTTGAGGAGGTAATCGGGCTTGATCTTTCGAAGCTCTTCCCTGACGGCCCGGGGGTCCCGGGTGAATTTTGGAAAAGCGGCGGTCCGGAGGGAAATAAATTTTTTGGCTCGCTTTCCGGCCAGGACATCGTCGGGCAAATCGCCGACGTAAAGGAAACGAAGACGTGTGCGGGACGGTGTCCGGTAACGGTAACTTTTTTTAAATTTTCTTGCGGCTTCAAGGATCGGCCAGGGGTCCGGTTTCCGGAGCCGTTTTCCCTGCCGCCTTTCCTCCCGGCGGACCTGGTCAATCGTGACCAGGACATCAAAGAGACTCAAAATTCCCAATCGCTTCAGTGCATATTCCGCCTCGTAACGGTCCCGCCCCGTGACGATCCCCAGCCGGACGCCCCGACCGTGGATTTTTTCCAAGAGGGACTTTGGAAAGATCAGTTTTTCCTTCCGGATGAGACCCGAACCCTTCTTTGAACCCAGGTAGATTCCTTGAAATATTCCGGCGATCTTCCGGTAGCTGGGCGTTTCCACCCGCCCGTAAAGGACCTTGAGTCCCTTGAGGAGTCCTTCGATTCCAAGCGGCCGCCCGGGGAAGGTGCCTCTCAATTCGGAAATGGAGAGGCGATGAAGGGCCGTCTCGAGAAACGTGATGATGCCGTAGCAGGCGTCCCAGTCATCATTGAAGCCGCCGAGGAGTTTAAATTGGTCGATCTCCTTCGGTGTGACGACGCCGGGGCGGTTCAGGTAGATCTCAACCGTTTTTTGGATGGCGGCAAGGTAAGAAGCCCGGGTGTCGACCAGGACGTTATCGATGTCAAAGAGGACGACATCGAATCGGTTTCGTCGAGACACCGGCGAGCGCCTCAAGCCGTGGTGACGGCTCCCTGGGAGGCCGACGTGAAAAGGCGGGCGTATTTGGCGAAGATGCCGGTGGTGTAACGGGGGACCGGACGAATCCACGCCCGGAGCCTTTGACTTAATTCTTTTTCGGAAATTTCGAGCGTGAGTTTCCGGCCGGGAAGATCCAGGGTGATCCGGTCTCCTTCGTTGACGACCGCAATCGGCCCGCCTTCCTCGGCTTCCGGCGAGACGTGACCGACCATGGCCCCCCGGGTGGCGCCGGAAAACCGGCCGTCTGTGAGAAGGACCACCTTTTCCCCGAAGCCTTGTCCTGCAATGGCGGCGGTGACAGCGAGCATCTCCCGCATCCCCGGGCCTCCCCGTGGGCCTTCGTAACGGATCACCACCACGTCACCGGGTTTAATTTTTTTATCCTGGACCGCCTTGAAGGCCGCCTCTTCGGAATCAAAGACCCGGGCCGTTCCGTTAAAGACAAGATCCTTCGAGCCCGTCAATTTAAGGACGGCGCCGTCCGGGGCAAGATTTCCGTGGAGCACGACGAGTGCCCCTTCCGGGTGAATGGGATTTTTCGTTGAGCGGACCAGGTCCCGCCCGGCCTCAAGGTCAAGCCGGATGGCTTTCAAATTTTCTTCAAGAGTTTTTCCCGTGACGGTTAAAGCGTCTCCGTGAAGGAGGCCGGCTTCGAGCAGTGTTTTGAGAAGAAGGGGGACCCCGCCCTTGGCGTCCAGATCGGACATCACAAACCGGCCGGCCGGTTTCATGTCTCCGAGGTGCGGTGTCTTTCGGCTGATTCGTTCAAAATCATCGAGTGAAAGTTTGATGCCCGCTTCTTTGGCAAGGGCGAGAAGGTGAAGCACGGCATTGGTGGAGCCGCCGATGGCGACATCCGCCGTGATCGCATTCTCAAACGCTTTTTTCGTCAGGATGTCCCGGGGGCGGATCCCCTTTTCGAGGAGAAAGAGAACCTGTTTTCCGGCCTGTCGGGATGTTGAAAGGTGACGAGGATCTTCCGCCGGGATCGAGGCCGACCCCGGGAGCGACATTCCGAGCGTCTCAATCACGGTGGCCATCGTATTGGCCGTGAACATCCCGGCGCAGCTTCCGGCGCCGGGGCAGGCTGAACATTCCAGGGCCCGGAGTTCGGCCAGGGTCATCTTTCCCCGGGCAAACTTTCCGACCGCCTCAAAGACATCCTGGATATTGACGTCGTGACCTTCAAATTTTCCGGGATAAATCGTTCCGCCGTAGATAAAAACCGTCGGGATATTGAGGCGGATTGCCGCCATCACGGAGCCCGGCAGGTTTTTGTCACAGCCTGCGATCGTGACCAGGCCGTCGAAACGTTCCCCGATCGAGGCGCATTCAATGGAGTCGGCGATGATTTCCCGGGAAATGAGCGAGGCCTTCATCCCCTCGGTCCCCATCGAAATCCCGTCAGAAACGGTGATGGTCCCGAATTCGAAGGGGACTCCGCCCGCTTCCCGCACGCCTTTTTTGACTTCAGCCGCCACCTTGTCAAGGTGGACATTGCAGGGGGTGATGTCAGAGGCCGTGTTGGCGACACCGATGAAGGGTTTTTCGAGGTCCTCGTCGGTGAGTCCCATGGCCCGGAGCATGGCCCGGGCGGGCGCCCGTTCGGGGCCCTCGGTGATTTCTCTGGAACGGTGTTTAAGTTTTGAATTCATGGGCCGGGTATTTTAACACAACCAACGAAAAACGTGCACCGGACGGCGTCCGGAAACTAAACCAGGTAAGAGGCGAGGGCGCTTGAAAGATTTGAGGTCGGCTTTCCGGAGGGGTCCTGGGTCGGGAGTGTGACCGGCGTGTATTGATTCAGGATGGGTGCGTTGACGGCAATGCGGTCGTAGTAAGTCGGAAGGTCGATCTGGTAGAAAACGCCGATCGGGACCTGCTCGCCCCGGTAATAGGCCATTTCAAAGGCCTGTTTTTTCTTCGAAAGGACTTCCTCTTCATTCGAGGCGTCTTTCACCCGGCTGTCGTAGCCCTCTTTTTCAATATCAAAGCAGCGGGGTTTTTGCTGGCCGTGGCTTTCCACCATTTGGGCAAACCACTCCTTGGTGTGGAGGTCGTTATAAGTCGGGCAGGGCTGGAGCACATCGACCAGGGCCATGCCCCGGTGGAGGATGGCCCGTTTGATGGTTTCCTTCAGGTGGGCCCCGGCAAAGGCGTAGCTTCGTGCGATGAAGGTGTAACCGGAACTCAAGGCGAGGGCAAGCGGATTCACCCCGTCCATCACGTTCGGGAGGGGAAGCGATTTCGGTTTCTCACCCCGTTTCAAGGTCGGCGAGGCCTGACCTTTTGTGAGTCCGTAGACTTCGTTATTGTAAACAATGTAAGCAAGATCCACATTGCGGCGGCCTGCGTGGACAAAGTGAGCGGCGCCGATTCCGTAACCGTCGCCGTCTCCGCCGACGGCCACCACTTCAATTTCAGGGTTGGCCATCTTGGCGCCCAGGGCGAAGGCGAGGGTGCGGCCGTGAAGGGAATGAATTCCGTAGGTCTTGATAAAGTGGGGGGTCTTTGAAGAACAGCCGACGCCCGAGACCATCGTCACCCGCCACGGGGCGAATTTGAGCTCGGCCAGCGCCTGCTGCACCGAGGCCGTGATCCCAAAATCGCCGCAGCCCGGGCACCAGTCGATATGGACGTCCGTCTTGAAGTCCTTCATCGTCAGCGGCTTTTCCGAAAGATTCTTGGGATTGATCTTCGTGGTCTCCATACCGATGGGCACTCTCTCCTTTACATTCCCGCCGTTAAGACGACTTTGGCTTCGTTCTTTTTGGCCACTTGGAGGACGCCTTCGACAATCTCAGTCTCGGAAATCGGCCGCCCGTTCCATTTTAGAATTTTGTGATGAACCTGAATGCCGGTTTCCCTCCGGACGAGGCTGGCCAGCTGGCCGGAATAGTTCATTTCGATATCCACGATTTTCTTCGCCTTCTTTAGAATCCGGGTGACGGCCTCGGCCGGAAAAGGCCAGAGAAGATGGACTAGAAGGAAATTGGCGTTAATGCCCGCTTTCTTCAGCTTCGGGAGCGCATCCAAAATAGCGCCTTTGGGAGAGCCCCAGCTCATGAGGGTGAGGTCGGCCGAGGCGTCGCCGTAAAACCGGATTTGGTCTTTTTCGGGAATCTCCCGGGCCGCAATCTCAAGCTTCTTCATTCTCTTTTCGTGCATCGGGACCCGGTTCGCCGCACTTTCGTCGATGTTGCCAAGCTCATTGTGCTCGTCCCCTGTCATCCAGAAGATCCCGTCCTGCATTCCCGGAAACGTCCGGGGCGAAATTCCGGCCTCAGTGAAGGCGAACCGTTTATACATTCCGTCAATGGAGTAACGGCTCATGTCTTCTTTTGTAGCGACCCTGCCCCGGTCAATCCGGAGTTTGGATTCATCGAAGGGGAGAAAGCTTTGGGTATTATTTCCGATATTTTTGTCGGTCAGGACAACGACCGGAGTTTGATAACGGTCGGCGTAGTTGAAGGCCTCAAAGGAATCGTAGAAGTATTCCTCGTGGTCGGCCGGGGCAATGACAATCCGGGGAAATTCGCCGTGGGCAAAGTGGATGGCAAAGAAAAGCTCTCCCTGCTCGTGCCGGGTGGGGAGCCCGGTGGCGGGTCCGCCCCGCTGGTAATTGAAAACTACAAGGGGCACCTCGTTCATCCCTGCCCAGCCGATCCCCTCTGCCATCAGCGAGAATCCCGGGCCGGAGGTCGAAGTCGAGGCCCGGACCCCCATAATGGAGGCGGCAATGGCCTGTTCTACGGATGAAATCTCATCCTCACATTGCATGACGAGCATCCCATGCTCCGGGAGCCCTTCCAGATAGACTGATTCGTCACTGGCCGGGGTGATGGGGTAATAAGTTTGGAACCGGCAGCCGGCCTTGAGTTTTCCCACGGCCACGGCGGTGGTCCCGGTCATGACGAGGCGTTGGGGCACTCCGTGGATTTGTTCGAGCCTGTAGGGGAACTTATCGATGGAATCCCTTTTAACGAAGGAGTAGGCCTTCTTGGCCACGGCCATGTTCATCGGGACCAGTTTTGCCTTCCGGCCGGTGAAAATCCCAGCCAATCCTTTTTCAAGGACAGAGATGTCAAAATCAAGGAGGGCGAAGGAGGCAGCGACCGAAATGGTATTCTTCATAATGACGAGTTTGGAGAAAGATTCTCCCGTTTCAGCGGCGACTTGCCTCAAGACTTCAGCGTAATCCAGGGGGACGAGGAGGACCCCTTTGGGGAGATTCAGGTTTTCGGGGTGGGTGACGGTCGGGTCGTAGAGGAGGGCCCCGTCGGGCACGACCTCGTGGGCGTGGATCCGGGCCGTTGAATCCTCAAAGGTGGCGAGGAGGTGAACGGGGTCGAGATGGGACCCCACCTGCTTCGAGGAGACCCGGATCTGGAAATAGCTGTGTTCTCCGATGATATTGGAGTGGTATTCCCGTTTGCCGAAGACCCAGAGGCCTCCGGTGACACAGGCCCGGGCGAAAAGGGTGGCTGAGGAGTCAACCCCGGTGCCTTGCGGCCCTCCAATCATCCACGAAAGGTCATTCACCGTTTTCTTCATGAGGCTCCTTTAAACTATAGTAATGCCGATTTTTTTATCAAGATTAGGGTATTTGGGTTAGCAAATGAAGGCAGCTTGCCTCGTCCCTCACTATTCCTTATGATGAAGCCCTTTATGAATCAAGAATGCGTCACTATACCAATTCTCAAGGAAAACTCAACAGAAAAAAGGGGGTCTTCACGATGACGCTGGCGGAACGGATTCAGGCCTCAGTATTGGGGGCCCTTCCCGGGGCGGAGGTGACGGTTCAGGATATGACCGGGGGAGGGGACCACTTTCAAGTGATTGTCCTTTCCCCGGCCTTCAAGGGAAAAACCTTGATTGAGCAGCACCAGATGGTGCACGCCTCCCTCGGGCCCTTGAAGGACGAAATTCACGCCCTGGCCATCAAAACCCGTGCCGTCTAGGGGACGGTTTGTGATAGAATTGGGCCCCCTCAAAGGGAGAAAGACCTATGACCAACACGACTGAAAAGATTCAATCAGAGATCCGGGCCGATAAAATCGTCATCTTCATGAAAGGGACGCCCGATTTTCCCCAATGCGGTTTCTCGGCGAAGACGGTCGAGATTTTTAAAAGCCTCGGGTTTCCGTTTCATACCGTGGATATCCTGGCCCATCCGGACATCCGGGCCCTCCTCCCTCAGATTTCCAACTGGCCGACCTTCCCGCAGGTCTTCGTGAAGGGAAAATTGATCGGCGGGTGCGATATCGTGAGTGAGATGCACAGCGAAGGCCAGCTCAAGCCGCTCCTCGAATCCGCCTTTAAAGACTCAAAGTAACGTTGAACCCTTGTTGATAAAGGAGAAAAATTTGCCTCAGAACACTCTCAGTAAAATTTTAACTTTCATTCTCGTGACGGCCGTCTTGGGGACCGGCGCCGGGAGTCTTTGGGCGGCGGAAGGCGTCCGGATCGAGGCCGGAAAAAAAGTCACATTGACCTACAAACTTCTGGTGAAGGGAACCCTTCTCGAAGAGGCCGATGTCAAAAATCCCTTCACCTATCTTCACGGGAAAAATCAGATTGTGCCGGGGCTTGAGAAAGGCCTGACGGGTCTTCGGGCCGGCGAAAAAAAGACGGTTCAGGTTCCCACCCGGGAGGCTTACGGCCCCCCCAACCCCCAGGCGTTACAAGAAATCCCCAGGGAGAATCTACCGAAGGATGTCAGTGCCACGAAGGGGACTCTTCTGGAAGCCACTTCCCCGGAAGGGATGACTCAAGTGGTCAAGATCGTTGAGGTGAAACCGAAATCCGTGGTGATTGATTTCAACCACCCGCTGGCCGGCAAGGACCTCGAGTTTCAGGTTGTGGTTTTGAGGGTGGAAACGCCCTGAGTCCGGACTATTTCCCGAGTGTTTTCTGGCCCGGCTTCCAATCGCAGGCGGTGAGACCCCCGGTCTGAAAGGCCTGCAGGGTCCTCAAGGTTTCATCCACGCTTCGTCCCACCGAAAGGTCGTTGACGACGGCGCTACGGCAGACGCCCTGAGGGTCGATGATGAAAGTGCCTCGAAGGGCCACGCCCTTGTCTTCCACGAGAACTCCAAACGTCTTGCTGACTTCGTGGCTGGTGTCGCCGATCATCGGGAATTTGACCTTCCCGAGGCCGCCTTCGCACCACGCCTTGTGCGAATAAACACTGTCCGTGCTGGCGGTGAGGACCTCCGCCCCGACCTTTCTAAACTCGTCATACTTGGCATTAAAGCCCTGGATCTCGGTCGGGCAGACGAAGGTAAAGTCGAGAGGATAGAAGAAGATCACGACCCACTTTCCCTTGTAATCGGAGAGTTTGACTTCCTTGAAGGAGCTGTCAGGCAAGAGGGCCTGTGCTTTGATGTCCGGAACCGGTTTTCCTACTTTTAATTCCACAATTTCCTCCCTTTGTTTTCTGGTGTTTTAAGCGGGTAGGGATTATGTCCCATCCATACTTTTTGTCAACTGCCTTGATTCGGGGTGGGGGATTCGATAGACTTGCCGCCCATGCAAGCGCCTGCCACGAGGAAAATCCGGGTGGGGCACAGCCCCGATGCTGATGACGCCTTCATGTTTTATGCCCTCGCCAAGGAGAAGATCCCAACCGATGGTTTCGAGATTGAGCATGTCATTGAGGACATCGAGAGCTTGAACTGCCGGGCCTTTCAAGCCGATCTCGAGGTCACGGCCCTTTCCTGCCACGCCTTTGCCCATCTGACAGACCGCTATCAATTGCTTCCCTACGGGGCAAGCGTGGGCGAGAATTACGGACCGGTGCTCGTTTCAAAAAGAGATCCATCCAGACCGGTCGATCTGAAAGGATCACGGATCGCCGTGCCGGGCCGATACACCACTGCCTTTCTGGTCCTTCAAATTTATGAGCCGGGCTTCACGCCGGTTTTTGTCCCCTTTGATGAAATTTTTTCAGCCCTCGAGAAGGGAGCGGCGGATTTTGGCCTTTTGATTCACGAGGGCCAGCTGACTTACTCAGAGAAGGGGTTCCGGAAAATTCTTGATTTGGGCGAGTGGTGGTTTAAAGAATTCAAGCTTCCGCTCCCGCTTGGAATCAATGCGATTCGCCGGGATTTGGGAGAGGAGACGATCCTGGGTTTCAGCCGGCTCTTTAAACGGAGCCTTGATTACGCCCTGGCCCACCGCCGGGAGGCGATGGGTTACGCTTTGGAATTCGGGAGGGGGATGGGCCCCGGACGGGGAGACCGTTTCGTGGGGATGTATGTGAACGATTACTCGCTCGACCTCGGCAAAAAAGGGAGAGAAGCCCTTCGCCTTCTCCTGAATCTAGGTTCGGAGAAGGGTCTTCTCCCTCGCTCGTTGGAAGTTGAGCGGCTTGAATTGATTCTTTAAGGCAGAAACAAAAAGGCCCCCGGAATTATGGGACCTTTTTGATGATGAAGTAGAGGGCCAGAATCACCGAGAGAACCCCAAGCACGAGTTGAATTGTGACCTGCGCCACCCCGATCGCCAGAATCGGCGCCAGAACATTCGGAACCACCAAGGCCAATCCGTCGACCAGAAGCACCAGCCGAGCAATGAGTTTTAACCCCATTCTGATTCACCCCCCTTCTTTTTCCTAACCATACTAAACGGCAAGTCCCGGGTTCTTCTCAAGATAAATTTTTCCTGCCGGTTTTCCGGGGCGGGGAAGGAATCGCTTAACTTCTTTTAAAGCTGAGGGTTACAAGATGGAGGGTCAGGCTACAGCTCTAAAATTTTAGGGAGCCGGTTTAAGACTCGGCATCCCTGCCGGGTGACGAGGACCATGTCTTCCAGGCGGACCCCGCCGGCATCTTCATAATAAAGGCCGGGTTCCACGGTGACGACCTGCCCGGCCTTGAGGATGTCCTTGCCGGCGCTGATCCGGGGCGGCTCGTGGATTTCAAGCCCGACGCCGTGTCCTGTGCCATGGAAGAACCCTTGCATTCGGCCGTTCATCTCCCCGGTCTTGAAGCCCAACTGCTCGAAACGGCGCTGGATGGCCTCGTGAATCCGGCTGCCGTCGGCGCCGTGCCGGATCGTTCGAAAGGCGATCTCCTGTCCTTCCCACACGGCGGCAAACATCCTTTTCAGTTTCGGCGAAGCCTTGCCCCGGACCACCGTGCGTGAAAGGTCCGCATAGTAGCGGGTTCTGATCGACTGGGGAAAGATGTCCATCACGATCGGCTCGTTCGCCTTCAGCGGTCCCGAGCCTTCGTTGTGAGGATCGACCCCGTCGATTCCCGAGGCCACGATCGTGTGCTGGGCCACGCAGCCCCGTTCCATCAAACTGAGGTGGATGACCTTTTTGATGTCTTCACTTGTGAGGGGCTTTCCCCGGCGGTAAAGTTTCCCCCGGCGAATCGTGGAGCGGGCGATGATTTCACAAGCGGCCCGGCAGGCGGCCTCCGTGTGACGGAGCGTAGTTTCAAGGGCCCGCACCTCGGCCGGCGACTTGACGGTCCTCTTTTCAAAAAAGGGGTCCGGCTTCGGCGTGAGATGAAATCCCCTCTTTCGGAGGGAATCGGCGTAGGCGATCGGGAAGTCGGACGGGACCCGCAAATTTCGAATCCGTTTTAATTTTAAAAAGTCCTCGATTAAACCGATGAGAGAAGGACGTTCCTTCTTTCGCTTTCGGTAATCGGCGGCGAGTTTGGAGGTTGAGAGGACCCGGTCTGCCGAGGACTGGGAGCGGGCCCGGTCGACTTCAAGGTCGCTCATGAGAAGGACCTTCTCACCGCCCATCTGGAGAAAGACAAAGGGGTCCGGGGCGATGAAACGGGTCGCATAATAAAGATTGGCGTCGCGCTCGCTGGCGGCGATAATCAGGGCGGCCGTCTTTTTCATATCGGCCCCCATTATATGAAAAAACGCTTAACAAGGAACGTTTGTTAAAAGGAGGGTTCCATGGGAGAGTTTGTCAAGGTTGCGAAAAGAGGTGAGATCCCTCAGGACACGGGCAAGTGTGTCGAGGTCCAGGGAAAGGAAATCGCACTTTTTAATGTTGGGGGAAAGGTTTGTGCGCTCAAACACGTTTGTCCGCATCAGGGAGGGCCTTTGGCCGAGGGCGGACTCGATGGAAG
Source organism: Candidatus Omnitrophota bacterium (assembly GCA_016179745.1). Classification (GTDB taxonomy): domain Bacteria; phylum Omnitrophota; class Omnitrophia; order Omnitrophales; family JACQLI01; genus JACPCP01. The sequence goes on from JACPCP010000015.1 coordinate 76,534, forward strand.
TGTAGTGACCTGCCCCTGGCACGGCTGGCAGTTTGATGTGACGACCGGAGTTTGCACTTTCAATGATTCCATCAGACAAGAAACTTTTAAAGTTAAAGAAGAAGGGGAGGATATTTTTGTCGAAGTTTAATTCCTGGCCGAGGCGGGTCATCTGCCTGACGGCGGAGACGACCGAAATCATCTTTGCTCTGGGAGTGGGGGAGCGAATTGTGGGCGTCTCGGGCTACACCGTCCGGCCGCCCGAGGCCCGGCTCAAGGAAAAAGTCGCCGCCTTCACCTCCGCCCGAATGGACAAAATCCGGGCCCTCGAGCCTGATTTGATCTTTGCCTTCTCGGACCTTCAAAAAGACATTGTCCGGGATCTCACCGAAGAGGGCTACAACGTCTTCGTGACGAATCAAAGGAGCCTCGAAGAGATCGGCGAAGTCATCATTTCCGTGGGGCGGCTTCTGGGGCTTGAAGGAAAGGCCGAAGCGCTCTGCGACAAATTTTACGGGGAACTCGACAAACTCGAGAAGAAAGCTTCAGAATTTCCCAAACGGCTTCGGGTCTATTTTGAAGAGTGGGACGACCCCTTGATTTCTGGGATCGGGTGGGTGGGGGAATTGATCCGGATGCTCGGCGGGGAGGATATTTTTGAAGAACTGGAATCCGGAAAAGTCGCCCGCCAAAGGCAAGTCGAATCCGCAGAGGTGATCCGCCGAAACCCCGAAGTCATTCTGGCCTCCTGGTGCGGCAAAAAAGTTCAGGTCGAGAAGATCCGGTCCCGGCCCGGTTGGGACAAAATCGAAGCGGTCAAGCGTCACCAGATTTACGAAATCAAGTCTGTCGACATCCTCCAGCCCGGTCTCTCCCTTTTGGAAGGCGCCCGCCAAATCTTCGAAATCTTCCAAAACCTCCACCGCCCCCAATCCAAATTTCCCCTTCCCATTCGGGTGTAACCTCCCCAGCTGGCTCCCCCCGTTAGAGATAATTTTTCTCTAGCGGGGTTTACTTGTCCGTTTCCGGTGGGTATACTTCGATTATGGAAATCAACCGAAAACTTATCTGGGACTACGAGTTTGACGAAAAGGACCGTGAAAAGGAATCCTTCCGCCGCTGGTATGTGACCCGTGTGCTGACCCAGGGCGGAATTCAAGACATTAGAGATGTCGGAATGAGGACCATTTACGATGACCTTCCCCGTCTTTTTCTTCCGAAGCAAATCCGGGGAAGTGAGATACGTTCTTCCCTGGGCTGAGGAGTGTGCGAAACAGCTCGGCTTGAAACTTGAAGTCCGGAGACAGTCAGTCAGCTTTGCCAACTGCTTTTTCGAATCCGATCGAGGCGAGATCCTCCGGGTTGATTTTGCCCAGGACGCCCCCTTTCGTCTGGAAAAGACGGCGCTTCAACCGGAACTTCATATTTACATCGACAACCTGACGGACATCGCCTGCAACAAACTTTCCGCCTTGTTTGACAGGGCAGAGGCAAAAGATTTTGTGGACCTTTATTTTCTTGATCGGGAGTTTCTTCCGTTTAGAGGAATCCTTGAGAAGACGAGGACAAAACATGTGGGTCTTGACGATTATTGGCTGGCCCAGGCCCTGTTTCGTGTCCGAGAAGTGGAAAAGCTGCCTCGAATGCTGAAGGAAGTGCCCTTGGAAGAGCTCAAGCGATTTTTCCTCGGGCTTGCGAAAGAAATGATTCGGAAGAATTAGAATTTCTTACCGGCACAATCACAAATTTCCCCTTCCCTTGCAGGCGCAAATCACGTAACCTAGGGGCCGTTTTGAGTCCCCTCACAAGGAAATCCCGGTGAAAAAACTGACACTTGAGGAATTGCCGTCTAAAGCGAAGGAGATCCGGCGAGACATTATCCGGATGCTGGCCGAGGCCGGTTCCGGACACCCGGGCGGTTCCCTTTCGGCGGCCGATATTTTGACCGTCCTCTATTTTCACCTCATGAATCACGACCCGGCGAACCCCAAATGGCCCGACCGGGATCGGCTCATTTTAAGCAAGGGACACGGCGCTCCGGTCCTTTATGCCGCTCTCGCCCACGCCGGTTATTTTCCGGCGGAAAAGCTTTTGACGCTCCGCAAACTGGGGAGCCCGCTGCAGGGGCACCCGGACATGCGCCGCCTGCCGGGCCTCGAGGCCTCGACCGGTTCCTTGGGGCAGGGACTTTCGATCGGGATCGGATACGCCCTGGCCCGGCGCCTCGACAAAAAATCTTATTTTACTTACGTGATTTTAAGCGACGGCGAAACCAACGAAGGGCAGACCTGGGAAGCGGCTGCGGCGGCGGCCCATCACAAGGTGGACCACCTCATTGCGGTCCTCGATTACAACAAATTCCAGTTGGATGACTCGGTGAAAAAAATCTGTGACATGGAACCGATGGCGGAGAAATGGCGGAGCTTCAACTGGCACGTCGAGGAGATTGACGGGCACAACCTTCATCAGATTGCGGCCGCCCTGAGGGAGGCGCAGGAGGTCCAGGGGAAACCCTGCATGATTATCGCCCACACCGTCAAAGGGAAGGGCGTCTCTTTTATGGAGAACAACAATCACTTTCACGGCGTCGCCCCCACAAAAGAAGAAGCGGAGCGGGCCCTTCGGGAGCTGGTGTAATTCAATGGAAAAAAAATTAGGACCCGCCACCCGGGACGCCTACGGGCAGACATTGGTGGAGCTTGGCAAAGACAATCCCAATGTCGTCGTTCTCGACGCCGACCTTTCCAAATCGACCAAGACGGCGGCCTTTGGTGAAAAATATCCTGAGCGCTTCTTTAATATGGGGATCCAGGAGGCAGACATGGTCGGGGTCGCCGCCGGCCTCGCCGCTGCCGGAAAAATCCCGTTTGTTTCGAGCTTTGCCTGCTTCCTGGTTTGCAAATCCTACGATCAATTGCGAATGGCGGTCGCCTTTCCGGAGCTCAATGTCAAAATCGTGACCTCCCACGGCGGAATCAGCGTGGGGGAGGACGGCGCTTCGCAGCAATCGATCGAAGACGTCGCCTTGATGACCTCGCTCCCCGGCTTTGCCGTGATGGTCCCCTCCGACGCTGTTCAGACCCGGGCGCTGGTCCACGAAGCGGCCCGGCACGTGGGACCGGTTTACATCCGGACCGGACGGCCCAAGACGCCCGTGATTTATCCGGAGAAAACTTCTTTTCAGATCGGGAAGGGGGTCCGGCTGCGGGAGGGAAAAGACGTGACCTTGATCGCCAACGGGCTCCTTGTCTTTGAGGCGCTGGCCGCTTCGGAACAATTGAAGGCGGAGGGAATCGAGGCAAGCGTGGTGGATCTTCACACGGTGAAGCCCCTGGACCGGAAGCTTCTCCTCGAAGAAGCGGCCCGCACGCATGCCTTCGTCGTTTCGGAAGAGCACCAAATTTGGGGCGGGCTCGGGAGCGCCGTGGCGAGGCTCATTTCCGAAGAGCAGCCGGTCGTGATGGAATTTGTGGCGATCCAGGACACCTATTCCGAATCAGGGGCCCCGGACCAGCTCATGGAAAAATACGGCCTCACGGCGCCTTACATTGTGAAGCGGGCGAAGCGGGCCGTGGCGAGAAAAGGCCGGGTTTCCGTCTAAGCCTGGACCCCGGCAGCGTTAGAATGACATTTCCTTTTAGAAAAATATTCTTCGCTTCCTCTCTTTTAGTTTTCACTCTCCCGGCGCTTGTCTCCTCCGAAGTGGAACTCGTCGACCCTGTTTCCATCGACCGTGCGGCGAATGCGATGGTGGTCACGGCCGATCCCTATGCGACCGAGGCGGCCCTTGAAATTCTTGAGGCCGGCGGCAATGCGGTCGATGCAGCCATTGCGGCCCAGTGGGTCCTGAATGTTGTGGAGCCCGAGTCTTCCGGGATCGGAGGCGGCGGATTTTTCGTTTATTACGATTCCAAATCAAAAGCCATTGTCACCTTTGACGGCCGTGAAAAGGCGCCCGCCCGGGCCGCCCCCAAAATGTTTCTGGACGAAGAAGGCAACCCCCTTCCCTTTTATCCGGACCGGATTACGGGGGGGCTTCCGGTCGGCGTGCCGGGCACGCTCAAGCTTTTAAAGCGGGTCCACGAGCGTTTCGGAAGCGGGAATCTCCGATTCGAAAAACTTTTTGCACCGGCGATCGAGTTGGCCGAGGAAGGGGTGCCGGTTTCAAAACGGCTCGCCGAGGCGATTCAGGAAGAAGAGGGGCGGCTCCGGCAATTCGAGGCCTCACGGAAAATCTTTTTTCATCCGGACGGGAGTCCTCTCCGGAAAGACGACATTCTTGTCCAAAAGGATTTGGCCCGGACCTTCACGAAAATTGCCGGGGAGGGGATCGGCGCTTTCTACGAGGGGGAAATCGCCCGGGCCCTTGTGAACACCGTGAAATACGCCCCGGTCCGGCCCGGGTTCCTGGAACGGACGGACCTTGCGTTTTATGAAGCCGTGGAGCGGGACGCCCTTCACGGCACCTACCGGGGCCATGACATTTTCACGATGGGCCCGCCTTCCTCGGGGGGCGTGGCCCTGATCGAGATCCTGAATATCCTCGAAAACTTCAGCCTGATTTTTTACGGGCCCACGCCGGATTCCTTTCATCTGGCCATCGAGGCGCAGAAGATGGCCTTTGACGACCGGGCGAGACACCTGGGGGACCCGGATTTCAATAAAATCCCGCTCAAGAAACTTCTCTCGAAAGATTACGCCAGGAAAAAGGCGCAGTCGATCAAGTTCGAGGAAGTGAAGGAAATGGATTCTCCGGCGGAGGAGGCCTCCCTTTCGGCCCTCGGCAATACGTCCCACATTTCCATTCGGGACAGCGCCGGCAATCTTGTCTCCTACACGACGACGATCGAGCATGTCTTCGGCTCTGCGATGGTGGTCGACGGCTGGGGTTTTGTTCTCAATAACGAACTCACGGATTTTGACGCCGAGCCCGGCTTCGAGGGATTGTCCGGGGTGATGCCCAAGGGCCACGTCCTTGCCTCGGCCGTGCCGAAGACCTTGAAGCCCAATGCCCCCGGCCCCGAGAAGCGGCCCCGGAGCAGTATGTGCCCTGTGATTATTTTCAAGAACGGCCAGCCCTTCCTCATTGCCGGCTCGCCCGGCGGCTCGCTCATCATCCCCGTCGTCCAGGAAATCGTGACCAATTTAATCGACTTCCGCCTGCCGCTCGAGGCCGCCCTTTCAGTGCCCCGCTTTGCGGCCCGGGGGAGTGCGGTCGAGGTGGAGTCGGATTTTCTGAAGGATTCCGGGGCGATTGATAATTTGAAGCGGCGGGGACACCGTTTTGTCCTTCGGAAGCCCTTCGGCAATGCCCAGGCCATCGCCTACGAAAAAAACGGCGGGACCTTTGTGGGCGTGAGCGACCCCCGGGGCGACGGCTCGGCCAAGGGCACTTGAGAGGTGATAGAATAGGCCCGTGAAACCATACCTCGATTTGTTAAAACACATTCTTGCCGCCGGAACGGAGAAAAAAGACCGCACCGGCGTCGGGACGATCAGCACCTTCGGCTATCAAATGCGTTTTGATCTCACTCGGGGATTTCCGCTTCTCACGACCAAGAAGATTCATCTGAAATCGGTGATCTACGAACTTTTGTGGTTTTTGGCCGGCGACACGAACGTGAAATATTTGAAAGATCACGGGGTCACCATTTGGGACGAGTGGGCGGACGAGGACGGCCAGCTCGGGCCGGTCTACGGAAAGCAATGGCGTTCCTGGGCCGATGCCAAAGGAGGAACGATCGATCAAATCGCCAATGTGGTCGAGAGGATCAAAACAAATCCCGACGACCGGCGGCTCCTTGTGAGCGCCTGGAACGTGGCCGAGATCGACCAAATGGCGCTCCCGCCCTGCCACTGCCTCTTTCAATTCTACGTTCGGGACGGGGAACTTTCCTGCCAGCTTTATCAAAGGTCGGCGGACGCCTTCCTCGGCGTCCCCTTCAACATCGCTTCTTATGCCCTTCTCACGCTGATGGTAGCCGGGGTGACGGGGCTCAAACCGGGAGAATTCATCCACACGTTTGGGGACCTTCACATCTATTTGAATCACCTGGAGGCGGTGCGCCTTCAACTCACCCGTGAGCCCCGTCCGTTGCCGGGAATGGTCCTCAACCCCGAAGTCAAAGACATCTTCAGTTTTCATTATGAAGATTTCCGGCTCGAAAATTACGATCCCCACCCGGCGATCAAGGCCCCGGTGGCGGTGTAGTCCCCGCAGGGGACAGGCACCTTTAGGGGGACAGGCAAAATTATGGAAGCTAAACTTTTCCATGTCGTGGCAATAGCAAAGAACCGTGTCATTGGCAAAGACGGCAAGCTGCCCTGGCATTTTTCATCCGACCTCAAACATTTCAAAGAGCTGACGTGGGGGAGCACGGTGGTGATGGGCCGAAAGACCTTTGAGAGCCTCGGGAAACCGCTTCCCGGCCGGCAAAATTTCGTCCTGACCCACGCAAAAGGGGACAGTCCCCTTTGGGGGGACAGGCAGATGGGGTTGGGAGGTCCGGGCCCGGTGCGTTTCTTTAGATCCTTGGAAGAGGCCCTGGGTGCCGTCGAAACACCCCATTGCTACATCATCGGCGGCGCGGAAATTTTTAAGCAAACGATTTCCGGGGTCGACGGGATTTACCTCACCTGCATTGATCAAGAATATAAAGGAGACGCTTCTTACCCGGAGATCCCAGATTGTTTTAAGGAGATGAAACGGGAAATGCTTCAGGAGAATCCAAAACTCGAAGTGATTTATTATGAGAAGTAAAGCAGCAAACCTCTACCTCCGGCAGCTTGAAGTGGGGCCGATGCAGAACTTCGTTTATCTGGTCGGCGACCGGGCGAAACGGGAATGCGTGATGATCGACCCGGCGTGGGACGTTGCCACGGTCTTTGAGGCGGCGGCGAAAGACGGGATGAAAGTCACCGGGGCGCTTGTGACCCACGCTCATTATGATCACGTGAACGGCCTCGATGATTTTCTCAAGGGGGTGAAGGGAAAAATTTACTGCCAGCGGAGCGAGGCCGAATTCCTCAAGAATTGGCGTTCGGATTTAAAACCGGTTGAAAGCGGTGAAAAGCTCACCGTTGGGAAAATCGAAATCACCTTTCTTCACACCCCGGGCCACACCCCGGGCTCCCAGTGTTTTTTGGTCGAAGACAATCTCGTCTCAGGCGACACCCTTTTCATTCAGGCCTGCGGCCGCTGCGACCTTCCGGGCGGCGACGCTGAAGAGATGTATTACAGCTTGAAGCGCCTGAGCAAACTTGACGACAAGATCGTGCTTTATCCCGGCCACAATTATTCCGACGACCCCACCTCCACAATCGGCCAGGAAAAGCGCTGGAACCCTTATCTCCAAAGCCCCTCCCTCAAGGATTTTTTGGCGTTCCGCATGGGCCGATAAGCCGGTATGAAAGGGAAAAGGGACAGGCACCTTTTGAGGGGGGCAAACGGATTTACGCCGACCCGGGAGAGTAATTCCAAACCCAGAAGCCCTTTTCTTGAGCCACCTCGTGCGTTATAATCTGCCGTAAACCAACAGGGTTATGGGCGTAAAACGTCCCCGGTAAAAGTCGGCCACCCCGCCTCTCCCTCCAAACTAAAGGAGGGTATTTTTATGTCCAGAAAAGTCAATCAACACATCGCAAGTCAACTTGCCCTTCGGGAAGATATTGAAGAAATGATCTTCCACATCCGAGGCCAGAGGGTCATGATTGACCGGGATCTCGCCAGGCTGTACGGGGTTGAGACGAAGCACTTAAACCGGCAGGTCAGACGCAACCGGGAGAGGTTTCCAGAGGAATTTATGTTCCAGCTGACGGAGGAAGAGCGGGATGAACTGGTGACAAATTGGCACCGGTTGAACCCCTTGAAGCATTCCCCTTCTCTTCCTCATGCTTTTACGGAAAACGGTGTGGCAATGTTGGCGAGCGTTCTCAATAGTGAGAGGGCCGTGAAAATCAGCATCCACATCGTCAAGACCTTCGTAAAGTTGCGCCGGTGGGTCGTTACCTATAAGGAACTCGCCTCGAAGCTGAATGAGCTGGAAGCAAGGGTTGAAGACCACGATGAAGAAATTCGCTCTATTTTCGAAGCGCTTCAAAAGCTGATTAACCCGAGCCGGCCTGAAAAACCCAAGCGTCGGATTGGGTTTCATAAGGAGTAAATCCAGGGTGACAGCTACCCGAAATGAAACGTGACGTTTTTGGGATGAATCGATATAATCCCTCACCTGATGGCTGAAGAACCCGAGAGACAATACGTCAACTTCCGGTTTTACAAGCTCCAATCCGAGTGGCGGAGACTCCCTGAGAGCGAAAAAGAAAAGGGGAGAAGAGAGCTTCTGGAGGTGTGTGAATCGTTCCAGAAAAAAGGGGTCATTTTTGTCAGTTATTCGCTCGTGGGGATTCGGGGCGATTCGGAATTTATGTTGTGGCGGATTGCCGAGGACCTGGAACTTTTTGAGAAGATGTCCCTCGCCATGCTTCAGACCGGCCTCGGCAAATATATCACGATTCCTTATTCCTACCTGGCGATGACCAAGCGCTCCCTTTACGTGGACAAACACGTCCACCCGGGCCAGGAAGGACGGCGGGGGAGAATCGTCCCCGGCGAATCGAAATATCTTTTCGTCTACCCCTTTGTCAAAACCCGGGACTGGTATCGCCTGCCCAAGGAGAAGCGTCAGGAGATGATGGATGAACATATCCGGGTGGGCCACAAGTATCCCACGGTGAAACTCAACACGACCTATTCTTTCGGGCTCGACGATCAGGAGTTTGTCGTGGCGTTTGAGACCGACAAGCCGGCGGACTTTCTCGACCTGGTGATGGAGCTCCGGGAAGGCGAGGCGAGCCGCTACACCCTCCGGGACACCCCCACCTTCACCTGCCTCAAGAGGCCCCTTCAGGCGCTTTTGGCCGAGCTTTAAATTTTAGGGAACAGGCAAACCCTGCTCGTGTAACTGGTTTGCCTGTCCCCTGGATTTTTAGCTATAATTGTCTCCCATGTTTGGAATCCTGATTACCTTTGTCCTATCTCTCGCTCTGGCCGGGACTTTCATTGCCTTGGCCGTCGTCCTGGGCCCCAGGCGTCCGGACCCGGTGAAGGCCGAGCCGTTCGAATGCGGTGAGGCGCCCTTTTCCCTCCCCGAGGCGAGGCGCCCGGTCCGGTTTTACCTCACGGCCATGCTCTTTGTCCTGTTTGATGTGGAACTGGTTTTTTTCTTTCCCTGGGCCGTGGTCTATCGCCAGCTCGGGCTCCCCGGTTTTTTTGAAATGCTGGCCTTCCTTTTTTTTCTCACCCTCGGATTCGCTTACGCCTGGAAAAAGGGAGCCCTCGAATTCAAATGAATTCTTTCCAAGAGGACACGCCGAGTTCGCCTGCGGGATTTTTTACCTCCAAGATCGAAGAAATGGTCGGCTGGGCCCGCAAGTTTTCGATCTTTCAATACCCCTTTGTTACGGCCTGCTGCGGAATGGAATATATGTCCGTGGCCTGCTCTCACTACGATATCGACCGCTTCGGAGCAGGCCTGCCCCGTTTCTCGCCCCGCCAGTCCGACGTCTTGATGGTGGTCGGGACCATCTCCCACAAGATGGCCCCGGTCCTCAAAAAAATTTACGACCAGATGACCGAACCCAAGTGGGTCGTGGCCTTCGGGGTCTGCACTTGCACAGGCGGCTTCTACGACAATTACGCCACGGTGATGGGGATCGACACGATCCTTCCCGTGGACGTTTATATCCCCGGCTGTCCGCCGAGGCCCGAGAACGTTTTGGACGGTCTGATGAAATTGCAGGAAAAAATCCAGAAGCAAAAACAGTTCACTTGATGGGAAAGATACTCGACCGGTTAAAAGAGAAGTTGGGCGAGAGCCTTCTCGCCTCGCACGAATTCCGGGGCGACGAGACCGTGGTCGTCGGGCGGGAGGCATTGCTTGAAGTGACGCGTTTCCTCAAGACCGATTCGGGGCTTGATTTCAATATTCTGATGGACCTCACGGCCGTTGATTATCTTACCTGGGGCGAAGCCCGGCCCCGCTTCGAAGTCGTTTATCACCTCTACTCTCTTAGCAAGAATCATCGCGTCCGGATTAAGGTGCCGGTTGAAGAAAAAGATCCCGTCGTTCCGTCGCTGACCACAATTTGGCCCGCCGCCGATTGGTATGAGCGGGAGGTTTGGGACATGTTTGGAATCCGCTTTCCGGGCCACCCGAACCTCAAACGGATTTTGATGTATGAAGAATTCGCCGGGCATCCGCTTCGGAAAGATTACCCCGTCACGAAACGTCAGCCTCTGATCGGCCCCAAAAATTAAACTGTGGAAACTCGAAACATGATGCTCAACATGGGACCGGCGCACCCGGCCATGCACGGCATTATTCGTCTGATCCTTGAGCTTGATGGCGAGAATGTCGTCAACACGGAGGTCGAGATCGGCTACCTCCACCGGGCCTTCGAGAAAATGTCTGAGCAGTCGGGCTATCTTCAGGTGATCCCCTACACCGACCGGCTGAATTATGTTTCTCCCGTTATCAACAATGTCGGTTACTCGATGGCCGTGGAAAAACTGTTTGGGATCGAAGCGCCGGAGCGGTCCCAATACATCCGTGTCATCCTGAGCGAGCTCTCCCGGATCTCGGACCACCTGACCTGCATTGGGGCATCGGCGATGGAGCTTGGGGCCTTCACAGTCTTTCTCTACCTGATGAAGGCCCGTGAATTTCTCTATGAACTGACCGAATCTGTGACGGGCGCCCGGGTGACTGTTTCTTATGTCCGGTTCGGCGGCGTGAAGGCCGATTTGCCGGAGGGTTTTGAAGAGAAGGCAAAAACGGCGGTCGCCGAAACCCGGAAGGTTTTAAAGGAATGCGACCGGCTCCTCACCCGCAACCGGATCTTTGTGGACCGGATGAAAGGCGTGGGCGTCATTTCAAAGGAAGACGCCCTGGCCTACGGCATCACCGGGCCCTTCCTCCGCTCGACCGGTGTCGATTACGATGTCCGGCGAACCTGGACCGCTACCTTTGCCGAATGGAGGAGATGGAACAGAGCTTGAGAATTGTCGAGCAGGCCTTGAAACAAATTCCCGGGGGGGCGATCCAAGTCGATCTCGAGGGGAAAGTGATTCCGGCGGCGGCCGCTTGTGACGAGGCAAAAATGGGACGGGTGGAGGCTTTGGCCGGGGCCCGTGTCGAGCCCGACGTCACGCTGGAAGGCGCCCACAAAGACCAATACCCCGGCCTGCAAGCGCCGGAAAAACGGGCGGTCCTCCCGGCCAAGGAAGATACCTACGGCAATATTGAGGGTCTGATGAACCACTTCAAGATGATCATGATGGGCCCCGGATTTGGGATGGGGAGTCACGGAATTTGTCCGCCGAAAGGGGAAGTTTATCAAGCTGTTGAGGGTGGAAATGGAGAGTTGGGATTTTATGTCGTGAGCGACGGCACGGGCCGGCCCGTCCGGGTGCGTGTCCGGCCTCCCTGCTTTCCGATTATGGCGGCGCTTCCGATCTGCCTTCGGGGCGGCCTGGTTGCGGATGTGGTCGCCACGTTCGGCTCTGTCAATATGATCGGAGGAGAGCTCGACCGATGAACGTGGCGGAAGGAGTGTTGACCGTGGAGATTCGGAAAAAAGCGGAGCCCGTCCTCCGTCGTTACGCCACGAAACGGGCGGCGATCCTTCCCGTCTTAAGACTGCTTCAGGAGCGCTACGGTTACATTCCCGAGGAGGCGGAAGGGGAGGTGGCCGATTACCTTGAAATTCCTGTGATCGACGTGCGGGAAGTCCTCAGTTTTTACACCCTCTTTCACCGGAAACCCGCCGGAAAGATTTGCCTCAATGTCTGCCGGACACTTTCCTGCCGATTGGCGGGAAGTCAGGAAATTTTGAAGGGCCTTGAAGACCGGCTTGGGATCCAGGCCGGCCAGACCACGCTGGACGGCCGGTTCACGCTGGAATCCGTCGAATGCCTCGGCGCCTGCGAGCTGGCTCCGATGATGGAGGCGAACGGTGTCTATGCCGGCCCCTTGACCGAAAAGGGGCTTGAGCAATGCCTGGCCGGACAACCGGAGAAAGGGGAGCAGAGGATCGAAGGGTCTGCCCCCGCCGGGACCGATTCGCCGGTGAGATTAATTTCCAAATTCTTCGAACGGGGCCGGACTTATTTCCTTGACGATTACGTGAAGGAAGGCGGCTACGAAGCGCTCCGGCAAGTCCTCGAAAAATTCAAGCCGAACGACTTCATCGAAGAAGTCAAAAAATCCAACCTCCGGGGCCTGGGCGGCGCCGGCTTCCCGGCCGGGATGAAGTGGAGCTTCGTCCCGAAGAATACCGGCAAGCCCGTCTATCTCGTGGTCAATGCCGATGAAGGCGAGCCCGGCACCTTCAAGGACCGATACATCCTGGTCAACGCCCCGCACCTTCTTCTCGAGGGGATGGCCCTTGCGGCCTACGCCAATTCGGTTGAGAAGGCCTTTATTTATGTGAGGGGCGAATATGAAGAGCCCTGCCGGATTCTTTCGAAGGCCGTCGAGGAGGCGGAGGCCGGGGGGTTCCTCGGGAAAAATATTTTGGGAAAAAATTTTAATCTCGAGATTGTCCTTCACCGGGGCGCCGGCGCTTACATTGCGGGCGAAGAAACGGGGCTCCTGGAATCCCTTGAAGGAAAAAAGGCCTTTCCGAGATTGAAGCCGCCCTACCCGGCGGTGGTGGGGCTCTTCGGCTCGCCGACCGTGATTAATAATGTCGAAACGCTTTCTTACCTTCCTTTTGTCGCAAAGATGGGCGCCGAAGCCTTTGCCGGGCTGGGTTCACCGAGAAACGGCGGCCTCCGGCTTTTCAGTGTCTCGGGCCACGTGGCCCGGCCCGGGGTTTACGAGCGGCCGCTCGGCTACCCCTTGAGGAGATTAATCGACGAGGCCGGCGGGGTCCGGGCGGGACATCAGATCAAAGCCGTGGTGCCGGGCGGGCTTTCGGCGGCGGTCTTGAAGGCGGATGAAATTGAGGTGGGCCTTGATTTTGACCAGTTGAAGGCGGCCGGAACGATGGCAGGCTCGGCCGGAATTATCGTGATGGATGAGACGACCTGCATGGTGGAGGCCTTGACGGTCACGATGAGTTTCTTCGGCCATGAGTCGTGCGGCCAGTGTTCGCCCTGCCGGGAGGGGACGGGCTGGGTCGCAAAGATTCTGAAACGAATCTGCGAAGGCCGGGGCCGGGCGGGCGATATCGATACCCTTCTCGATTTGGGGGCCTCGATGAGCGGGACCACGATCTGTGCCCTGGCCGACGGCGCTGCCATGCCTCTCGGGAGCTACCTCAAAAAATTCCGCTCCGAATTCGAATTCCACCTCCGTGAAAAACATTGCGACGTCAGGGAGAATAAATAATGCTTAAGGAGAAATTCTCCCTTCCCCTCCGCCCGGGCCTCACTTCAAGAAATCTAGGGGATTCCGGGGACGGGGCCAGCCTGGACAGGCGGCCAGTCGCCGCTCGATCAAGCAGGCCCGAGCGGATGGCTCGGGCCCACCCGGTCCTATGCTTCAGCCCTTCGGCCGGGTTTTCCCATCCCCGGAATCCCAAGATTTCTAGGACTGAACCGGCCCTGATGGGCGTCGGGGAAGGAGAATTTCTCCTTGGCAATGTTTCCACAGCAGAATCTCCCCAGCCTGGAGGCGCGAATCGCGTAGGATTCGAGAAAGTCTTGGACTGAGCGCCGAGAGGACTGGGGAGATTCTGCTGCGGATGAAACCGTTGAAAAGGCCCCGCCAATAATCCATGGCTAAACTGACGATTGACGGAAGAGAGATTACGGTGGAGGCGGGGACGAAGGTGATCGAGGCCGCCGAACGGCTCGGGATTTTTGTCCCCCGCTACTGCTACCACCCCGGACTTTCCATCGCCGGAAACTGCCGGATTTGCATGGTGGAGATTGAAAAATTTCCGAAGACCCAGATTGCTTGCAACACCGATTGCCTGGACGGCATGGTGGTGCGCACAGATTCGGACAAAGCGAAGGAGACCCGCCGCCACATTCTCGAATTCCTCCTTGCCAATCATCCGCTCGACTGCCCGGTCTGCGACCAGGCCGGCGAGTGCTGGCTTCAGGATTACTATATGAAGTTCGGCCTCTACGACGGCCGCTTCTATGAGGAGAAGGTCAAGAAACAGAAGGCTGTTTCGATCGGCCCCACGGTGATGCTGGATGCCGAACGCTGCATCCTTTGCTCCCGCTGCGTCCGGTTCTCGGATGAAATTACGAAGACCTCCGAACTCGGGATTGTGAGCCGGGGCGACCACTCCGAGATTGCCGTTCACCCCGACAGGGAACTCGATAATAAATATTCCGGGAACGTCGTCGATATCTGCCCGGTCGGGGCGCTCACGGACAAAGATTTCCGCTTCAAATGCCGGGTGTGGTATCTGAAGTCGGCCGACTCGATTTGCCCCGGCTGCGCCCGGGGCTGCAATATCCAAATCCATTACAACACGGACCGCCCCCAGCACGGTTCAGGCGAGCGGGTGATGCGCTTGAAGCCCCGTGAAAATCCCGAGGTGAACCAGTGGTGGATCTGCGACGCCGGCCGCTACGGCTACAAATCGATCGACCACAACCGGATCGAAAGGCCCGTGGTCCGGAAACCGGACGCCGTTCAGGAAATGGACTGGCCCCAAATTCTCGACGAGGCGGCCCGGAAAATCCGGGAGGCAAAAGGAAAGATCGGCGTTTTTGTCTCCCCGCAGCTTTCGAATGAGGAACTGTCTTTGACCCGGAAACTGTTTTCCGGGGACCGGTTTCAGACTTTTCTTTTTTCGCCGAATCCCGAAGGGGACCAGGATGATTTCCTCATTCGCTCGGACAAGAATCCCAACACGAAAGGCGCCGAATTGATGGGGTTCAAAAGCACCGGTGTTGAGGCATTGTTCAAGGAGTGCGAGGAGGGAAAAATCGAAGGCCTCCTGATTTTCGGCCAGGACCTCCTCTCGCTGCTCGATCCCCGGCGGGTCGAGCCGGCGTTGAACGATTTGTTATGGACGGTCTTCATCGGTCCCCATCACAACCTGATGTCCGAGGCGGCCTCTTACGTTTTGCCCTCGGCCGTCTACGCCGAGAAAAACGGCACCTTCACCAACTTTCAAGGAAAGGTCCAAAAGTTCAACCAGGCCCTCGAACCTCTCGGCCAGTCCCGTCCTGAAGGGGAAATCCTCAAGGACCTTGCAGACCGCCTCGGCGTAAAATTGAGTTTGGCGGCCACAGGATGATCACAATGGTTTTGATCCAAATCGTTCTGGCGGCGGGGGTGGTTCTTGCCGTCATCAGTTTTGCGGCGTTTCACACGTGGCTTGAGCGAAAACAGTCGGCCCTGATGCAGGACCGGATCGGGGCCAACCGGGCCACGATCTTCGGCTTTCGGGCCCTCGGCCTTTTCCATCCCCTGGCCGACGCCATCAAGATGTTTATGAAAGAGGATTTTATCCCGGCGAAGGCCGACAAATTCCTCCACACGCTGGCCCCCCTGCTTTCCTTGACCTTTGCCCTGGTGGCTTTTGCCGCCATTCCCTTTGGCGATGTTCTCAGGATCGGGAGCCTTGAAATCACGCTCCAGGCGGCCCCGATCAATGTCGGCCTTCTTTATGTCTTTGCGATGCTCTCGATGGGGGTCTACGGGGTGATCCTGGCCGGCCTTTCCTCCAACAGCAATTACGCCTTTCTCGGGGGCCTCCGGGCCTCAAGCCAGATGCTGGCCTATGAGATCACGCTTGGCGCCACGATCGTGGGCATTGTGATGATCTATGGTTCATTGGATCTTCAGGAAATTGTCCGGAGGCAGGGCCATCTTCTTTGGGGTTGGCTTCCGATGTGGGGTTTCCTTGTCCAGCCGCTCGGGCTCCTCTTGTTTCTCACGGCCGGGATCGCCGAGACGAAGCGCATCCCCTACGACGTGCCCGAAGGGGAGTCGGAGATTGTGGGCTATTTTGTGGAATATAGCGGCATGAAATTTGGGATGTTTTACTTCACCGACTTTATCGAGACGATCCTCATCGCCTCGCTTACGACGACCCTCTTTTTCGGCGGCTGGCAGGTGCCCTTTCTCCACCTCCTTCGCCTGCCTGGCCTGGCCGTAACGCTCGCCCAAGTCCTGGCCTTTATTTTAAAGGTTTGTTTCTTCTGCTGGCTTTTTATGACCGTCCGATGGACGCTCCCCCGTTTCCGCTACGACCAATTGATGAATCTGGGCTGGAAAATCGTCTTCCCACTTTCACTGGCCAACCTGGTGGTGACGGCCCTGGTCCTTCTCTTTTAGCCGGTAAACTTACGCCGTCCGTGAGCCGTAACACAAATAGGCCATTCAAAGCTCGCAAGATCAAGGTTGAATCGGAGGCCGAAAACGGGTATAGTGCCATTTACAAGACACAACGTTCGAATCTGAAAGTTGCCCCAGGCAGTAAATAATTGCTTGGGTTTTTTGCTAAAAAGGGGGCATAACTGTTGGAAACAATTCAAGATAGAGAAAGCGTGATAGCGAAAAAGAGATACAACCTTTGGGTGATTGTCTGGATCGTTGGGATGCATCTGGGGGCCCTCGCCGCCCCGTTTACCTTTACCTGGCCGGCCTTTTTCCTCTTTGCCTTCCTTGCCTGGCTCACCGGAGGCATCGGAATCACCCTTTGTTACCACCGCCTGCTCACCCACGGCTCCTTTAAAGTCCCAAAATTCCTGGAATACCTCGTCACCTTTTGCGGCCTCCTGGCCTCCGAAGGAGGCCCTATCAACTGGGTGGCCCGTCACCGGATCCACCACGCCTTTCCGGATACCGATAAAGACCCCCACAGCCCCCGCCACGGCTTTTGGTGGTCTCACGTCCTTTGGCTTTTTGTCCACAAACCGATTTTTGATAACTATGAGCTTTACTGCTCGTATGCCCCGGATTTGGCGAAGGATCCCGTTCACCAGTTTTTTAACCGCACGCACGGCCTCTATCAGATTCTCTTGGGGATTGCTCTTTATCTGTGGGGAGGATTCCCCTTTTTAGTTTGGGGGCTCTTTCTCCGGACCGTTTTTGTTTATCACGTGACCTGGTTCGTGAATTCCGCGACGCACAAGTGGGGTTACAAGACCTATGCCCTGAAGGATGACTCCAGCAATCTCTGGTGGGTCGCGCTTTTGTCGTTCGGAGAGGGGTGGCATAATAATCACCACGCCTTCCAAACTTCAGCCCGGCACGGCCTGAAATTCTGGGAGTTTGACCAGACCTACCTCACCATTAAATTTCTCGAGCTCCTCCGCCTGGCGCGTGATATCCACGTTCCGAAGTTTCCGAAGCTGCCCCGCCCTCACCTCCCCTCTGTGAATTTGCCGAAGATCGAGAAAATTCCAGGCGTTCCTTCCTTCGAATCGATCGCTTGATTCGTTAGCCTTCCTACTGTAATTTGTCCCTGCTGTGAGCATTCCAACCAAGGTCGTCCGCCGTCCTGAGCTGACGTTTTGGGATCGGCTTTACCTTCCCCAGGTGCTGGCCGGGCTTTGGGTCACGTCCCGGCATTTCTTTTTCAATCTCTTCTTTCATATCCTTCATCGGTTCGGACTCTTTAAATGGATCCGGGCCGCTGTCACGTTTCAATACCCCGAGGAGCAAAGGCCCTTGGTGCCCCGTTCCCGGACGCGCCACCGGCTTACAAAGCGTGACGACGGTTCCCCCCGCTGCGTGGCCTGCATGATGTGCGAGACGGTTTGTCCGGCAACCTGCATCACGATCACGGCCGAGGAGCACCCCGACCCGAATGTCGAGAAGCGGCCCAAGAGTTTCGTGATCGATCTCGGCAAGTGCGTCTACTGCGGCTTCTGCGTGGAGGCCTGCCCCGAGGATGCGATCCGGATGGACACGCAAATCCTCGACATTGCGGCCTACTCCCGGGAGGCCATGGTCCTCGACATGCCCGAGCTTTTGAACCCCCGCTCCGCCCGCATCGTTTCTTCGAAGTAAGCCCTAGTTTCCTCATCTCCCCGCCATTTCAGACGAGCGGCTCGCCGGCTGAGCCAGGCACGGGCCGGGCGGGGCTGGTATCTCCGGGGGGCCAAGCCGGTCTAGATTAAGAACCATCCCCAAAATCTTTTCATCCCTCACCCTTCTCAGCCGGGACCTTCACCGGGTATTGTGTGAGAGGTTGAGTGAGGTGAAGAAAACATGGGACAAAGATTAGACTATTTCCTGATTTTTCAAAATGTCGGCACGGGGGGGACAAGCGCATTCGATCAATCGCTAACATCTGCCAACGGGCGTGCTCATTTTTTTGACAGGGAGAATTATGTCGGAGATAATTACTTTACTCGTTGTCTCAAAGCTCTTATGAATCAAGCTATCCTGGTCAGGAGTTCCGTCTCCCGGTAATGGAAGTAAAACCCCGGCGGAGTCAGAAGGGCTTTTACTTTAGACTCACCACCTGGGCTGTTCTCATCACCTTCTCAACCCTCCAGATCGCCTGGGCCCAGGGGCCCGAAGCCCTCAAGCCGGCTGAAACGATCCGCCAAGCCCCCATCGATCCAAAATCCATTTCTCAGGAAGACTGGAAATCATCTTCCCAGACCGCAAAACCGGTGGATCAAAAAACTTCGACCGACTACCTCATGGATGATTTCCCCCTGACTCGGGCGGACAAACAAGAGACCGAAGGCGAAGCGGCCGAGAAACGTGCCTTGACCCGCCAGACGATCCAATGGGAGAAACCCAGGATCACCTATTATTCCAACGGCAGGAAGAAGTCCTGGCAAAGACGGGGCACTGAGAATGGAAAGCTGAAGAGGCGTGAACTGAAGACCTATGACCCCCAGGGCAAAATCACCCGGGACCTCGACGAGACCTACCACCCGAATGGAAGGGTCGCAATCTCAGATGACCGCCGTTACCTTGCAGGCGTCCTTGACAAACGCACCTACAAGACCTTTAACACACAAGGCCGGTTGACCCGCACTCTTTTCCGGGACTATGACCCCCATGAAAAGCTCAGGATCTTGGACGACACCTCTTACACCAATGGCCACAAGACCGGGCGCCACCGGAATGAATACGACAGTTCCGGGATTCGCCTGAGTTACCTTCGGGAAACCTTTTTCTCCGGAGAGAGCCTTAAAACTTCGGATAGTTACCGCTATTCGAGTGGCCGGCTCACCCAGAGGACCTACCAGGAACGAGATGCTTCAGGAAATCAAATCGTCTCTCAATCCCGCGATTACACCGCCCCCCTCTACACGAATCTTCGGGATTTCGTATTCGAATACGCTGTAGACGGTTCCCCCTACACAGAGTCTTTCTCATTTACCGCCGAGGGCTCCACCCGGTTCCAGACGACAAAGGCCGGATACCTTGGGGCCGAAGTCAAGCTCGATATTGAAATCATCTTTGATGAGACCCCGCCCGGAGCGGGTTCGGTGGCCCTCAGTGGCAATGCCGTTTACTCTCGGTCGGCTTCCGTAAGCCTTACTCTTGAGGTTGATGACAACTGGACCACCGATGCCAATATCCAAATGGCCTTCTCCCAGAATGGAGGACAGACCTTTGGCGCCTTCGAAGCCTTCAACACCCAGAAGACACTCGCTCTTGAAGGCAGTGACGGCACCAAAGAAGTCATCGTCCGTTTCAAAGACGAAGCCGGCAACACCCTCGATGCCACAGACACGATTCACCTCGACCGCGCAATTCCTACCGGCAGCATCAATATCAATTCGGGGTCTTCTTACACAACCTCCACGGCCGTCACCCTAAATCTGGCTGCCCAGGACTCGGGCTCTGGCATTGATAAGATGAGTTTCTCCCAGGACAATACGGCTTGGACCGCCCCCGAGGCCTACAACGCCACGAAGAATTTCACTCTTCCTTCAGGAGACGGAACCAAGACCCTTCGTGTGAAGTTTTACGATAAAGCCGGAAACGAGAGTCAGGTTTATTCCAAGTCCATCACTTTGGATTCAACCCTTCCTGACGGCTCCATCACAATCAATAACAGTAATCTCTACACTTCCTCTCCTACGGTGACTCTTGCCTTGAGCGCCAACGATCCCACTTCAGGGGTTGCCGATATGCGTTTCTCAAACAATTTCGGTTTCCAGTGGTCCGACTGGGAGCCTTTTGGCACAAGAAAGGATTGGACCCTTTCCTCTACCAATGGAGAAAGATGGGTTGCTTACGAGGTTCGCGATTGGGCCGGCAATATCGCCAGGCTCTATGACTCCATCATCCTAGATACCCTTGCTCCCACTGGCTCCCTCAATATCAATTCAGGGGCCGTTTACACTGGTACTCCCACCGTGACCTTAAATCTTTCAGCCCAAGACTCGGGTTCCGGGATCGATAAGGTAAGTTTCTCTCAAGACAATACAACCTGGACTGCTCCCGAGGTCTACAACTCCACAAAGACCTTTACCCTTCCCTCAGGAGACGGGAATAAAACCGTCTACCTCAAGTATTACGACAAGGCAGGGAATGTAAGTGCGGTCTATTCCAAATCCATTATTCTGGATACCCTTCCGCCCTCAGGCACGGTGCGGGTCAAGAATAGCGTTCAGTTTGTCAATCAGCGTTTCATTGATCTGGAATTCTCTGCCAGTGATGCAGGGTCAGGACTTGATTGGGTGAGGGTGTCGAATGACAACTCCACCCTGACCGAGATCCCCTACACGACCCTGGTGCCCGGCTGGGCTCTCTTGGAACCCGATGGCGTCAAAACCATCTACGTGCAATTTAAGGACAAATTCGGCCGCTGGTCGAGCCTTGTGACGACGACCGTCACATTGGACCGGGTGAAACCAGGGGTTTCCGCTGCGATCAGCTCAGGAAAGACTTACTCCAATTCGAGCCCGGTCATCGTAAATTTGCTAGCCACAGATGACCGAAGCGCCGGGACCAAACTACAGATGAGATTTGCAGTCGATGGCACAGCGGAAGGAAGTTTCAATGCCTGGGAGTCTTTGGGATCCCAGAAATCAATCAAGCTTCCAGAGGTTGACGGCAGCCACACGGTTTTCGCGGAGGTGAGGGATGAAGCCGGGAACATCAACCAAGCCTCAGTTTCCATCACTCTGGACCGGACGGCTCCGACCGGTGGAGTCAAAATCAACAACGGGGCAGACCGAACGGGATTGAGAAAGGTCACGCTGACCCTGGATGCCCAGGATGCCTCGACCCAGGTGGAGAAGATGCGGATTTCAGAAGACGGCGGGGCGAGCTGGACCCCCTGGCAGGATTTTTCAAACCAGATTGACTGGACTTTCGGGGGGCTTGAAGGGACGAGGGAAATCAGGGTCGAAGTAGGGGATTCGGCCGGGAATACCGCAACCTTCTCGGACACCATCGAACTCAACACTTCCATACCCCAGATCGCATTCACCTCCCCCTCCTCGACGGGTGATTCTCTTTACACCCTCCGCTACAAAGTGGATGGGGTGGAGCGAAGCGAAACCTGGCGTCTCGCCCCGGGGGCGAATCCACTTTTGGTGCGTGTCTCAGAGGATGGAAGACCACCGGCCTTTGCGAAGTTCACCGTGACACTCAATCAGTCGGAGCCCGCCCGTCCTTTGATGCCGAATGCTCCAACGCTGGCGGAAGACCTCATTTCAGTGACGACGGAGGGGGGGTTGGTTCTTAAATATGATAATAGCGTCCTCGTGGCCATGGAGAAACCCGGGGAGTATCAACTTTATCTGCCGGAAGTGGATGGCAGCGGGAATCTCACAGGCGGATTAGTCCGATTTTCCGAAGGAGGTGAAATCTACTATGGGGACGGAAAAGTCGTTTGGCGCAAGGACCCTCAACAAAACACCTACTATTACAATCCCGACGGTTCTGTGCGGGAAGTGGCCGGACCGGAGGGACAAAGAAGTGTTTTCTCCTATCGCTTGGATTCCGAAAATGGCAAGGTCATGGAGACCCTTGTCTCCTCTTCAAAAGACACGAGC
Organism: Candidatus Omnitrophota bacterium; assembly: GCA_016179745.1. Classification (GTDB taxonomy): domain Bacteria; phylum Omnitrophota; class Omnitrophia; order Omnitrophales; family JACQLI01; genus JACPCP01. The sequence continues at coordinate 98,465 of JACPCP010000015.1, forward strand.
CTTTACGATGCCACGGGCCGCCTTCTACTAACCTTGAAAATCAATGGGGACGTGGTTCATTACGACGGAGGAATCCTGGATTCAGTTGAGCGAAAAGGTACGGGCGAGGTCCTTCATTACGGCCGCACTGATGACCCCAAGACGGGCGAAGTGACCGTGAGTGTTACGGGCTCCGCGACCCCCTTTCAAGAATACCCCTCGAGAGTCCGCTACGACCGCGAGGGCCAAATTCTCGAGGTGGTCGAGCCGGACGGGACTCAGATAAATTTTAAAGACGGCCTTCCAACCGAAAAAATCGAATTCATTGAAGGCGAAGTCCGTAAAACAAGCTATCAATATAAGACGAATCCCCTTGAGGATCTTATCGGTCTCCAGATCTCAGGGACTCAATTGAAGCGGAGCTTCGACGCCCAAGGCAGACTCGGTGCGCTTGAAACCGACGGCGTTGAATTAAAAATTTCGGGGAACCTGGTGGAATCTCTGACCCTTCTTGAGGGAAGTGAAGGAGGATTTCCCTCGGGCACCACTGTTCGCTACGAAGAGCGGAATTCGCTCAAGCGGGCCCTTGTCAGTTATCCCGAGCCGGATGCAAGAAAATTAACCTACGAGGTAGAGGAAGGCGGGGATCGGTACACACTTCGTGAAATCCAGTTGCCAGATGGGACGATTCAGCGGTTTCGTCCGAACGGCAGCCTGGGATCCCTCGAGACTTCGGACGGAAGAATTTATGAATACGAGGCGGCGCCCGGCGGCGGGCGGTCCTTTTTGAAGGAATGGCGGCTTGCGGACGGCCGCAGGCTTTACTTCAAAAAGAAAAACCCGGATGCCCCGCTTCAATTATTCCTTGTCGAATTCCCGGATGGGCGGAGGATCGAAAATATCACATTCGACCCGGAGGGGCGCCTCAACCAGGCCGACGAGCGGGTCCCTGAGCGAGGGGCCGTTTCCTCACATGTGGACCACTATGAATCCGGCCGGCTTGTGAAGCGAAGTTTCCCCGATACGTCCGAGCTCCTTTTTAATGAGGACGGTATTTTTTATTCCTATCGTGATCCCCGAGGCGAAACCTACCAGGTTCGTGAGGAGAAAGGGCCCCAAAACGAGACGACCGGGTTCCGATTTGAAGGGTCCCGGGAGACGGTTGTCTATTCCCGGGAAGGCGTTCTGACCCGTTACCTCTCAAACGGGGTTTCATTTGAATTTGACCGGGAAGGAAAGGTTGCTTGGGCCAAGACTGTTTTCGGAGAAATCCAAAACCCCCTTTGGAATGAGGCCCAGGAACTCATTAGCGGCAGGGTCAGCCTGGCCGATGGATCTCGATATTTCCTGGAGGGTGGAAAGATTGCCCGAATTCTTCGGTCCGACGGCTTGGAGATTACTTATACGGGGGACCGTGCCGCCCGGCTTGTCAAAGAGGATACGACACTTTTGCTGGAATATATCACTGAGAACACGGGCTTGCTTAAGGGGGCTTTTGTCAGATACGAGACAGAAGGGGGACTTACGAGCGACGGCCTGATTAATTTTCTCATCCGCCCCGAACGTGCCGGCGAGGCCGGAGAGGTTTTTGACGCACCGCTTGAAAATCTACTGACCTCCGGGAAAAGCCGGACAAGTGTGGCTGCCGTCCACCGGGTCCCTCTTGCCCTGGGAGTGGTCGAGCGAGGCAGTGCTTCAAACGGAGGTTGGTGGTTCGAAGTGATATTTGATTCTGCCGAAGTTTCGGAGGGACTTACACCGACCCTGAGTTTGGCGCCCAACCCTTTTCTCAATCACATGAATCTGGGCTACCAGATTTCGGAATCCGCCTCCGAGCCCCTCAATGATTTGATAAACTTTGGCATTGCGGGCAACTTTGTGCTCAATGGCGGCCGGGTTCCGCTTGGGGCCGCCAGCATCGGGTCGAGAAAGGGTTTTCCGCTTAATTATGACGTCTCCCCTCCAGGAAGCTCAGTGGGTTTTTATGTGTCTTACGATGCGGATTGGATTGAAGGAATCGAAACACGGGATTTCTCAGGTTTGGGAGAGGTTGTTTTAAAAACGAAGGGGGAACTTGGGACGGTTTTGACGCTTGAGCTGACAGACCGTGAAAACCGACGAAGCCGGATCTTTTTGCGTGGGATTGACAACAGCGAGCGCTTTTTTAATCTGGATTTTTCCCTTTTTCAAGGTGTTGACATCACTCACATCAAATCGGTCAGCTATATCCTGGAAGGCGACCGGCAGCTTGTAAAGACCGGAACGCTGGATATCCAATGGGGCAGCCCTTTCGTTGCTTTATCTCCGCAACCAGAATTGGATTCGACAAGCGGAGTCGAATTGCCGCAATTTCAATGGCTTCACGTAGTGCCCCAAAAGTATCCTGCCTATCCCCAGGGTGTCTCGGATAAATTCGTAACCACTCGATCGTCCGATTCCGAGATGGAATTTCATTTCGAAGGGGCATCGGATTATTACACGGCTTCCGCCGTCTTTGATTACGATCTTGCGAATACGAAAGACGTGGTGGAATACAAGGACCTTTCAGCCTTTGCGGGTCTTCTGCTGGGAAGCGAGAGAGCGGTCGAAGGGATCAACTTTTTTTCGATTCAGGATGCACATGGGAACCGGGCCCGTGTGAGGTTGTTCGGCAACGCCGGGACCCCCAATTTTTATTTCTTGGATCTGGATAAGATGGGCATCGATCTCAGGCGGGTCCGTTCCCTGGCGTTTGTCTACAATGATCCAAAGGTGGAAGACGGACGGGTATGGCTCCGTGGGATTCCCCGTGAGGGCCCCGTCCCCTTCCCAGCCGTAAATCCCGATACGGATGAGCTTGCCATTCTCGCCGACGAGACCGTGACGGTGGCTGTGAACCCGGGCGAACTTGTCCGATCCGATTATCTTAGCGTGAGCATTCGGCCTCCTCCGGGCGTGGTTGATTCAAAGGCCGTGCTAACTCTCGGTGAGGCCGTCTATCGAACAGAAACCCTATCAGACGATTGGAGCCACCTGGTAATTCCCCTCGCCAAATTTTCCGGGGCGCAGGCCGATTCTCTTCAGATTTCCTTTGAAGGAAGCACAAGAGAGGGAAGCTACTTGATCGACAATCTCGTTTTAATGCGTTTCCAGGATAATTCGGCATCAACCCTTTTGCCCAAACTCAGGGTGACAGCCGAATCCCTTTCGCAAGGGGAGAGAACTCACCTTCCGGATCTGGCGAAACTCTCAGCCTCTTTCGTCTCCGAGTTTTCCGGGCGCAATGAAACACCGGCTCGGATCCATTCCGAACTCGGAGCCTTGACGAGTGTCGTGACCGACATTTTTTATGATTCCAATGGCCAGATCAAAGAGGTAAAGACCGGTGATGGAAAAACTCTCGTGATGGCCGAGGAAGGGCTCCAGCAGGCTTTGTTCAGTCAGGGAGTGACCGTTGATTACGGATCCGGCCCAGGAAACGAACCTCAATCCTTGACGGTTGCGGGCCCCGGAGGAAATCAAGCCCCTCTTTCGGCGAGCTATCAATACGGACGTATCCGGGAAGTGAGGCGTTCGGACGGCTCCCGCCTTCAATATGGATACGAATTCATAGACGGGGCCGAAATCACGGTCGTCAAGACACCGCTTGGGACGGAGCCTGAGACCTATGAGATCAAGCGCTATCACCGAGATCCCGGGAACCCTTATCAGATCGGCCAGCTCTTGTCGGTCGAAGAACCCACCGGCCTTCTGACGGTCTATGAGTATGGAGCCGGGTCCGGAGGTCCCGAGGCGCCGCTTAAGCTAAGCCGGACTTATTACAAGGGGCGGTTGCGTTCGGAATTTAGTTACGAGTATCGGGAAGGCCGGACGTTTGTGACCGATCAAGAGGGCACGGTCACGGAGTATGATTCTGATGGCCGACTTCGTTCCCACACGACGCCGGATGGTTTCCGCTACGAGCATCTCTTCGAAGATGAAAACTTTCGGGTGATTGACGGCCGAAGTTACCTTAACGGGAAACTCATCCGCCTTGAAACGGAGGGTTTCACCATTGAAGAAGCAGTGACCGACTCAGAAGGTTTCCTCACAGAGGCCCTGCTTCTTTACCAGGATGGTCACCGGACATTTTTCGTGAAGGGAGCCCCCTACCTGACCACCCGGGATGTTGGAGAAGCCACCTTCTTTGATCCGGCTAAGGACGGCGAAAACCCAGGCTTTCAAAACGAAATGTCCAATTTTCGGCTCGCTCAAACGCTCTGGAAGGGTGCCCCCAAGAGTCCAGCGGCAGAGATCCTGCCGGAAAAAGTTGAGGTGGTTCGGCTTGTTTCGAGGGAGTCGGACGAGATAAGCGCGGAATACCGCGAAGGGAGACTCGAGGACCTTCGGTTTAAGGAAGATGGAATGGAGGTGACGGGCCTTTCCTATGACCGAGACGGGGAGCTCGATGGAGCCCGGATCAAACTGGACGACGGAACCGGATTTCTGTTCCAAGAAGGGCTTCATGTTATCCGGAGCCGCTCAAATGAGGTCGTCGAGCGCCTCACCCCGTGGGATCCCCCCCTGGCCTACCGAAATGAATCCGAACGCTGGGAACGTTTAAAGATGCAGTCTGCGACTTTTGTCCGGAGCCCCGATGAGACCGGCCGCTCCAAGAAAACGGATCTCGGAATGGCCCTTTACGATGAAACAGGCCGTATCCTTGAAATCCATTTGAGGGCGGAAGGAGTCATTCTAAGGGATTTCGAATTTAACGACCGGGGAAAACTGGTGCGGGCCAAAGTTTTTTCCGGAGGAGAGGAAACGACTGAATACCGCGAGGGTTTATCCCTTTCCTACCAGGGGGGCGACGGAAGGCCTGGGAAAGTCTTTTCCCTGTTTGACGAGGGCAACTTCCATTATGAATCGGCGAGGAGCCGTTGGAAAGTTTGGAAGGAAAAGATATCAGAGTATCTCCTGGACCCGGCTTTTGTGTTTGAGACCGAGCTCGATAGCGAGGGCATGATCCTCACCCTCACCAAAGCGAACCAATCCGTTTCAGTCTATGAAAAAGGAAAAGTTGACCAGGTTTTCGATCAGGAAGGAAGGCTCCTGATTACAAACCGGTACGACCCCCTCGAGGGAATGCTCATTTCCATCACGATGGTGGATGCCCGCAGGCGGCTTGAGGAAGACACCTTTGAGGCCCGGCGCGACCTCCGGAGGCAAAAGGTCCTGGCGCTTGAGAAATTGGCCCGCGATACGGATCTGGCCACGCAGGCGCTCCGGGACCAATTTGAGGGACCACGGAAAATTCTTCTGGCTCAGCGCGCCAATGTGGAGTCACTTTTGGCGAACCTTGAGGCAACCAAAGTGCGCGGCAAGCAGGGGAAACGGGAGAAATCGGGCGCCTTGGATCAGATCCGGGGAGCGCTTCACCAGATCGAGAGCGCCCTTTCCGAACTCGACCGTAAGTATGCAGAAGCGATTGAATCCCTCTCCCAAAAAGCCGCAGAGGTTGCGAGCCAGATTGAGTCCGAGACTGGGCGGGCGCTCCAAAAGCTTGAAAAAACAAGGGCGGATTATCTGGCCGAAATCTTAAGGCAGGAGATCGCTCCGGTCCTGCATGACCTTTACCGGAATGCCCTGGGCCGTGACCCGGGCGAAGAAGAGACCCGCGAAGCCATCCGTGAAAAGGAGACCGGAACCTTTGATTCCCACACCCTCCGGGCGAAACTCCTTAGAAGCGCGGAATACCAAGCCCGTCTTGACGAGGTGAATCGGATTCGAGAGGGAGTCCGAGAAACACTCGCGCTCTACCTCGCGGGCCGTTATTCTGCGACGGACGAGCTTGGTCTCACTGAGAAGGAAGTGGTTTCACTCACTTCCGAGGAAGCTGACCAAATTCTTCAGTGGCTGGATGGCCACGATCTTCATTTTGGACATTCGGCCTTTCTAGCGATGGAGAGTCTGCTCCGGGATGAGGGGAGAAATGTCTCCCTTCGGGAACTCGCTGCCCGGGCGATTTTAATCGACATCTTTTCCGGTGTGATCGGTCCTTTTGAGGAAGGGGAGCTTAAACTGAGCCTCTTTGCCTTGGAACGGACCGCCCGATTTTACGGGGTAACGTTCTATCCCGCTGAAGTCAGTTATGAGGAACTGAGACAAATGGTTCTGGGCGGCAAGAAAGTAATGGTCCATCTGAAAGGGGATCACTACACGGTGATTACCGGCTTTGAGACGGTCTCGGAAACCCAAGTTCTTTGTCAGGACGGCCGGCCGGTCGAGATTCAGGTTCCGGTGGAAAAGGTGAAGACCCTGGAGCGGAATAAGGGGGCGGCGGGAGAAGAAGTGGTGCTCACGAAGGAGCAATTCCTCGATGCCTGGCTTCAGGGTGAAGGAGAAAAGGGATTTGTCCTCTCGGCCGTCGCGGCCGATCCCCGAGGGACCGGGACGGTTCTGACCCAGGAAAAGGCCCAATCCGTCCGGGGCGCCTTCTTTTTCTTTATTCCTTTTATCATCTCAGTCCTTGTTTCGGTCATTCAGGCGGTGATTGCGGTGGTGATTGCTGTGGTGGCCGCTGTGGTGGCTGCCGTGAGTGCCGTGATCTCAGCCGTGGTCGGGGCCATCTCCAATTTGGTGACGACTCTGGGGCGGGGCCTGAGCTATTTGGCCCGGGGTTTCCAAGCGGTGGGGAAATTCCTTTTCGAAGGGGTTCGGGACGTAGGGAAACTTCTCTTAAAGGGCCTCCAGTTTGTCGGCTCCAGGCTTTACCAGGGATTTCAGGCGGTGGGCCATTTCCTGAAAGAAGCAGCTCTCAACTTGGGAGGAAAGCTCTGGCAGGGGATGGAGAAGATCGCTACGAAGCTCGCCCAGGGATTCACCAAGCTCTTCTCAAAGCAGGACCTGACCAAACTTTTTTCAGTCAAGGGCGGGGCCACCAGCTTCAAGACAAGCCTCCTTAAGAATGCCCTGGGCTACGGCCTTAATTTCTCCCTTTCCAAGGGATTGGATTCGTTAGGGATTGATTTCCCAGGTCTCAATCTTCTTACCTCCTTTGTGACCGGAGGGATTGCCGGATTAACCGACAATGCCTCTTCCACGAGCTTCTTTACAAGTGCCCTCAAGAAGCTCACCCTCACGGGTCTTTCCACCCTGGCTCTCCACCTCGATCTCCCGCCTCCCATCGCCAACGCGATTTCTCTTGTTGGTGCCACCCTCGTAGGTGCCACGCTTGACCCTTCCGTTACTGTCCCCGAAGCCCTGAAAGACCTTGCCCCCACCCTTACCCGTGACTTGACCTTCCAGGGAATTCTTTCTGTCGGAGAAGCCATTGGTCTTGATCCCCGCTTATCAGCATTGATCGGCATTCCGATTAGGGCAACTGTTGGCAGTATCACAGGGAATGCCTTGGGGGTGAAGGGGTACGAGGACCTCTTCGGAGAAATTACGAGTCAAACTATCGGTGGCCTTGTTTCTGTCGGCTCAAGCATTGGTTTGAATGCTGTTGGTGCCTCGCCCATTCTCCAAAGCTTCCTTCCAAGTTTCTTGGGTAACTTTGTTGCGGGTTTTGGTGGTACACCCGGTGGGTCTGATGCTATCCAACGAGAAGGCGAAAACATCTTTAAGAAAATTACAGATGGCATTATTAAGTTTGGAAAGGGCCTTGCCTCCGCAGTCGGAAATGTCACATCCTTCGGCACAAAGGTTATTGAAGGTGGAGTTAACCTAGTGAAGCAGGGATTCGCTAAGGCGGTGGATTTCTTCAGCGGCGTATTTGACCGGCGGACGCAAGAAGCTTTGATCCAGGCTGGGGGCGGTAACATCGAGCAGGCCATCCTCAATAATGCAACGATTGTTAATGGAACCGCCAGAGCGTCCATCGATGGCGTTGAAATCGTTTGGGATTCTGCGTTAGATAAGCTGACCTATACTGGTCCGGCGGGTGTAAGCGCGGCATTTTCCAAATTGGTTATGGACACAACTGGGAATTTCGGGATGGGGGATTTTGCCTATGCTGAAACTACGCAAAACAGTGCAGTCATCAACTTAACTTCTAAAAAGTCTTACATTGAAGCTTCGGTTACGATGGACGATAAGCGCATTGTGGTTGAGTCCTTGGGCGGACGAGACCTTGTGAGCCGAACGTTGGGTCCATTTGTAAGGCCTACAGTTGTATTTGAGAGCACAGCGGCAGAGAATAATTATCAAATTAAAGTAGATATGGAAAAAGGTGGTTTGACAGAAGTAAAAGCACCTTGGGAATATGTGACAGCAATTAAAGATTTCTTCACGCAGGGGGCTTTTAAGAGTATCGTTCAAGAGTATTTGAAAGACCAAATCGAGGATTTATTAACACCAATTTTTGAAAAGTTAGACGAAATTTTGAGAAGAAAATGAAAAAGATTTTCAGTTTTCTTGCTATTGTATTTCTCCTTGTCATTACAGCTGTATTTGTATTTTCTGATTATCTCTCTGGTAATTTCACAAGTTATAAGATCCCTCTTGATTCTATGGCACCAACGATAAGCACCAACGACTTAATAGCAGTTGCTACTGGAGCATATGAAAAGACCCTACCAATGAGAGGTGATATTATCGTTTTTATAACACCGTTTGATGAAAAAAAGAAATTCGCTAAAAGAATAGTTGGTTTGCCCGGTGATAAAGTTGAGATTAAAGAAGGTAAGGTTTACGTAAATGGGAAACGAATTCAATCTGATAGATTTCCAGATAATCGATATTATTTAACTCATGGAGATTGGGACTATGGGAATGAAGGCCAAATCATAGATGTGCCGGACAATATGTATTATGTGTTGGGCGATAAGAGTGCGCATTCCAGTGATAGCAGGCAATGGGGATTTGTTCCCGCTAAAAACGTAATTGGTAAAGCAACAGTTGTTTATTGGCCGCCTTGGCGATGGAAATTTATAAAATAACGTCAAAAGTCGGAAAAAGAAAAAATGGCGTCACTTCCAAACGCCATTACGGGTACCACATTACCGCCTCTCCAATGATCCGGGTCTTGTAAGGGTGAGCGAGTTTGACTTCCACTTCCCATCTTTGAAGTAAACCCACGATCCGATACCCGCTGCAGATCACCTCCAGAGTGGCTTTAATTTTCCCTTCCCAGTGCTTGAGGTAAAGCGTAAAATGCCCCGGCTCGCTGGAAAGGTTCCATTGCTTCCACGCTTGACCCGTTTCATCTAGGAATATCCCTGCGAGAAAGATCAACAATGAAAGAAATTTCCTTTTATAAAATGGCGGCGTCGGGGAACGATTTTGTGGTGATCGACAACCGTGCCCGGAAAGTTTCAAATTTGCCGGCCCTGACCCGGGCCGTTTGCGACCGGCACCGGGGCGTGGGGGCTGACGGGGTCCTCTTGCTCGAACCCTTAGCGAAGGAAAAAGGGGACGGCCCCCCAAAAAGGGGACAGTCCCCTTTTTCTTCGAAGAAGGCCGATTTCCGGGTCCGGATTTTTAATTCGGACGGTTCGGAAGCGGAAGCCTGCGGCAACGGATTTCGCTGTGCGGCCTTGTTTGCGAAGGAAAAATTGGGGCTTCCCAACCGGCAGCAATTTGAGTCTCTCTCCGGAATGATTCATAGTAAAAACGGTAGCATTTCCAAAAGTGCCGGGTTGAGGTAAAATCTCCCCGTAGTTTTTTAACTCTCAATCTCACAGGGTTGTGGCGGACACGTAAAAATCAGGCACAGCCGATTCACCCTCCTTTGAAATATAAAAAGGAGGACCCCATGCCCCGCAAACCAAGGGAACTTGTCAATGAAGGAATCTACCACCTCTTCAACCGTGGTAATGACCGAAGGAACCTTTTTCAGGAGGCCCCGGATTTTCACCATTTTCTCAGCCTGCTTTTGCAAGCGGCAAAGAAATACCCTTCGGAGATCTTCCATTACTGTCTGATGACCAACCACTTTCACCTCCTGGTCCGGATTGCCCGGGGAGAAGATCTGCCTCCCTTCATGCATCTGGTCCAGCTCGGCTATGCCCGTTACTTCAAGAAGAAATACGGCTTCGTCGGTCATGTCTTCCAGGAAAGATTCCGCAGCCCACGTATCCCCGAAGAAAGCTACTACCTCCAGTGCGGCCGTTACATTGAGAGAAACCCCGTCTCAGCCCGCCTGGTCAAGGATCCCTGGGACTACCCCTATTCCAGCGCCCCTTTTTATGCCTCCGGAGAAACCGATCCTTTAGTTACCCCGAATCTTTATTACGAGGGGATGGCGACCGACAGTGAAGAGCGGAGGCGGCGCTATCGGGAATTTCTCTCAGCCGAGGAGCCTTACGCCGGGATGATTGACAAGGCACTGGTTAAGGTCTGAACGTGGAAACTGTTGAACCCGGCACTTTTGGAAATGCTACGCTAAATCTAGGCGTTGAAAAACAAGCCAACACAAATATCTGATTTTATTCCTCCTGAAGATAAGCTGTTGAGTGTTCGCCGTTCCACGGTCAATCCTGTTTCACCAAACGATCCGGAAGTTAATCAGTATGAACTTCTGACGGAGGGAGAGGAATTGTTAGAAGCGTGGTTCAAAAACAGGAGAAATCTATGATTAAGGATGTGAAGAACGAAGAAGACTTAGTAATTATTATCTCGGAAAAGGGACAAGCTTCTTTGCGACTCGGCGTAAAGGTTGCAGAGATTTTGAAATTTGAAGATTCGATAATCGTCAGAACGGCCGCTATCAGCAAGGAGAGGGCCCGCAACATCCACCGATACTCAGAAGACGGCACCAAAATCTGGACGGTGGAGGAGCCGGAAGGTGTCAAAGATCAGGCGAATGCTTTTACGGGATTAAGGCTGAATGAGAAAGACGGAATCATCGGATACACATGGGTGGGAACGAAGCATAGAATTGATTTTGCTACCGGCAAACTCCTCAGCAGCGAATTCACCAAATGAAACTCTGGCATCTCGGGCTCCTCCTTACGATTGGAGCCAGCCTTGTGAATGGCCTCCTCATCCGCTTCGATATCACCGGCCTTCCCCGTGAATTCATGCGCCTCCTCATTCTTCTAGGTCTCGGAATCCTTGCCTTCAGCCTGATCCAAAAATTCAAGCGAAATTAATGCCCCAAAAGCTCATTGCCCTTCACCTTCTCTTTATGTTTTCCTTCCAACAAGTTACCTTTGTTTCCTGAACCGATTATCTTTCTCGGGGTGCCGATTCATCTCTTTGGGGTGTTTGCGGCCTCAAGCATCCTTCTCGGCTACCTCATCACAATGGGGGAAATGAAGCGATTGGGGATATCGAATAGCTTTTTGCCCGACCTTGCCTTTGCGATACTGATCCCTGCTTTTTTTGGCGCGCGGCTCTTCTTTGTGTCCGAACATTGGCAGCATTATCTGTTGAATCCTCTCGATATTTTTAAATTTTGGGAGGGAGGCATTGTCTTATATGGAGGGTTGCTCGGCGGTCTCTTCGGAGGGTTTTTCTTTTGCCATGCGACAAAACTTTCTTTCGCCAAAATTTCTGATCCTGTTGCTTTGGGGCTTTGCTTTGGGCTTGCCCTCAGCCGGCTGGGTTGCCTGGCTGCGGGGTGCTGTTATGGGAAACCGACTACGTTGCCATGGGCGATTGTCTTTGAATCTCCTTTGGCCATCGCCCGGCCGCTTCATGCGCCGCTCCATCCCACACAGATTTATTCCTTCCTCATTGGAATGGCGATTTTTGCCTTCCTGATGGCGCAACGTCAGAGAAAAGCTTTTAACGGGCAAATCCTCCTTACTTATTTTCTGCTTGAGTCCGGCTCCCGAATTCTTATTGAATTTCTCCGCGCTGACAGTTATTTTATTACGTCTGTTCTGGCTTTTCTTATCTTTGCTTTAAGCGCTGTTCGTTTGATGCAGTTCAAGACAAAACAAAGAGGAGGAAGTTCAATGACCAAGTCTGCTTTCAAATTAACCCTCCTCATTTTCGCGGCCGTCTTTTTCGCCGCCTGTGGCATCATCAAAACCCAGCAGATTACGCGGGGACAGGATATTCGGGCAACTGATGTATCCCAGATTAAAAAGGGGGTCAGTACCGAAAGGGATATCCTCCACTTGCTTGGTCCTCCGACGAAATCAAGGGAAACCGAGGACGGTAAGGAGTTCTTTTATGAATATGCAAAAAGCGGTGGCCCACAATGGAATCTTCTCATCAGCGTAGGAGGTGGTACAGCTATCAAAACCCTACTGGTGTGGTTTGACAAAAATGGAGTGGTGACTGACTATGTCTTCAAATCTTCTTAAACTTCTGGCGCTTTGTTTGGTTGGTCTGTCTCTTCTGGCCTGTGCGGGAAGATCTGACCCTCTCCAGCTCCCACCCACCACTGCTCCCCAAGGCTCCGGCTGGCAGGATTACTGAGTTAAAAGACATCGTCAAACGGAAGCGCTGAATCCTGGCTCGCTTCTGGCCAATACCAGTGTTGTGCCTTCTTTAAAGAGGGGTCTCGAAGGGGCCGATCTCTTTAATGCATCAAACATCGGCGGACCCAGATGCCTAAAAAAATCCTCCTCATTGATGATGAAGAACTAATCACCCGTACTTTGGCCAATGCCCTTGAAAAGAATGGGTACGAGGTGCTCGTGGCCAAGAGCGGGAGCGATGCCATTGTCATTGCCGAGGAGGAGGATTTTGACCTGATCGTTAGCGACATCCGCATGCCGGGGCTTTCCGGCGTTGAGGCGGTGAAAGAGGTGCTCGAGATTTTTAAAAATCGGGGGGTGAGGAAAATCCCCACGATTTTCGTAACGGGCTATGCAGATCAAAAGGTCGAGGCCGCCGCAAAAACCTTAAACCCCCACGCCTATCTTTACAAACCCTTTGACTACCCTGAGTTCATGAAAAAAGTCAAGGAGGCCCTCAAGGAGGCGCCCGGCCAAGATGGAGACTAGTCCGGTCTTCCTGAACCAAGAGGCCTCGCTCCGCAAAAAGATCAAAAACTACCAGGGCCTTGCCCAGGAACTCAAGCACCACCTTTCAAAACATCCTCACGATTGGGGGAAATTTCAGAGCGAGTTTAATATCGAATTGAACGGCGTCTTTCGAGACATCATGAATTTCGAAAAACAGTCCCTTGCCAAAGGGGATGAAGAAAGCGTCTACAAACTCAGGAGAATTTTTGTCAACCACCTCCGCAAGGACTTCCTCTATGGCGATTACATTGTCTGGAGCTTGAAGAAGCCCTATGGCTATGCGGGTGACTTTAAGATTATCGACGACATCTACCGGAACGACCCCCAGACGCAGGGGTTTGACCGCCTGTTTGACAATTACGCCCTAATGTCTGCGATTGCCGTTGCGATTAGAAATCGGAAAGAAGACGTCAAGAAATTTATGATTACACTGTATGAGGACCATCCGTCTGAAAAGCTTCGGATCATGGATATTGCTTCCGGGCCATGTCGGGAACTCAAAGAATTTTTTGCTTCAACGGGAGCAGCGAGCAGTAGTGTTATGTTTGACTGCTATGACCAGGATGGGAATGCCATCCAGTATGCAAAAGAACTCCTTGGGTCATTTGCCCAAGTACTGAACTTTTATGAGGAAAATGTCATTAAGATTGCACTCAAGAAGAAGATTGAACCAGAGATGCAGTCGCGGTACGACGTAATCTACTCAACTGGTTTATTTGACTACTTGGACCATCGTCTTGCAACACGGCTCGTTCACAATCTCAGGCAGTTTCTGCGGGTGGACGGCAGGATGTTCATCGCCAATGTGCGGGAGAAATATCAAAATCCATCGGTCCACTTCCTGGAATGGGTAGGCGATTGGAATCTGATTTACAGGACCGAAGAAGAATTTGTAAGAATCTTTCTTGATGCCGGTTTCAATGCGGACGAAATCCAGGTTGCGTCCGAACAGCAGGGCATCCTCCAGTATGTGACTGCCTCGAAGACGTGATTGACTACTTCTCCCTCAGCGGCCTGATTAATGGTGTCACGAGCACGGTTCTTGGATTTTTCGTCATTAGCAGAAATGTCAGGAATGCCAGAAATATTACCTACTTTCTCTTTTCGCTGTCCGTATCCTTCTGGAGTTACTTCTATTTTCTTTGGCAGATTTCGAAGTCGCCTGAAGAGGCCCTCCTATTTTTGCGTCTCCTCATGGGAGGCGCCATCTTTATCCCCACCCTTTATCTCCATCACGTCTTTACGCTGCTCAATCTTGAGAAATCCAAAGGGCACATCCTGAAGCTTTGTTACTTTTTTACCTTTGTCGCGTTAGTAATCAGCTTCACGCCTTATTTTGTCTCGAATGTTTCGCCGAAACTCACGTTTAAATTCTGGCCCAATCCCGGGTTTTTATTCCATCCGTTCCTTTTCGTATGGGCGGCTATTGTGGTCTATGGCGGCAAGGTGATTTTTTCCGGGTTTCGAAATTCTACGGGCCTTTTGCGAAATCAGATGAAATACATCTTCGTTGCCACTCTCATTGGATGGACGGGGGGCGCTACGAACTATTTCCTATGGTACGACATACCGGTCCCGCCTTTTGGCAACATCTTGGTCTCGGTGTACGTGGCCATCGCTGCCTTTGTGATTGTACGCTTCCGACTGATGGATGTTTCAGTCGTTGTGACAAGGACCAGTATTTTTCTTCTGTTGTACACCGTTATTCTTGGCATTCCGCTGGCACTTGTCCTGTGGGGAAAACTCTGGCTGAGAGCCTACGTGGGGAGCCAATGGTGGGTTATCCCGCTCGGAATTTACCTTGGTCTAACAACCATCGGTCCGTTTCTTTACCTGGTTCTTCAGCGCAAGGCCGAAGATCAGCTTCTGAAGGACCAACACCGGTATCAACAAACCCTCCTCCAAGCCTCCCGGGGGATGACGCTGATTAAGGATTTGAATCATCTCGTGAGGCTCATTGCCCACATGCTCACACGAACCATCCGGATCACCCACGCGTCGGTCTATTTGAATGAAAAGGCAACTGGTTCCTATGAAAGGCGAGCTGCCCGAGGTCAAGGGATCGAGGGGACCGGCTTGACGTTTACCGCTGATTCGGCTGTGGTGAAGTATTTGGTGGAGACCCGGGCCCCCATTGCGACCGAGGAGCTTCGATTCCGCGGTCCCTACGAACCGGGGTCCACTCCTTTTCGTGTCCAAAAAGACTTGGAGGGCCTGAAGGCCACGGTTGTAATCCCCAGTTTTATCCGGGAGGAGCTCATTGGCTTCCTGATTCTTGGAGACAAGAAATCAAAAGAGATTTACACCGTTGATGATTTCAACACCCTCACCACCCTCGCCAACCAGGCCGCCCTTGCCTTCGAAAACTGCGAATTCATCAAGAAGGTGGAGGAGACCCAGCTCCAGCTCTTCCATGCGGCGAAGATGGCGGATCTTGGCACCATGGCCTCGGGCATTGGCCACCAGATCAACAATCGCTTGAATGTCATCAAGCTCGGAGCCGAGAGCGGCCTCCTCACTGACTTGAGGCATGCCGAAGAGGCCCTCTCCAACGGAAAATCCGAAGAGGCCGGCCGCTACCTCACCAAGCACCGGGAGACCCTTCGAAGGATCTCAGAGAGCGCTACCCACGGGGGAGAGATTGTCAGGCGGCTTCTTGATTTCTCAAAGCTCTCGGAAGGATTCACCGAGGTCAAGCTCGATGAGGCCCTGGAGAGCACGATTGCCCTCTGGCAATGCAAGAGGAATCTTTCCGAGATTGACTTCCAGAACCGTATCTCCCAGGATCTTCCGCCCCTTTGGGGCAACTTCACCGAGATTGAAGAAATCATGATGAATCTCCTCGACAACGGCTTCGATGCCGTCAAGATGAAGGAAGAGGCCTGGGAACTCGGAACCCTGCCAACCCCCCCAAACCCCGCAAAAGGCCGGGTCGTAATCTCCGCCTCTCCAGCAGAGAAGGAGGGAAGGGGATCCCTCGAAATCATCGTGGAAGACTCAGGGATCGGGATGACCTCTGAGACCCAAAGCCAGATCTTCGTTCCCTTCTTCACGACCAAGGCCACGGCCATCAAAGGGAGGGGTCTCGGGCTTTATGTTATCAAACGAATGGTGGATGCGCATCGAGGAGAGATCTCTCTTGAATCCGAATATGGCAAAGGCACGACCTTCCACCTCCTCCTTCCCACTGCTCCCCGGAAAAAGAAAACCCCATGAGCCGGATCGTCCTCATCGATGATGAAGAAGATATGCTCGCGATCGTGGGGGATTACCTCAGAAGTCAAGGCCACACGGTCCTCACCTCCGTGGAGGGCACGGAGGGCCTTCGCCTCCTCCTTGAGAATGCTCCCGACCTTGTAATCCTCGATATTCAAGTGCCCGGGATGAGCGGCCTCAAGATCCTGAAAGAAGCCAGAAAATCCCTCCCTTCTTTAAAAGCCATTGTCCTCACCGGCTACGGCAGCTCTCCCGAATTTGAGAAAGAGGCCGAGGCCTCCGGCGCCCTTTTCTTGAGGAAACCCATCGGACTTGAAGAACTCGACCAGGCCGTCTCGAAGGTACTTGCGCCGTCAGGTTAGGTTGATCTCGAACGTGACCCAGCGAGTCGCCTTCCTCGTTTTATTCACCTTCTCCTTCCAGCAAATTGCCCCCGCCCTTCCTATCCGGTCAAGGCGGGAATGGTCTCGGATCCTGCCCGTTATCCCTATTCCAGCTTTCCATTTTATGCTTCTTCCATCCCTTCCTCTCTCCTGACCCCGGATCCCCTTTACCCCACTTTCGGGGACACCGAAGAGGTGAGGAGAACCAACTACCGTGAATTTGTCCTGGCCCGGCTTGAAGATTACGAATCCTTCGAACGACACACCCTCACCCAGCGTGCCCTCGGCTCCGAGGCCTTTCTTCAATCTCTGGAAACAAACTTCAAAATCCTGATCTCCAGACGGCCCCGGGGAAGGCCCCAGAAGGAAAAAAGGGAAATGGAGGCCGTTCAATGATGAAAAATAGAACCGTCCCCAATTTATTCAAACGGGTTATAATATGGCCAACCAACCCGTTGTCGAGGAACCGCAGTGCGCGTCCGATAATTTTAAACGGCAGAGCAGGACATGAAAAAGAAAATTCTCCTGATCGATGACGAGGAAATTGTCCTCAAATCCATTGCGAAGCTCCTGATTCGAGAGGGTTATGAGGTGATCGCCTGCCGAAGCGGGACGGAGGCAATCGATCAGGCAAAATCCGAGGCTGTTGACCTTATTGTCTGCGATGTTCGAATGCCGCAGCTTAACGGAATCGAAACCGTAAGGCGGATTCGCGATCTTATTAAAAGCAGCACGAAGAAACCAACTCCTGAGATCCTTATCACCGGTTACGCCGACCAGATGGCCAACCGGGAAATCGAATCCCTCCAGGTGGCCGAGTACCTTTACAAGCCTTTCGATCTTCGTGATTTTCTCGGTGCTGTCAAAAAAGCGTTGAAAACCTGATGGAATATTTCGCCTATTCCCAGAAGGAATTTGTCTACAAATACGTCGTGATGCTCTCCGACACCGACCAATTCAAACACATGAGCTTTGCCAATTACCTGAAGCTCATGTTTCTTGCTACAGATGCGATTCTCCAGGGCTTCACCGACGTCACCTTCCTTTCTCAGAAACGAATCCGGCTTGCCCACTCGAGGATGAAATTTAAAAGGCAAAGCGTCGCCGGAGACAGTATCCTTGTGAAGGTGAATTCATCAAATCTTGGAAAAAATAGTTTCACACTTCTCTACACCTTTCTGACCGAGGGATCAGCCGATCTGGTGGCATTAGGGCGGCAGGCATTTGAATGCGTCGGGCTTGTGGGAAAAACGTCTGAGGAAATCCCTCAGCCGATGAGGTCTCTGCTTGATCCGATTGCCGTGAAAGAAGAACACTTACTTTACTCCTATTGAGAGAGGAATCGGGAATGGAAGCCGCCTCCCATAAAATTTTCGTCTATGACCAGATCCGAGTTTTCTTTAAGCACACCGACTACCATGGCTATGTCCACCCCTACAATTACCTGGAATGGATGAGTTATACGCGGGAGGCCTATTTTCAGGACCTCGTTCCGAACTTCCTCGAACTCTGCCAAAGGAATATCAAAATGGTCACGGCCGAGACAGAATTCACACCGCTTCAAGACGCGGTTTTTGGTGACCGGATCGTGGTTAAAATCTACTCGGAGAACGTCAAGAGACTCAGCTTTGACGTTCTCTTTGAATTTTCAGGTGGGCAGGATGGTGTCCTGCTTGGAAAGGGAAGGCAAAGGCTGACTTTTCTTGATGCGGATACGGGAAGGCCTGCGAGGATACCCGAGGAATTAAAGTCGGTCGTCCTTCTCTATGAAAAGAAAAAGACTGAACATACGGAATCTGGCGGGGATCAAGGACGTGTTGCGGATTGAGGTTACGGATGCCGGAAGGATTATTTTCTTCGTAGTCTTGGCTCTGCTCGTTGCGGAGCGGATCGCCAGCACTTTCAGACGCCGGGCAGAATCAAAAAAAACAGTAAAGTCTTTTCACAGAAATTTTTTCTACCTGCTGCTGGCATCTTATTTAACGATTATCACAGTCGGCTCCGTTCAGTTCTTCATAAGAAGTGAAATCAGTATCCTTGTATCCTCGGTAGGCGCTTTGATTTTAATCGCTGGTGTGCTCTGCCGCCGAGAAGCAATCCGCGCACTCAATGGTGACTGGAGTGTTTTTATTGAAATCAAAGAGAACCAAAGATTGGTTCGGGAGGGAATTTATCGCTATTTAAAGCATCCCTATTACATGGCAGTCGTGTTGGAGCTCATCGGTTTCTCGCTGCTTTGCAATGCCTACGGGGCACTCCTTTTGACCTTTGCTGTACAGGTTCCGCTTTTGTTAATCAGGATTCACTTTGAAGACCGCATTCTTAATGTCTATGGCCGCCGCCTAAGATTCCTACCTTGAATCCCTTCGCGCTTTCTGCTTACGTAACAAGCCTTGCGACGACCCTGATTGGATTATTTGTTTACCTAAAACGGCCTGCTTCAGAGGTGAACCGTTCTTTTTTCATTTATTCGGGCACCATTGCTCTTTGGGCCCTTCTGACAGCGTCACACAGCATCGCAGGATCCGAGTGGCTGTCGCTCTATTGTGCAAGGTTAATGCATGTCGCAGTTGCTTTAATCCCCGTGCTTTTCTTCCATTTTGTCCTCATCCTGCTTGAGTCCGAAAACGAATCCAGGCTGCGGCTCATACTTCATACGGGATACGCAATGGCCGTTGCGTTGGGTTTGGGGTGTGTTTCAGGTGATCTCTTTGTCCACCGGGTCCGCCCCAAACTCGGATATCAGTATTTTATGGATGGCGGGATGTTTTATCCGCTGTTGATTGCTTTTTTCACTCTGTTTTCGCTTATCGGATTGCTTCTACTCTTAAAAGCTATCAGGGGATCGAAGGGTCTCCGAAAAGTTCAGCTTCAATATCTCTTTTGGGGGTCCCTCATCGGCTATGGATTTGGCTCGTCAAATTTTTTTCCCGTCTACGGTGTCACAGTTTTCCCTTACCCTTACGGAAGTTTCGGAATTACGGCCTATGTTTTAATTATGGCTTACGCGGTCATAAGGCACCGGCTCCTTGATATTAACATTGCAATGACAAGGACAGGAATTTTCATTCTGGTTTACCTCGTTATTCTCGGCCTTCCGTTCGGCCTGGGTATTTGGGGAAGATTATGGCTTCAGAATTTTTTCGGAGAATGGTGGTGGGTTTTTCCACAAGTGGTCTGTGCGGTGACCGCCGGCATTGGTCCCTTCCTCTATATCGGTCTCCAGCAAAAGGCCGAAGAAGCGCTTCTTAAGCACCAGAGGCGATACCAACACACCCTCCTCCAAGCCTCCCGGGGGATGACCCTTGTCAAAGATTTGGATCATTTGTTGAAATTGACCGTTTACATCTTGACGCGGACGATCCGGATTTCTCATGCCTCGGTTTATATTTTTAATGAACGGGAAAAAGCCTATCAACAGCGGAAAAGTCGTCTCTTGGTCGCTTCGAGCGAGATCCTTCAATTCGCCGAGGACGCGCCCCTGGTAAGTTGCCTTAAAGGAATCCACGCGCCTGTTATTGCCGAAGAAATTCGTCTGAGAGCCTCGTTGGAAAAAGAGGGGAGTATCGCCCCATTGCGGGAGGCTCTCGAGCGGCTAAAAGCAGCAGTGGTTGTCCCAAGCTTCATCCGGGATCAAATGATCGGCTTTTTGGTTCTCGGAGAGAAAAGATCGGGACAGATCTACACCGAAGATGACTTGAATACGCTCTCCACCCTCGCCAACCAGGCCGCCCTTGCCTTTGAAAACTGTGAATTCATTAAAAAGGTGGAACAGACCCAGCTCCAGCTCTTTCAGGCCGCGAAGATGGCTGACTTGGGCACCATGGCCTCCGGCATCGGCCACCAGATCAATAACCGCCTTGCCGTGATCAAGATGGCGGCCGAGAGCATCGTAAGAGCCGAGCTTGCTCCCATCTTAGAGGTTGCGGGACAAACGAAGAATGAGAAACTTCGGGAGCTTGCCGTGAAAACCCGGCAATCCCTTGAGCGGATTTCTGCCAGCGCCACCAAGGGGGGCGAAGTCGTCCGGGCCCTTCTTGATTTCTCCCACCTATCCGAAGGTTTCCAGGAGACCTCTCTTCCAAAAGCCCTTGAGCAGTCGATCCGGCTTCTCGAATTCAAAAAGGAGCTTCGGGATATTGATCTCCAGAATTTAGTTCCTCCAGACCTCCCGCCGATCTGGGGCAATTTCACCCAGCTTGAGGAAATCATGATCAACCTCCTCGACAACGGCTACGATGCCATCAAGATGAAGGAAGAGGCCCGGGAACGGGGCGAGCTTCCAAAACCCCCGAACTCGTCCAAAGGCCGGGTCACCGTCTCCGCCCAGCCCCTTCAAAGAGACGGAAAATCCTTCATTGAGCTCACGGTCAAAGACACCGGGATCGGCATGACCCCTGAAACCCAAAAAGAGATCTTTGTTCCCTTTTTCACCCTGAAGGCCACCTCGATCAAAGGCACAGGCCTTGGGCTTTATGTCATCAAACAGATGGTTCTGGCCCACCAGGGGGAACTTTTCTTCGAATCCGAATACGGAAAAGGAACCACGTTTCGGATCCTCTTTCCCACGAGAAAGGGAAACACACCGTGAGTCTCATTGTCCTCGTTGATGATGAAGAGGAGCTCGTGAGAGAGCTCAAGCAGATGCTCGAAATCCAGGGGCACACGGTTGCGACCGCCACGGAGGGAAACGAGGGCCTCGCCCTCATCCTAAAGACCCGGCCCGACCTTGTGATCCTGGATTTAAAAATGCCGGGCTTAAGCGGTCTTAAGATCCTGGAGCAGGCGAAGCAGCACGATCCCGGACTCAAAGTCCTCATGCTCACGGGTTACCTTGACGAAGACTCTCAGAAGCAGGCCCTCCAGCTCGGCGCTCTTGCGGTCTTGGGAAAGCCGATCGGGTTTGAAGAGTTCGAAAAGGCCGTCCAAACCGCCTTGAAGAGATAGAATCATGCCCAAGGCGAGCGTTGCCCACATCTTCTATTCCTTAATCTTCCTCAAGCCCGCTTCTTAGAGTAGTCTATTTGGGGAAATGGAAAGTTGACAATCCCAGGACTTGTTCGAAAGAGAACCTCCCTATTCAATTACCTTCTTCGTTATGTTCGAGATGAACTTGCAAGGCGATCGGCACTCGCTCGACGTCGAAAAGCAATTTGGCCGGCGATTCTCCTTGCCGTCCTCGTTTCTCAATCCGGCTGCGCGAGGCCGTGGGATGAGCTTACGGGAGAGGAGAAAAGGACGCTGCGGGGAGTTCTGGAGCATTGGGAGACGTGGGTGCCGGCGAGGAAGGCGGAGGGCACCGCCCCTTTGATGACCTTTGACGAGCTTTATTCGGGACTCGAGCCGGCCGGCCGGCGCTTCCTTGACCGGGTCCGTGCGGTCAACCCGAAAAAAGATTTTGGTTTCCGGGGAAATTACCTCGGCGGCCCCGACGAAGGGGTCTCCTTCAAACGCATTGAAGAGCAGTGGATCACGAAGAAGGGAAAATCCGAAAAACTCGATCCGCAGTATCTCCCGGAAGATGTTTTCGAAGCTTTCGAAAAAATGATGCAGGCAATGGAACGGGACCTCGGGAAGAGGCTTCTCGTGGAATCCGGCTTCCGCTCTCACGCCTACCAGCTTTACACCTACCTTTATTACCTTCCGAAGCACCATTATTCCCTCATTGAGACCGGGCACTGGGTGGCGTTCCCCGGCTGGAGCGAGCACGGCGCCCCCCGCCGGCAGGCGATTGATTTCATCAATCAGGAGGGGATCAATGGCGAAGACAACGTCGAGGAATTTGAGCGGCTTCCCGAATACGAGTGGCTTCAGAAGAACGCAAATCGATTCGGCTTTGAACTCTCCTACCCCCGGGGAAAATCCGGCATCACCTTCGAACCCTGGCACTGGCGCTATTCCCAACCCCGCTAGCCGCATCCAAATCCCCTCTCGCCTCGGTTCCTAAGCCGGGAAGTCCCCTCGCCCGTGCCTCAGTCGGATTCCTCGGGAGAAAATCTAAGCGATACGGCATGGGAAGGCCCTTCCGTCGTTCCCCGCCAGCAAAGCCAGACGGGGCCGCCGGCTTTCCCATGCCGTCTCGCAAGATTTTCTAGACCCGGGAATCCGATTCGGCCCGTGGCGAGGGCCTTCCCGGCTTTGAACGTTACGAAGGAGAAATTCTCCGGGCTTGAGGCGCGAATCGCGGAGGATTCGTGAAAGTCTTGGGCGAGATCGCTGGGGGAAGCGCCGGCCCCGGGCAGAGACTGGACGGGGAACGGCGAGGGGCCCCTGCGAGATCGCCCTTAGACCTTTC
>JACPCP010000016.1 GCA_016179745.1 Candidatus Omnitrophota bacterium
GCAATCCCTTTTGACCACCAGAGAGCAGATTGAACTTCTTGACCCTGCAAAAGGGGCCTCCCGCTGGTTGATTCCGGGGAACGTTCCCGAAGCGATGGCAATCAAGGAGACCCCGGTTTACGGTCTTCGGGCCGGCCAGCCGGGTTCCCTGGCGATAGACCTTCAAGAGGTTTTCGAGGACAAGGTTTTGGCAACGATCCGAGGCTTCTATCTTCCGGCGATCGGGACGACCTTAAACGGCCTGGATTCTGAAAACCCCGCCAGCGATGCGCTGACAGAATCCCACCGGAACGCCGTAGAATTTCTTGATTCCTTCCGCTCCGAAGCGCGGATGGGGAAACAAGAGATTGAGGGCGAGCCCGTGCGATATGAAACGATTGTCAAATTCAGTGTGGTGGAAAGCGGTGAAGAGAAACCAACAAAAGATAAATATCTCATCGTGGATACCCCTCACGCTTCCAGGACGTTTATCAAGAGAGAAAATGAGATTCTCGAACTAAAACCCGAAGGCGAAGTATCAATTGACAAACTTCCTCTCGCCGACTTTGTTGATCTGTTTGGCAGGAAGTTAGGAGAATTGACGCATTACTTCCCCCCGTCCTATGTTCGAGAGAACATCGAGCAAGGTGCAAAAGACGTCTTTGCTTCGATTTCCGTGGAAGCGAAGATTCAGTACACCGATACTTACATCTACTTGACCTTGAATGGCACTTCCCCAATCCGAATCGGAAGAAAAGCCGTGAAGGTAGAGATTTTCGGAAGCGAGATGATTTCAGAGGGGCTCAAATGGCTCTTAGGAAATGTCGTTCTGAGATTGCCAGTTTTTTATCTAATGGTTCAAAATGAGGAAGTATCGGCGTCGGTATTATCGAAATTATCCGGCGCAAAAAAGGGGGACGAATACCAAGCAATCTTTAATACTCTGCCTAGCGAGTATCCTGGGTTCCCGAGCGGCAGCCCGCCGCTCTCCCCCGACAAGGACCCGTCACAGATTCAGACCCGACGAAGAAATGGAGTTCCGGAAACCCCTCGACCAGAGATTAAAGAGTCCCAGACAGACGACGAGGCCTTAAGAGAAAGGATTGAAATAGAAGAGTCAGTCGGGAAGGTCCTCAGGATCCCGGAGAAGTTGGGGATCAAATCAGTCAGTTTGTTTGGCAATAAAATGGTGGTTGAAGTCTTTCTGCGGGAAGCCCCAAGGGAGGTGACACTCGAATTAACGGTAACGCTCGGTAAGACACCTCGGTCAACTCAGTTAACGAAAATCGAGTCTGGACATGTCACAGACATTATGCATTCTGAGATCCCAGGGATTCTTCATAAGCTTGCTCAGGCTCTCAACTCTGTTCCCAGTAGTTCCAAGGTAGCTGCAATAGGCCGCTTGGAGAAGAGCAAGAGACTTTTTGTAATCCTGGAGGATCAAACTGGCCGGCTAAGAGGATCTTCAGCCATTCAGGCTCTCCTGGAGGATGGAAAGTCAATGAGACGACTCGAATTCAAAACCGGGCGCTGGTTAAAAGGTTCGATTTGGGGCAAATCACCTGATGATCCTAACAGGACTTCGGAGGTCTATTCGTATTACACCACCCTGGGTGACTTCCCTTTGTGGATTGACGATCTGATTCTTAGACTCAGACTAGAGCGGTTGATTAAGAAGTGGGTGGTCAAAGACCCGTTCTTTTCTTCACGGCACAAGCTGTCGGTGACTACCAGACCGGATCGATCCACTGAGTTTGACGGCGAAATTCTTCAGGAATTTACTATCGGCGCTTCCCGCTCCGAAGTGCGCCGCGCTGTCGACCAACCTGATGGTAGCGCAGACTTAAGTCTGCGCTACGGAGGGGGCTCGCGCCGGTCGGGCGCCAGGGCCGAGGTGCGGAGCGCTGTCAAAGAAGTGGAATGGGAAACGAAGACTTTTGAGATGGCGATTGAACCTGTTTTTCACGGGGCACCGCTTGAAGCAAAGATATTCCGGCTCCGGCCTGGGTCTGATGCTTCAAAGAAGGAATTTGAGGCGGCCTTTGCGGGGCTCCTTGCCTTGCCGGAGGACCCGGTTTCGAAATCCAGTTTCTTTCTGTTTCAACCCGATCTTTCGGTGACGGAATTCATCTTAATGATATTGACCGACAAGGCTCTTCGGTTGCTCCCCCTTTCATCCCGGCTTCCGGCAGAGCCCGCCGATCCTGGAACCTTTGAGCGGCTGAAGCGGGAGTTTGCCCTCTTCAAAATAGAACACGGCGATCGATGGACTGAAGTCATCGATCAAAATCATCCCGAAAAATGGAGAAGGCCCTGGGCCGTGGATCGGAAAGCGCCCCGCCTTTACCTCAAAGACCCGGCGCCAAACACCCTTGCCAAGTCGGGAAAAATCCAGCTTGTCTTCCGCACCTTCCGTTCCGAAGCGGGAGAACTTCGTTCCGAAACGCGAGCGACTCAATCCTCGGATTCAGGAAAGGAGGAACCCTGGAAACTGGACGATTTGATCGATCTGAATTCTGACAAGATAAACGATTTTTGGTGGCAGGGGTTTGGCGAGTTCGTGAAACCCATCGTAGTAGAACATTTCGCGCGGTTTAAATCTGTGTACCGGGGAGCGTCGATCTCGGTAGACGATCTCATCCAAAGACTTTTACTTTGGGCACTTGAGGAACGACAGAAATCAGAAGCCAATCAAGAGAGCGCCTTTGTTTTGTACAATCCTGACAAGGGCTCCTTTAGGAATTGGCTTTTTGTGGTCCTCAAAAACAAACTGCTTACTATCCTCAGAACAATCCGCCGTGGCCAAGAAAGACTTCCTACCGCGAAGGAAGGTCTGACGGAAAATTTAATTTCGCCGTCTCCCGAGGAGACGCAGAAAGAAATGGAGCCAAAGGAGCAGGCGATCCGAGACGCCTTCGCACTCCTGACTCAGGAGGAACAAGACCTAGTCCGTCTTTCTGTTCTTGAACGCAAGACTCCTACGGAGATTTCAGAAGTACTGGGGATTAGCACAAACGAGGTGAATCTGAAAATACAGCAAGCACTCTCTCATCTTAGGAGAATCACGCAGGGAATGGGACCAGGAAATCGAAAGGCGGTCAGGAGCCCTGAGGAAGTTATTGCTAGGATGCAGGCATGGGAGCGTGGCGAGTATTCGGTTGAGAATCTGCCGAGGGAAGGACGTCTTCTCGTGAATTTTGTTTTGTGGAGTAAGAGTGAGTTATCCGACAATTGGCCGACCCCAAAAGAATTTAATACTTTTATGTCCAAGGCCCTAAATCCTGACACCTTGAAAGTGAAGTGGAATATTCAGCTGAAATTCTACCTTACAGTATATGAGCATTTGGACAATCCCTATGTCAAAGCCTTGACATCTCATGATGATAAAGGGATTACGGCAGCCTTTGAGTCAGTGATGATTCTTGCGAATCATCTCCGCAAGACAAGTGGTTTCGAGGGACCCGATCCCCGCTCCGAAGCGCGGGGAGATGTTGAGCATACAAAGGGTCCGGTCAGGCCGGGACTTCGGGCCGAGGTGCGGAGCGCTGATGAAAACGCCCGTCAGCGATTGATCGCTTTTGTCAAAAACGGTGTCTACACCGATCCCAAGCTTCCTCCTTTCCCAAAGAATTCCTTTAGGACGAAAACAGTGAAAGAAGAAATCTACTTTGGCAATTTGAAGCAAGGAGATGGCTGGAAACAAATTGTTGTTAGTCGTGAAGAAATCCCTGCCGGTGAAAGGGTCCAAATCACACGCCGTTACTTGGACAACCCCCCGGCCGGTGTGGAACCGCAATGGATCCTCAAGGTCCGGTATCAACGAAAGCTCTGGTCTTATCAATTCACAAAGACAGGCAACTTCCTGAACCAAATTGACCTCACCCCCTCCGGGTATCTTACCTTCTTTGCTCGCTATGGCGATCCTGCCAACCGGGACACTCCTCCCTTTAAAAAGAAATCGTTTCAAGCGAAGGCGGGCCGGGGAGGAGAGATTCACTTCGGGGCGTGGAGGGAGGGGAAAAGTTTGAAGCGAGCAGGCCTTAGACTTCAAGGAATTCCCGCCGGTCAAACCGTGCGGATCACTAGGCGTTACCTTGATAATCCCCCGGCCGGTGTGGAACCGCAATGGATCCTCAAGGTCCGGTATCAACGAAAGCTCTGGTCTTATCAATTCACAGGAAGCGGCACTCATCTTAATCAAATCGACCTGACCCCCTCCGGGTATCTTACCTTCTTTGCCCGGAATGGGAGATTTGATGATCCCGAGCTTCCCCCCTTTCCTCCGGATACTTTTGAGAGGAAGACGCTGAAGAGCGGAAACATCCTTTTCGGCGAGTGGGGAGAAGGAAAGGAAAAAGGCAGGAAACGAGTGGTAGTTCAAATCCATCTCAGACACGTCCCTGAAGGTCATGAAGTAACAATCCGTAAAGTTTGGGATAACGCAGGACAATGGCTCCTTGAAGTTAATACCCACCACTCTTCTCACGGCACGGTCTACTATGAATTTCATCCGAGAAAAAGAACATTGAAACAAGTCGAGGGTGTAGTCAAAGAAGGCCAGCCGAACCCCAAGCGGAAGTTCGATTATGCTGAGATCAAAAGAGTATGGAATCAGCTTTTGAAAGATTTCCTTTTGGGAAAGATCCCGAACCCTCGGTTTTTTACAGACCTTAGTCTACTCGCGCAGCGTCTTAAAGTCAGTCCAGACCATCTGGAGAAGGAAATCCTGCGAATCAATGCCCGATTAAAAAAGTATCCCGGCACCTCCTTGATTCAGCACTCGAAGATCCGTCCCCGCTCCGAAGCGCGGGCGGAGGTTAGGGATTCTTCAGGACTTCGTCGTGGTTCCCAACAGCTCGTAGATAGATGGAATCCCCGAGGCGTTCAAACGACATTCGGTATTGAAGATCCACCCGGGCTTCCCAGACATTTCTTGTTCCCTGGATCTTTTTTACGTGGAGGGAGGGGTGTTGCAGATTCCCAGCTAAAAGGGCGAGCTGCTTATCCACCTTTTTCTGGATTGCGGAAGGAAGTTTCCGATAGAACCGGTGGAAACTTTGGTAGGCGAGAACCTTCACAAAAGGAAAATTCGTTAGGAATGGAGGGAATCGAGAAGCCCCTCGACCGTGCCGTCTCCAAGGACTTGCCCACGCCTTTTATCCCGGGCGACGGAGCGTTCCATCTTCTGCCATCCCCGGCTCCAGAAGTAGGCCTGCTCGGGGTCAATGGCGGCACGGGTCTTGAGGAAAAGGGCGAACCGGCAGACCTCTTTAATTTCGGAAGGTCTCAGCTCCCGCAGGATCGTAACCACTTCACGGGAGAGTTCCTTCGTTTGCGTCGTCATATCAATGCAAATAATATCATGACATCAGATCCCTGGCAAATGACACCTCCCCGCTCCGAAGCGCGGGCAGATGGAAAGAAGAGCCATCTCCTGTCAATTGAAAAACTGCAAGAGGAGCTGAAGAAGGCTTTTCTGGATTTCGGTGTGCCCTTACTCAACGTTCCACGTAATGTTGAATGGAGAAACGCAGCGCGGACAGTTCTGGCGGCTGTCGAAAAATATCACTGGCCAATCCACTTATCTGCTCTCGACCACCTTATGATTTTAGAAGCGCATCTCTACGAGAAAGGAGATGTTGAGACCATCCTCAACTTCTTTAAGCAACTCCGCGAGAAGTATCCCGAGAAGCTTGCTGCGCTAACAACCGTTCGGCGAATTCTCAAAGTTTATCTTATCTCGAGGCTGACGGTCGAAGAGAGCATGGCGGAGCTGGTTGAAGAACCTACGAATGTATTCAAAAAATGGCTGGAGGAGATCGGCATCGAATTCAAGTCGCAGTTTCCAGACGATAAGAGTCTCTTTTCCTTCCTGAAGGATTTTTCGGAGATGCTCGTGCTGGTTTATCACGCACGGAAGGAACAGGGGAGTCCCGAGGGCGAAGCCCGCAGTCCGGTCGATAACTTCTATCTTTATCTCAGTCGAAACTTTCCCCTGAACAAGCTGGGGTTCGATTTGATGTCTCATCTTGATGATTTAATGAAAGTTAGCGAGGCAGATTTGCTGAAGATGATGATGAAGGTGGCGACGACTCGCGTATTGAAAAAACTTTTTACGCTTGAATCTTTGGCTGAGGATCAAAAAGGTCCTCCGCCCGAACTGGAAGCAGGAGAGCTTGTGCTGATAGCGCGGGATTTTGAGGAGCGGCTTGTGCAAACGATGATCGAAAAAGAACTTATGGCAGCTGTTCTGGTAAAACCGGACGGAACACAGGAATTCCTTGTGGGGCCACTTCGTCGCATCCCTGTAGACCCTAAAGAAATAGATCTATCGAATTTGAAAGGGAAGCTCGGTGGACTCACAGTTCGAGTTATCGAACCTCCTGAAAATTCTCCGGACGTCAGGATTTATTTTCAGGCAACCCACCGCTTTGAGGTAAAAGCTAACAAGGATGAGACGGTAGAGATGCTCTTTGAAAGAGCTCTCAAAGAGAAAAGAATTGAGCACGCACTCAGGGTGGAATTCCAGGATAAACGGGTGTGGCTGAGGCTAGACCCGTTCCATCCCGGCGTTTACTGGAGTGAGTATGACACAGACATTAGCCTCATTCGGCCTTTTCGGGGGGGAGAGATCGTGACTATCTGGGGTTTCCCCTCCCGCTCCGAAGCGCGGGCGAGCAGTGATGATGCGGATCATGAGAGAATTGTTAAGTTTCTGCGGAAAAAGGATGCGGGGAATGACTTCCCAGCCGATGAAAGGGGAATCGAATGGGGTGAATTCCCCCTCGACCTGAGTGTAGGGGAAAATGCCGCAGCGTTTTCAAAGGTCCTTACCCATGTCGGCCTGGGCGACCGTGTTAAGGAAAAGCGCTTTACTCCTGCCGAGTCCCCTCGAATTCTGATTGCCGCTAGATCAGACCAAAAGATTTTTTTGGCCGGTATGAGCTTCTTCGACTATCCCGCCGTTTCAAATTCAGAGCAGGGCGTTTCAGTTTTCATTCTCGATCAAACAGGGGGACTCCTTGACTACGAAGGGTATGTTCGTTTCCTTAGATCTCATCTAGGTCGTCAACTCAACTTTAACCCCCTTCAAGATGTCTATCCGCTCTTTGGCCGGGCTCAATTCAACGTGCGTGAGGACCCCATGTCTTTGACGATCGAATTGACTAAGCCTGAGAAGGAGCCGCCGGTCAAGGAAGAGGGCCCTCTCCTTAAGATCCGAATCGACACCCTGAAGGGTGAAAAGCACGGTTGGCGACTGTCGGGCAGAGAGGTCGAGCTTCGCAAGGTCCCCTTAGAGCTCGAGGACTCGGAGCGGTCCACACTCGATCGCCTCTTCCGTACGAAATTTCCCGCTGGCAAAGGTCAGTATTCCCTGCTGATGAGTAAAGAGCGTGGTCCGCTTATGTTAATTAAAATGGGTGAAGTTGGAGTGAATGAGATCGAAGATAACGAATTCCTCGACGGGATGTTACGCAACTCGAACGAGGTGGGTAAAATTGGTGACGCGCTGGAACAAGCAACGGGATCTGAGGGACTTCAGGTCGAATACGGACTCTCTCCCCTTTATTTAAATTTACTCGAATACGTTCCGTTTTTCCGACAAGAGGATCTTACGGGTGAACTTGGAGCTTTCTTGATTCAACTGGCAAAGGGCGAGCTCCATGCTTTTCGTATCGATATTTACGGGGAGTCGTTGATCAAAGGGATTGAGTTCAAACTCGTTAAAAAGGGTGATTATCCAGTTGTTGATATGAAGATTTTCTACCAAGAGTCCGATTCTACCATCCGCTCCGAAGCGCGGAGCGATTCGCTTCCGGACGGTGTGAAAGACGTTTTGAAAAAGAGAGCGGAAAAACTCGGCGAGGGAGCCGGCAATTTATTGAGTGGTTTGATCGGCGGCTTGGTCCGTGTGGAGAAACTTCAACGTGATTCAAGCGGGCTGGACCTGGAGGAAGCGCTCTGGCCCATTGAACTAAGGTGGGTTCAGCAAACCATCGAGCTCCACCGTAAGACCTTTTTGGACTTAAAGTATCCATTCTCTCATCAATTTGTCGTGATGTATTTTGTCCTTGATCATCTTTCCCTTCTCAGGGGATTTGCCCACTGGTATTTCAAAAACCCTTTGTTGTCTGAAGATCTCTGGAACCGTTTTTTGGATGCGGCGAGACGGATGGCGGAAGTCTTTAAAGAGGCCGGGCTGGGGCGGGGGGAACAGGCGGCGATCCGCAAAATATTAAACGAAGAAATTCCTCTTAAAGCGCATTTTGAAAGCCGGGAGTGGACCGATGCGGCACGCTTTGAGGAGATTTACCGGAAGGTCGAATCACGAATCCGGACGGTGCTTGATTCCTACTCCGGCGGGGATGAAAAAATATTGTCCCTCGCAGGGGATGGAGAGAGCCGGTTATCGGATCTCGTGGAACGGGAACTTTTGATAAGAGAAATCGCCGTAGAGAGCCTGCTTCTCATCGAATACCGGGGTAGAAATGGAAAGAAGGAACGAGTCCCATTAGCGGGCCTTTCCCGTTCCAGCCAACTTCATGAAATCGAGGAGGGAAAGCTTAACTTTGTTTTTGCCAGGGGCGCCCGAGCCTCCCTCTTTTACCGCTCCGAGGTGCGGAACGGAATCGGGGATCGTCAGGGGTTGGTCAAGACGCTTGAGGAATATGAGAGGGAAAATTTGCTGCCGGCGTGGATTTCGGCTCATGAAATGCAGCTGGCCTGGCTTGCGGCCGAGTATGCGGGCCTCCTGGGGCTCAACCCTGAGGAGGCGTGGGCGCTGGTGTTCGCAGCCCGTTTTCACGACATCGGGAAAACCCTGATCGATCCCCGCATCCTGAATGAGAAAGGCCGGCTCGATTCCTTTCAAATGGAGAAGGTGAGAAAGCACGCTGGTTTGAGTGCTGAGCTCCTTCGATCTTACGGTGTACCTCAAGAAATTTTGGCCATCGTCCGTTCCCACCACGAGAATTACGAAGGGTCGGGCTATCCGGACAAACTTCAAGGGGAGAAAATCCCTCGTCTGGCCCGGGCCCTGCGGGTCCTGGACTCTTTTGGGGCCATGATCGGCTTGGGACGTCCCTATGTGCGGGAGCCAAAGACGATTCTTGAAGCGGCCGATGAACTGAAACGAGGGAAGGGAACCCTTTACGATCCGGCGCTCGTGGACCTTTTCCTCCAGATGCTGGCAGGGCTTTTCCCGGATGAAAAGACATTACTTCTCGCCCCCCACATCCGGAGGATCGCCATTCCCGTGGGATTGGAGAACTTCGAACTTGAGCCCTTCCTCCATGTCGGACCCCCCCGGAATGACGCATTTCTGGCAAAACACTCCTTCTATGACTATCGAGGGAAGCCTCTCGGCATCCTTCGGGGCTTTGATTTCAATCAATGGTATCAGGGAGGAGAGTTCCTGGCGGTGAAGATGGGGCCGAAGTATCACTTTTATAATGCAGATGGTGATGAAGTCCTCGTCCTTCCGTCCACTCACAAACTCGAATCAGGGACTCTCGTCGATATTAAAAGTTTTATTCTTCTTGGGGAATTGATTCTCGTCGAATTCAAGGCCGAGGATCAGGAGAAGGGGATTCGGGACCTCGAAGGCGCTTTGTTATTCAAGAAGACGGGAGAATTGTTTCTCAAGCTGGTCAAAAATAAAGACTATGAACGTTTTGGGACACAGGGGGGAATCGTCTGGTTTGAAAATGGAGATCTGATCACCTTTCTCAATAGCCGGGGGGAGCAGATCCTCCAGAAGCGCCGGGGGATCGATTTTGATCAATTCGGGAACTCTTCTGAAGACGGCGTTACGAGAGAGCCTTTCATCTGGTTTCAAAAAAACGGGAACGTCACTTTCTATAACCATCAGGGCCGTCCCATTCTCGAGGGATTGAAGAAGGACGTCGATTTTGCTGTGCGGAACGCACGGGGAGGATTCCTTGTGTTGGGGAGAGGGGAAAGCGGCGAGACGGACTTTTACAACAGTGCGGGCAGCCACATGTTCCAAAAGAGGAGGGGAGTCGATTTTACGGCGTGGGAGGCCCGAGATGGAATTTTGGAACTACGTTCCCCGGACGGTCTTTCCCGCTTCTACGACCGGAATGGGGAAGAGCTTTTTGTCTTTAGCGGAGGTTCCGATAGAAAGGATACCGGCCAGGAGCCGTCTCCGGCGAAAATCTTTTTCCCGGCCGATCCCAGTCGCTTGGATGGATGGAGTGCCTACAATGGGATCTTCCATCTTCGGAGATTCAACAGTGAGGAAAAAGTTTATCAGCACGACTGGTATGACCTGAGCGCTCAACTTCCTCCCCGCGCCGAGGTGCGGGAGGAAGTGAGCTACGGGATTACCGGAGGATCGGGGGCGGTGGGGTCGCAGTTGATTCGGCGCTTGCTGGCACAGCCTCACACGAAGACGATTCATGTCCTGACCCGCCGGCTGGATGATGAAACGAAAATGAAACTGGCTGCGAAGCATAAGAAGGTCAACCTTATCGCAGGAGATCTGTTGGACCTCAAGGCGCTGGAGGAACTTGTAAAACAAAGTGAAGTTATCTACCACCTCGGCGGCTGGAGCGGTCTCGGGAAAATGGTTGAGGAGGAGGCCCTGAGGGTGAATAATCTCGCCACAGCCCTCCTGATTGAACTCGTCCGGAAGCATCGGAAAAGAATAATTTTTGCCTCCACGGTCGGCGTTTACGCCTTGGGCGAAATGAAGACGGGTCAAGTTACAGAGGAAGATATGACGTTGAACGCTGAGGCGGAGAATGTGCTTGGGATACAGACAAGAAGTTTAAGTAAAATTGCCTCTGAATTGATAAAGCAAGGTGGAGATCCAAAAGCCCTTTTTGCGGAGCGCCGTGTCGCTCTGCCGAAAGAGTTCAGTTCGAGCCCGTTTCTCTTATACCGCTTCACGAAGCTTTTGGGGGAACGGCAGCTAGAGGATTATCCCGATGCCGTGGTCTTGAGGTTTGGCAATGTGCTGGGACCGGGGGATGAGAGTGACCGGACGGTTCCGAAATTCATTCGGGAAATGAGCCGGGCAAAACCGGGGGAACGAAAGACCTTTATTCCAGGGCGTCAGGACTCCTTTATTGATGTCCGGGATTTGGTGCGTGGCCTGGAAGCGGCCGCCCGGGTTTCCGTGGACGATGGAAAGAAAATCATCAATGTAGCTTCCAGCTTTCCGGTTATGCAGAAGAGACTTTTAGAGACGATCAAAGAAATTACCAATTCCCTGGTCCAAGTTGAGGCGATGACCGATGAAAAAATGAAACAACTCGGCCTTCACCCGCCGCCTCCGATTTGGTTTTCCCCCAAATTGATGACAGCAAAGCTCGGTCTCAACCCGGCGCATTTCACGACGTTGAGGAAGAGTTTGGGAGACACAAAGGAATGGCTGCTTGATTTGACGCCGGAACAAAAATGGGCTGTGCCAGAAGAGCGTTCTGAGGTGCGGAGGGAACATCAAAGGGGACAGTCCCCTTTTGGGGGACAGGCAAACCGGTTTCGTGGGGAGATTTCGTTGAGGCGGGCGGCGATCGAGGTGGCGATTGTGGCGGGAGGAATTCTGGGGCTGGCTGCCTCGCCGTGGGCAAGAGAACGAATTCATCGGATCTTTAACGGGCGCCTCTCAGCGCCGGCCTCGGTGCCTGTCCGTCGTAGGCTTTCGGTCCGGCGGCCTAAAGTTCGCAAGCCCGAGTCCGCTCGAAATCTCCGTGTGGCCCCTGTGGATGATGACCACCTTGGGGCATTTTTTGCTGGTGCCACGGGAAGGTTTGTCAATTCCTCCGCTTGAGGTAGAATAACCCTCATTGTGAGCCGGTACGATGTTTTTCATTTAGTCTCGAGAGAATTCTCAAAAGCCAGGATCAACCATGTCCTGATCGGCGGGTTTGCTGTCAACTTTCACCAGTATTCCAGAAATACAGGCGATGTTGATTTTTTGATGGCGGAAAAGGATTACGAGAAGGCTTTGCCGCTCCTTGAGAAAGGGGGATACAAAGAGATGGTGAGACAGCCCCTTTTCGCCCGGCTGAAAAACGAAGACCCGGGTATGATGGATGTCGACATCATGTTCGTCGACGAGCCCACCTTTGAAGGAATCTTCAAGGAAGGAAAGAGGGCAAAGATTGAAGATGTCGAATTTGTGGTACCCTCCCTGAATCATCTTTTGGCCCTCAAGCTGCATTCTTTGAAACACAATCCCCGCCGTTTGGCGCCGGACCTGGTCGATCTTGACAACCTGGTTAAAATCAACCAGATTGATGTTCGGTCGAAGGAATTCCGAGAGCTTTGTCTCAAGTTCGGGACTTCTGAGATTTATGAAGCCCTGTTGGGAGGCCAAGGATATGGAAAAATTAAACTTCCCGGTTTTTAAGGAGCCGCCGCCGGGCCCCCCCATTCTTTCAATGGATCAATACCTCAGGTTCGTGGAAGAATGCCGCTGGCTTTTTAACCAGAAGGCCTATGAAAAACAAAAGCAAGAACATAGCGTCAACGTCCCTTTCAGGCTGAAATAGGTTCTTCCTTCTACAATCCTCGAGTGAAACAATCCAATCTCTTCAAAGAGGCATTAAAGCACCTTCCCTCGGGTGTCAATTCGCCGGTGCGGGCGTTCGGGGCCGTGGGCGGGACACCCGTTTTTATGAAACGGGGACGGGGCGCCTTTGTTTACGACGAATCCGGGAAGCGTTACCTTGATTTTTGCCTCTCGTGGGGGCCCCTGATTTTCGGCCACGCCCCCGCCGGTCTCGTGAAGGCCCTTCAACGGGAAGTCAAAAACGGGACGAGCTTCGGCGCAGCGACGAAGAAGGAGACGGAGCTTGCCCAGCTCATCAAAAAGGCCTTTCCTTCGATTGAAAAGGTGAGGCTCGTCTCTTCCGGCACCGAGGCCGTGATGAGCGCGATTCGCCTCGCCCGGGGCGTCACGGGCCGGAAAAAAATTCTCAAGATCGAAGGCGGCTACCACGGCCACGTCGATTCGCTCCTTGTCCGGGCGGGCTCCGGCGGCGCCACGTTCGGCATTCCCGATTCCCTCGGCGTCCCCGAGGAACTTGCCAAGCTCACGATCACTGTTCCCTTTAATCATTTCGAAGCGCTCCACGAAATTTTTCGAAGGGAAGGAAGGCGTTTGGCGGCCTTTATCCTCGAGCCCGTCCCAGCCAACATGGGTGTCGTCCTGCCGAAACCCGGTTATTTGAAAGAAGTCCGGTCGCTCACGAAAAAATACGGCGTTCTGTTGATTTTCGATGAAGTCATCACCGGATTTCGTCTGGCCCAGGGGGGAGCGCAGGAAAGATTTTCGATTGAACCGGACCTGACCTGCCTCGGGAAAATTTTGGGCGGCGGGCTCCCCTTGGCGGCCTTCGGTGGAAAGTCGAAATGGATGGACGAGCTGGTGCCCGAGGGGAAGGTTTATCAAGCCGGGACCCTTTCCGGGAATCCCTTGGCCGCCCGGGCGGCGATCTGGACGCTCCAGAAATTAATCGGGTCCCCTCCCACTCCGGCGCTTGAGAGGAAATCCGAAAATTTTTACGGGGCATTGAAGGACCGGATTCGCCATTTCCGCTGGCCTGTCCGCTTGAATGCCCTCGGATCGATGTTCACGATTTTCTTCGGCACCCACCCCGTGGACGATTTCCGCTCCGCCCAACTTTGCGACACCCGGCTCTTTGCCCAGTTTTTCCACGGGGCCCTCGAGAAGGGGATTTACCTGGCGCCGTCGCAATTTGAGGCAAATTTTGTCTCAACGGCCCACACCGAACAAGACCTCCGCCGGGCCGTCACCGTGTTCGAGCGTGTGCTCCGGAAAATTTTTTGATAGGATACCCTTCCATGAAACAAACCCTGTCGCTCGAAGAAATTTACGTTCCGGTCGAGAAACAGCTCGAAAAGGTCCCGGAGGTCATTTTTGATATTCTCGCCACCCCCAACGAGCTCACGCACGAAGTCATCCGCCACTTTTTCTCACGTCCCGGAAAATTCCTGAGGATTGCGCTCACCTTCTTCGGCGCTTTGATTGAGAAGGGTGAAAAATCTGAGATTGAGGAGGAGAAACTTTTGAAGCTCGGCGCCGCCTTCGAGATTTTCCATTCGGCGACCCTGATTCACGATGACATCATTGACTCGGCCTTTGTCCGGCGGAACATCCCGACGGTCCACGTCAAGTGGAACCCGCAGGTGGCGGTCCTCGTGGGCGATTACCTCCACGACCGGGCCCTTGAGGCCATCTTTAGCGTGGGGAACCCCCGGATTACGGCGGCCTTCCTCAAGACGGCGGCGACCGTCTGCGACGGTGAAATTCACGAACTGGCCGAAAAAAATAACTTTAATTTGAAGGAGGCCGAATACCTCCGGATCATCGAACAGAAAACCGCTTCTCTCATTGCGTGTGCGGTGGAGTCAGGCGGGATTCTGGCCGGGCTCGAGCCTGAAAAATCAGAGGCCCTGAGGCGGTTCGGCCGGGCGTTTGGAATGGCGTTTCAGATCATCGATGACTGCCTGGATTTCACGGGCGAGGAGCACGAATTCGGGAAGACGTTGGGGGCGGATTGCGAAGCGGGGGTCCTGACGCTTCCTTTGATCCGTTTGATTGAGCTGGTGGACGAGCCGGCCAAAAGCGAAGTCTATAAAATTTTCAAATCCGGGTTCGGCTCCGGCCGGTTCGAGACCCTCAAGGGCCTCTTGATGGAATACGGGACGATCGACTATGCCGTGTCGAAGGCCCGGGAATGGACCGAGAAGGCCCGCCTCGAACTTTCCGTTTTTCCGGCGTCGCCCGCCCGGACGGGCCTCGAGCGCCTTCTCGATTATGTCCTTGAGCGGAACCGGTAAGCTTTATCTCGTCGCGACGCCCATCGGAAATCTGAAGGATATTACGCTCCGGGCGCTTGAGATTCTGAAATCTGCGGACGTGATTGCCTCGGAAGACACCCGCCGGACCGGAGAACTTTTAAAGCATTACGGAATCGGAAAACGCCCGCTCCTTTCCTTTCACGACCACTCGGGCCCGGGCCGGGTGCGTGAGATTGTTTCCTTATTAAAGGAAGGCCGTTCCGTGGCGCTGGTGACGGACGGCGGCACGCCGCTTGTTTCAGACCCCGGCTTTCCCCTGGTGCGGGAGGCGGTGCGGGAGGGGATTCGAGTGGAGGCCCTGCCCGGGGCCACGGCCGTAATTCCGGCGCTTGTCGCCAGCGCTCTTCCGGCTGAGCGGTTTTCCTTTATCGGGTTCCTGCCGGCGAAATCGAACCGGCGAAAAAAGGAACTTCGGGAATTGGAGGGCCGGGAAGAGACCCTCGTTTTTTTTGAATCGCCGCACCGTTTGGCGGCGGCCCTCCGGGAAATGAATGAAATTTTTGGAGGCCGGGAAGCGGCGGTCTGCCGGGAGCTCACGAAAAAATTTGAAGAGATCGAAAGAGGGAATTTAAGCCGGCTTGCGGAGGAGTGGGAAACTCGGAAACCCAAGGGTGAGTTTGTGATTGTGATCGCCGGCAAAGGACGAAAGAAAGTTTTTAGGACCCCCTCACCCACGCCCTCTCCCCCCAAGGGGGAGAGGGGAGGGAGAGGGGGAAAGCACCCATGAAAAAGCTTGCCATTTTTGTCTCGGGGAACGGCACGAATATGGAAAACCTTCTCTGCCGAATCCGGGAAGGGAAGGTCCGGGCGGAGGCCTCGCTTGTCGTGAGCGACAACCCGGGGGCGTATGCCCTCGAGCGGGCGAAAAAATTCGGCGTCGAGTCGGTCGTGGTGGACCGGAAGAAATTCGATTCGAAGGAAAATTTTGAGGCCGAAATCCAACGTCGCCTGGCGGCGAAGAAAATTGATTACGTGATCCTGGCCGGTTTCATGCGGATCTTGAGCCCTTCCTTTGTGAGGGCCTACCGGGACCGCATTTTGAATATTCACCCGGCGCTCCTGCCGGATTTTCCGGGCGCCCATGCCATTCAAGAGGCCTGGGAGGCGAAGGTCCGGAAGACGGGGGTCACGGTGCACTTTGTGGACGAGGGCGTGGACACGGGCCCTGTCATTCTCCAGCGAGAAGTTGCCGTCGAAGCGAATGACACGCTCGAGTCCCTCGAGAAAAAAATCCACGCTGTGGAATATGAAATTTATCCCGAGGCAATCAATCTTGTTTTGAAGGGCGAAGTAAAGTAAATTACCACTCCTATGTCGACCCTCATTGAATCCATTCACGCCCGTGAAATTTTAGACTCCCGGGGGAATCCGACCCTGGAAGCCGAGGTCCGCTTAAAAGGCGGTGTGGTCGGCCGGGCTGCTGTTCCG
This sequence comes from Candidatus Omnitrophota bacterium, assembly GCA_016179745.1. GTDB lineage: Bacteria > Omnitrophota > Omnitrophia > Omnitrophales > JACQLI01 > JACPCP01. Next base: position 16,264 of record JACPCP010000016.1, read on the forward strand.
AGCGGCGCCTCCGCCGGTCAGCACGAGGCCATTGAGCTCCGGGACGGCGACAAGAAACGGTTTCTTGGCCGGGGCGTTTTGCGGGCTGTGGGACATGTCAATCAAGTGATCCAGACGGAACTCGTGGGCTTCGACGCCTCCCAGCAGGAGAAGCTGGACGAGGCCTTGATCAAACTGGACGGCACCGGGAACAAATCAAAACTCGGCGCCAACGCCCTTCTCGGGGTTTCGCTCGCCGCCGCCCACGCCGCAAGCCGGGCCCTTGGGCTTCCTCTCTACCGGTATCTCGGCGGCGCCGAGGCCACGCTCCTTCCGGTCCCGATGATGAACATCGTGAACGGCGGCCGCCACGCCGACAACAATGTCGACCTGCAGGAATTTATGATCATGCCCTTTGGCGGGCGGACGTTCGCCGAGGCGCTTCGAATGGGCGCCGAAGTTTTCCACCACCTGAAATCCACCCTGCAGAAAAAGGGGTTGAGCACGGCCGTGGGCGATGAAGGCGGATTTGCGCCGGACCTCCGGTCGAATGAAGAGGCGATCGAGGTCATTCTGGAGGCCGTTCAGAAGGCGGGCTTTAAGGCCGGGACGGAAATCAAGCTGGCCTTGGACCCCGCCTCGAGCGAATTTTACAAAGAAGGGTTCTATTTCCTGAAGGCGGAGAAAAAGCCGAAAAAGACCGCAGAGGAAATGATTCAATTTTATGAATCGTGGGCGAAAAAGTATCCGATCTTTTCCATCGAGGACGGCTTGGCCGAAGACGATTGGGAAGGCTGGAAGAAATTGACCGAACGGCTCGGCAGCCGGCTTCAGCTCGTGGGCGACGATATTTTCGTGACGAACACGAAACGGATCGAGCGGGGGATCCGCGAAAAAATCGCGAACTCGGTTTTAATCAAGGTTAATCAGATTGGGACCCTGACCGAGACGATCCGGGCCGTGAAGCTTGCCCAGAAAAATGGTTACACGGCGGTGATGAGTCACCGCTCCGGTGAGACCGAAGACACCACGATTGCGGACCTGGCCGTGGCGCTCCGGTCGGGCCAGATCAAGACCGGCTCTGCCTCCCGCACCGACCGCATTGCCAAATACAACCAGCTCCTCCGGATCGAAGAGGAGCTCGGCTCCAAGGCGGTCTACGCCGGAACGGTCCATCTTCGCCAACCCCAATCAACCCGGCCCAGCCGCCGGGGCGCCGTCCCCGCTTGAAGCGCCGCTTCACTTACCTCTGGATTGCGATCGGACTTCTCATCCTTTTTGTTTTCATCTACCTCCCCGGCATTTCCCGTTATCACGAACTGAAGAGCGAGGAAGAGCGGCTCACCCGGGAGCTTCACGAGATCGATGGCCAGATCCAGAAACTTCAGGAGGAAAAATCGCTTCTTCAGAATGATCTCGCCTACCTCGAAAAGGTGATTCGAGAAGAACTCGGCCTCGTCAAGCCGGGGGAGATGATTTATAAGGTCGTTCCCGGCACAAAGGCCCTGCCCCAGAAGCCGCCCTCGGAGAACCGCTCTTCCTAGCCGGTTTGCTATTTCAACGGTTTCCTTTATAATAGCCCCGCTCTTTCACATTCGACGTCTACGGCGCGGGGTGGAGCAGTCCGGTAGCTCGTTGGGCTCAAGGCTGGGCGTCCCGGCAGCAATGCCGGGGAAGATCACCTGTCAAATTCGGGGAAGCCTTCCGCGAAGGTAATCCCGAGCCAAGCTTGAGCACTCAGGTGCTCGAGAAGGTGTAGAGACTTGACGGCAGGCACCCGACACCGTTAGTTTTAACGGAAGGGTGAAGAGAAAGTCCAGACTACAAATTCGTTCTGCCATCTACGGAAATTTCGTGTTGAAGGCGGAACGGAGCAGCGAAAGCTGAAGTAGTATGCATAACCCAAAGGTCGTTGGTTCAAATCCAACCCCCGCTAAATACGACAACCGGAGGCAGGGCACAAATCCTGCCTCCGGTTTTTTAAAGATCAGGGTTGCAGGCGTTCTTCCAAAAAGAGGTTCGTCCCGCAGAAAAATCGGATAACCCCAAGAACCATTTGGGCCGATTGCGGCTGACAAGCCGTAGACACGATTCGCCCTCCTTAACCCAAGGAGGGCTTTTTTTATGATTGAAACTGACAAAAAAGACACAAAATTGAAATCAGACATTGCGGAATGTGCGTCCATAAAAAAATTGCTTCAACAGGGTTTCCGGGTCCTCCAACCGAAACGGGGTGTTCAGCCCCGGATTTCTGATCTATAATTCAGTCGAATATGCACCCAAACAATTCCTTACTCGCTTTCTTTCTCCTGGCTTTTTCGGTTTCAACTCCCGCCTTTCCGGCCCCGACTACGGTTTCCGAGATTCAAACCTACGACGAGCTCTTGCACGCCATTCGTGAAGTCCGAACCGCCAGCCAGAAGCGGATCGACCAGGCGATCAATCAAGAGAAAGTCCGTGAGGCCTGGGAGACGGGCAAGCTGATCGACGAACACGTGCTTCATCATAAAGAGCGGGCCGATTATGGAGAATACGTGCTCCTCAGGCTCTCAAGCGATCTGGGCAGGAGCCAAACAGAACTTCGCTTTATGCTCTTATTTGCCCGGGCCTACCCAATTTATCCGGCGCCGAATGAATTGACCTGGGCCCACTATAGGGAATTGCTTTCTATTCATAATGAGGCCCAGCGAAAGGAAATCGCCGAACGGGCTGTAAGGGAAAAATGGGGCCATAAGCGGATCCGGGAAGAAGCACGCAGGCTCCAAGCATCAGAGGGATTGGCGGAAGAAAAGACGGCGACGCCCGGGAAGCCGGGCGCTTACCGTGTGGTGGTGGCGGTGGACGGTCCTTATAAAAGAGAGCTGGCCCTGGACCTCGGCTTTTCAAGCTTCTTCCGTCCGGAAAAATTCGGCAGGTTTAAGCCCGGGGAGATTGTCACGCTGGAGAAGGGAAAGGTTAAGAAGAATCACCGGGAGTTCGCCGGGAAAGACCTTTTCACCTACCGGGCTTACGTGAGGCACATAGTCGACGGCGATACCTTTTATGCATTGATTGATCTCGGGTTTGGATTCACCACGACTCAGAAACTCCGTCTGCGGGGCCTCGACGCCCCCGAAATCGAAACCGCCGAAGGCCGGGAGGCCAAAGAGTTTCTCACCACCCTCCTTGCGAGGCCCTTTCCCATTCTTATCCGCACCGTCAAATCCGACAAATACGACCGCTACTTGGCTGATGTCTGGGTGGACGAGACCTACGTCAACCAGGAACTCATCGCTCACTCCCTCGCCGTCCAAGTCAGCGAATGATATACTGTCCGTGCTTTTTAAAAAATAGAGCCAGAGAAGAAGAGGAGAAAAGCCATGAATAAGACACTTAAATTTGCGTTGGCGGTTATTTTCTTGGCCGTTGGGATTTTGGCGTTCCGGTCGGAGGCGGCGAGTCAAATGCCCTGGGCCGTCCACACCGGCAAAAACATTGCGGTGGAAATCGATTATGGAAAGGCCCGTCCCGCCCGGACGGCCGAAGCGGTCTGGTCGAGGGGGGAGAGCGTGCTTGATATTTTGCAATCGGTGGCGAAGGTTGAGACCGAGCCCGTGGCAGGGCATCTTTTTGTGGTGTCGATTGATGAGGTCGAAGGAAAGCGGGGGGAGATGGCCTGGTATTACACCTTGGACGGCCAAAAAGCCAAAAAGCTTGCCTCTTTGCAGTCTCCTGCCGGGGTCGAGCGCATCGTCTGGAGCTATCAGCAAGACGTCTGTTCCCCGACCTAAATGGCGATCATTGAACACAGGGTGACAGAGGCGGATTCTCCCGTGCACCCGCTGGGCGGAAAGGCCCGGGTCCTCCTTTCCAGTGTCTTCGGCCCCTACGCGCAGGACGATGAATTCGGCAGCCGCAAAATCAATCCGATGGAGCTTTATCACAACCAGGTGACGAGGACCCAGGGGCCGTTTTCGCTCCGCATGTTTCACCGCTCCTGGGGGATTATGTTGATCCAATGCAATATCAGCGCGCCCTCGGCCTTGCTGGATTTTCCCACCCTCGACCGGTTCATTGAAGAAATCAAGACTCACTCCTACGACGTGGTGGGCCTCAGTGCGATTATGCCGAATCTCGGCAAGGTGCGGGAAATGTGCCGGCTCGTCCGAAAATATTTGCCCCAGGCCACAATCGTGGTCGGAGGGCATATTTCCAATATGACCAATATCCGCAACCGAATCGACGCAGATCACATTGTGCGAGGGGACGGTGTGCGCTGGTTTCGCAGCTTTTTGGGGGAAGATGTCTCTCAGCCAATCCTCCACCCGCTGATCTTCTCCGGCATCGAGACCCGGACGATGGGACTTGATGTCAGAAGGAAAAAAGGGGAAGTGGCCGCGACCTTGATCCCTTCCGTGGGTTGTCCGATGGGGTGTAATTTTTGCGCCACCTCCGCCATGTTTGGAGGAAAGGGCAAGTTCGTCAATTATTACGAGACCGGGGACGAGCTTTTCGAAGTCATGTGCGGGCTTGAAAAAGCGATGGAGATCCGCTCCTTTTTTGTGATGGATGAAAATTTCCTCCTTCACCGCAAGCGCGCCCTCAGGGTCCTGGAATTAATGGAAGAGCACGGCAAGTCCTGGTCGCTTTACGTCTTCAGCTCGGCCCGGGTCCTTTTGTCCTACACCATCGAACAGCTCGTGGGCCTCGGGATTTCCTGGGCCTGGATGGGCCTGGAGGGGAAGCAAAGCCAATACGCCAAACTTTCGGGCGTGAACACCTTTGATCTGGTGCGTCATTTTCATTCCCACGGAATCCGCCTCCTCGGCTCCAGTATCATCGGCCTCGAGGAGCACACGCCGGAGAATATCGATGAAGTGATCGACTATGCCGTCTCGCACGACACCGATTTCCACCAGTTCATGTTGTACACGCCGATTCCCGGCACCCCTCTCCACGCCGAGCTGGCGGCCAACCAGATCCTGTTGCCTCTGGAAGATTTTGACGAGGCGGACATTCACGGACAGCTCAAGTTCAATTACAAACACAGTCACATCAAAGAGGGGCAGGAAACGGAGTTTATCGTCCGGGCGTTTCAGCGGGACTTTGAGGTCAATGGGCCCAGCGTGCTGAGAATCGCCCGCACCACCCTCGAGGGATGGAAAAGGTATAAGAACCATCCGAACAAACGGATCCGGGACCGCTTTGCCTACGAGGCTCACGAACTCTATTTAAAATATGCCGGCTCGCTCTGGGCCGCCCAAAGGTGGTTCGAGGACAACCCGAAACTGGTCCAAAGAATCACCGCGGTCCTCGAAGACATCAAAAAGGAATTTGGATTCAAGGCGCGTCTGGCGGCCCCCCTGGCCGGGCGGGTCATTCTGCACAAGATCCGGAAAGAAGACCGCTTCCTCAAGGCGGGCGGAACGTATGAGCCGCCGACTTTCTATGAATTGAATCAACCGATGATTTCCCTGCGGTAAAAAAATAAACAGGGACAGCGACCGGATGTCCTTACCGTCCCAACCCGCCTACCTGACCCTTCACGGCCATTTCTACCAGCCGCCCCGGGAAAATCCGTGGACGGATGAAATCGAAATCCAGCCCGACGCCAAACCCTTCCACGACTGGAACGAACGGGTCCTCCACGAGTGTTATCTCCCCAACACCGTCGTTCGGATTCCCGGTTCGGCCGGAAAAGGGGTCGAGACCGTCAACAATTTCGAACTCCTCAGCTTCAATGTCGGCCCCACGCTCCTCCGCTGGCTTGAAAGAAAGCACCCGGAGGTCTATCAAAAGATTCTGGAGGCGGACCGGCAAAGCCTCGGGCAACGGGCGGGCCACGGGAATGCGATCGCCCAGGTCTACAATCACATGATTCTGCCGCTGGCCAGTGAGCGGGACCAGCGGACCCAGATCCGCTGGGGGATCTTTGATTTCAAAAAGCGATTCGGACGGGACCCGGAGGGAATGTGGCTTCCCGAGACGGCAGCCAATGAACGCACCCTTGAGATTTTGATGGAAGAGGGAATCCGTTTTACGGTTCTGGCACCGGAACAGGCCGAAAAAATCCGTCCCCTCCCGCCAACGGAAAATTCAGGCTGGCAGGAGGTCTCCGGCGGTTCGATCGACCCCAGCCGGCCCTACCGGTTTTTCCACTCGAAGGATTCCTCAAAGTGGATCGACCTTTTCTTTTTCGATGGGCCAATCTCGAGGGATGTGAGCTTCGGCGACCTTCTCTCGGACGGCGAAAAATTTTTGAAACGGATTTTGGACGCCCGCCACCCCGAACGGTCGCATCCCGAATTGATTCACGCGGCCTGTGACGGGGAGACCTTCGGTCACCACAAAAAGTCCGGGGACGGGACCGTTTCGTTTTTACTCGCCCGCTCGGCCCGGGAGGCGGGGTTCCGGGTGACAAATTACGGGGAATATCTGGAGAAATTTCCCCCCGAGTTTGAGGTGAAGATCCAACCCGGAGAAGGGACGAGCTGGAGCTGTCCGCACGGCGTGGGGCGCTGGAAGGAAAATTGCGGCTGTCAGTCCGGAGACGGGGCGGGTTGGAACCAGAAGTGGCGCAAACCGCTTCGCCGGGCGGTCCGGTTTCTCGGGGAGAAAACAGACCTCCTTTATGAAGAGGAGGGGAGAAACTTTTTTAAGGACCCGTGGGCGGCCCGGGACGATTCCATTCAATTGATCTTGGACGATTCGCTGGCGTCTCAAAAGGAATTCTTTGAGAAGCACGCCCCGAAACCGCTATCGAAGGAAGAGAAGATCAAGGCGCTGAAACTCCTTGAAATGGAGCGCTTTGCAATGCTGGCTGAGACGAGCTGCGGCTGGTTCTTCAACGATCTTTCCGGAATTGAAACGGTGCAAATCCTTCGCTACGCCTGCCGTTCGCTTGAATTGGCAGCCGAGTGGGGCGCCCTTCGCCTCGCCCGCCAACCTCTCGCCGCTGCGACGGGGCAAACGTGGGATTTGGGCGGGCTCGAAACAGAATTCGTCCGTCTGTTGGCAAGTGCCAAAAGCAACCGGCCCGAATACGGAGACGGACAAAAAATCTGGGAAAAGCTAGTTAAACCGGCCCGTCTGATCTGGTAAAATCCTAAATTCAAACTTTACGCCGGCGTAGCTCAGTTGGTAGAGCAGGGGACTCATAAGCCCCGCGTCGGGGGTTCGATTCCCTCCGCCGGCACTGTATTCTTTTAAGAAATAATTGAGAGGAATCGAAGGGAGCCCCGCACAATGCGACGTCAAGGAGCATTGGGTTTGCGGGGCGGGGGGCCGACCTGGAGCGAGCGTTAGCGAGCGAAAGGCGCCGATTCCCTCCGCCGGCACGTCTTATTAATCAAATCATGCAAGCCTTACTCTCCCGAGTCGAAGCGGCCTCCGCCAAATATCAAATGTTCAAACCGGGCGAGCGGGTCCTCGTGGCCTGTTCCGGCGGAGCAGATTCCGTTGCCCTGTTTCATCTTTTGAAAATCCTCTGCCCCCGCTTTAAAATTCGGCTCGCCCTTCTTCATTACGACCACGCCCTCCGCCCGGCGAGCTCCAGGGATTTTCAGTTTGTCAAAGTGCTTGCCCGGAAAACAAAGACCCCTTTTTACGGTGGCGTGAGAGACCCGGAAAAAGGGATTCTGCGAAAAGGGCTTTCTCCCGAAGAGGCGGCCCGCAGCCTGCGATACGATTTTTTTAAATCCGTCTGCCAAAAAACCGGGATCTCAAAAATTGCCCTGGGCCACCACCGGGATGACCAGGCCGAGACCGTGCTGATGCGGATCCTCCAGGGCACCGGCCCCCGGGGGCTCCAGGGGATCCGCCCTGTAGTCAAACTGAAAGGGATGACCCTGGTCCGGCCGCTCGTGGAAATCAGCCGCCAAGAGATTCGGGAAAGCTTGAGACGGAACCGTATCCGTTTCCGGGAAGACCGCTCCAACCGGTCCCGGAAATTTTTGAGGAACCGGATCCGTCAAAGGCTTCTTCCTTTGCTGGAAAAGGAGTTTAATCCCAAAATTCGCCAGTCCCTGTGCCGGCTGGCCGAAACCACAATGAGGGAATCAGCGGGTCTGGACGATTGGACCCGGCAGCACGGAAAAAGTTTCGTCCGCTTCCGGCGAAACGGGATCCTGACCCTGGCCCGAACCCCCTTCCTTTCCCTTCCGAGCGCCCTTCAGTTCCGGGTTCTCGACCGGCTCGTGCGTCTCCTTCACCCGGCGAGCGGGCTCAGTTTCGACGCCTGGAGCCGGATTGAACAGGGACTCGGTCGGGGCCGCTTTCGAACCACCCTTCCCCAGAGACTGGATTTGATTCTCACCCCGAAAAAACTCACGATTTCCCGAACGTTTGCCGGTCGTGGGCGAAAATGATACAATGCCACCGGCTGAAAGTTCCGAACTGACCTAACTCCAGAAAAGATTTAAAGTTAAGTCATTAAGAGAAGGTGAGGTTTTGCGTTCATGAAAGATGCCCAGGTCACACCCCCGCTGGCGGGAAAAATGCCGTCCGACCCGGACCGGCGGAAGCTTGTGTTATGGCTTCTGATTCCGCTTCTTTTTTTCATGGTCCTTCAGCTTTTCGTTTTTCCCTCGCTCGAATTAAAGCACCTCTCCTACAGCGAATTCTACGAAATGGTGGAAAAAAATCCTGCCTCCGGAGAGATCGTCTCGGCCGAGCTGGTGGAGAATACGGTGCGGGGGAAACTCCGCTCGGGCGCCTACTTCCAGGTCAATATCCCCTTCAGTGATCCGGAGCTGATTCCGCTCCTCCGGCGGAACGTTCCCAACTTTACCGTCAATGTCCCCAAGACCTTCCTGGCCAACTTGATCTATTCCGTGATGCCGACGCTCCTTTTGATCTGGTTTTTCTGGTATTTCGTCTACCGGGGCGTGCAGCAGGGCGGAGGCAAGATTTTCGCCTTTGGAAAATCACGGGCCAAACTTCTTGCCCCGGGGAGAAACAAAATCACCTTTAAAGACGTGGCCGGTGTGGACGAGGCCAAGGAAGAGTTGAGGGAGATCATTGAGTTTTTGCGGGACCCCCAGCGTTATCAAAGGCTCGGGGGGCGGATTCCAAAGGGCGTTCTTCTGATGGGCCCTCCGGGTTCCGGGAAGACCCTCCTGGCGAAAGCCGTGGCCGGCGAGGCGGACGTTCCTTTTTACACGATCAGTGGTTCGGACTTTGTCGAAATGTTTGTCGGGGTGGGGGCGGCCCGGGTGCGTGATCTTTTTGAACAGGCGAAGCGATCGGCCAAGGCGGGCGGAAAAGGCGCCATTATTTTTGTGGATGAAATCGACGCCGTGGGCCGCCAGCGGTTTGCCGGAATCGGAGGCGGCCACGATGAGAGGGAGCAAACCTTGAATGCCCTCCTTTCCGAAATGGACGGATTTGATACGCAGGCGGGTGTGATTTTAATCGGCGCCACCAACCGTCCGGATGTTTTGGACCCCGCCCTGCTCCGGCCGGGCCGTTTTGACCGGACCATTGTGGTCGACCGCCCCGACGTCAGGGGCCGGGAGGCGATTCTTGAAATCCATACCCGGAATGTCAAACTTGCCAAAGATTCGGATTTGTCGAAACTGGCCCGTCAGACCCCCGGTTTTTCCGGCGCAGACCTCGCCAACCTTGTCAACGAGGCGGCGCTCCTTGCGGCCCGGCGGAACAAAGACATGGTTTTTCAGTCGGAGCTGGAGGATTCGATCGAACGGGTGATGGCCGGTCCGGAGCGGAGAAGCCGGGTGATCTCGAAGCGGGAGAAGGAAATTGTGGCCGTCCACGAATCCGGTCACGCCCTCTTGACGCTTCTGGTGACCGGTAAGACCGACGAACTGCATAAAGTTTCCATCATCCCGAGAGGCCACGCCGCCCTCGGTTACACATTGCACCTGCCCGTGGAAGACCGGTATCTGGTGACGGAGAAGGAACTCCGGGACAAGATCACGGTGCTCCTCGGCGGCCGGGTCGCTGAAGAGCTGGTCTTCAATGAAATCACCACCGGGGCGCAAAATGATCTGGAGATCGCCACCAACTACGCCCAGCGGATGGTCTGTGAATATGGGATGTCGAAAAAGCTCGGCAACCTGACCTTCGGCAAAAAGGACCGGGAGGTTTTTCTCGGCCGGGACCTTCTCCGGGAGAAGGACTATTCCGAAAGCACGGCGATTTTGATCGACGAGGAAGTCCGGAAGATTGTGGATGAATGCCACGAAAAGGCAAGCCAGCTTGTCCGGATCCATCTGGAGAAACTCAAAAAACTCTCCGAGCGCCTCCTGGAAAAGGAAGTGCTCGAGGCCGAGGAAGTCAAGGCGCTGGTCGGCTTGAACGGGCCCGTGCCTCCCCCGAAACCGTGATCTGGCGATTCCGGAATCGGGAGATGAGCTTCGAAAAAATCCGGGTGGCCGGGATCTTGAATGTCACGCCGGACTCCTTTTCGGACGGCGGCGAATTTTTCTCCCCGGAAAAAGCCGTCCGGCGGGCCGTGGAAATGGAAAAGGAGGGAGCGGACTTGATTGACCTTGGTGCCGAATCGACCCGCCCCGGCGCCCGGCCCGTTTCTGGGGCCGAAGAGCTGGAGCGGCTTCTTCCCGTCCTTCGGGGCCTTCGGGCGAAAGTTACCGTCCCCCTGTCCATCGACACAACCAAACCCGCCGTGGCCCGAGCCGCCCTCAAGGAAGGCGCTGAAATCATCAATGACGTGGACGGCCTCCACACCCGGGGCGAAATGGCGGAGGTTATCAGGGAATTTCAGGCCGGACTCATTCTGATGCACCGTCGGGGCACTCCCGAATCGATGCAGCAACTGACTCAATATGAAGATGTGGTTGAAGAAGTGTTTGAAGAGCTCGACCTTAGTTTCCGGGAAGTCACGGCCTCGGGCGTTCACCCTGAGCAAATTGTCCTGGATCCCGGAATCGGCTTTTCGAAACAAGCGGAGCAAAATCTCGAATTGATCGCCGGGCTGGAACGTTTTCACGCCTGGGGCCGGCCGATTCTAGTCGGGCCCTCCCGGAAATCTTTTATCGGCGCCTTGATTGGAAAACCGGCCGGGGAACGGGATTGGGGCACGGCCGGGGCCGCCGGTTTGGCCGTGGCCTACGGGGCGCACCTCGTCCGGGTGCACGCCGTGGCCGAAATGCGGGAGGTGGTCCGGGTGGCAGAGGCGATTCGGGACGCCCGTCACCATTCGCTTTGCCCGGGAGGCACGCATGTCAGGTCATAGCAAGTGGGCGAGCATCAAACACAAAAAGGCCCTGGTCGACGCCAAGCGGGGGAAACTTTTCACCAAGCTGATCCGGGAAATCATGGTGGCGGCCCGGACCGGAGGCGGCGACCCCGAATCCAATCCCCGTCTTCGAACCGCCATCAATACGGCTAAAAGCGCCAACATGCCATCCGATAATATTGACCGGGCCGTCAAAAAGGGGACGGGCGGCCTGGAGGGCGTCAATTATGAAGAGGTCCATTACGAGGGTTACGGTCCCTACGGAATCGCCATTTACGTGCACTGCCTGACCGACAACAAAAACCGCACCGCTTCGGAAATCCGGAATATTTTTTCCAAACGGCAGGGCGCCCTGGGCGGCGCCGGGTCTGTGGCCTGGATTTTCGAAAAGAAGGGACTCGTCGTGGTGCCGGCCGCCGAGGCCACCGAAGACCGTCTGATGGAAGTGGCGCTCCAGGCCGGGGCCGAAGACCTTTCAGCCGTCAATGATAAATTTGAAATTGTCACCGGGCCGTCATCGCTTGAGCCGGTCAAGGCGGCCCTGGAGGCGGCCCAGATTCATGCGGAATCGGTCGAGTTGACCCTGATTCCCAAGAACCAGGTCTCCCTGACCCCGGAAAAGGCCCGGGCCGTAATGAGTCTGGTGGAGGCCCTGGAAGATCACGACGACGTTCAGAATGTCTACGCCAACTTTGAAATTCCGGATGAGATGATGAAGGAGCTGATGTAAGATCACCATGCTGCGAGTCCTTGGCGTGGACCCCGGGACCCTGCGATTGGGCATTGGAATCCTGGACGCCGAGGGGAGCCGTTACGAGGCCGTGGCCTATGAGACGGTGAGGATTTCAAAAAAATTGGAACTGCCGAAACGGATCCAAAGGGTTCACGAGGCCGTCCTTGATTTTATCCGGCGCTACCAGCCGGCTGTCATGGCGCTTGAGAATGTGTTTTTCGGCAAGGACGTCCGGGCCCTTGTGAAGATGGGCGAGGCCAGGGCCTCTGCGATTCTGGCGGCGGAGGAATCCGGGGTTCCGGTGGTCGAATACCCGCCGGCCCGGGTGAAACAGGCGGTTTCGGGAAACGGGCGGGCCAGTAAAATTCAAATCCAACAGATGATGAAACACCTGCTTCGGTTGAAGGAGCTGCCGCCGCCCGACTCGGCGGACGCCCTGGCCGTCGCCCTGTGTCATTTGCAAACAAACCGTGTACGAATTCCTGTCCGGTAAAATTGTTCGTAAGGACCCCGCCCGGCTCGTGCTCGAGGTGGGAGGGATCGGATTTGAACTTCTGATTCCCTTGTCGACTTTTCACGCCCTCGGGAAGCCGGGCGAGGAAGTAAAAATCTTGACGCACTTTCAGGTCCGGGAAGACCACCACCAGCTCTTTGGTTTCCGGACCCAGGAGGAGCGCGATCTTTTCCGCCTGCTTCTTTCCGTGACGGGGATCGGCGCCAAGACGGCCTTGACGGTGCTTTCGGGGATCGGCATTGCCGAACTTCGACGGGCCATTGTGGAAGGGTCGGTCCCGGTCCTGACGGCGATTTCCGGGATCGGCAGGAAAACAGCGGAGCGTCTGATTGTGGAATTGAGGGAGAAGGTCCTCTTATTGGAAACGGGGGAGGCAAGGGGCAGCGCAGCCCCGCTTCCGGCCGGAGAACAATTGATTGAGGATTCGGTCCAGGCCCTGGTTTCCCTGGGATACCGGAGGCCGGACGCCAAACGGGCCCTCCAAAAGGTTCTTGCCGAGAAAGGCGGCAGCGCGGCTTCCGTGGAAGATTTGATCCGGGCGTCGCTCAAACACATCTAAACCATGTTTAAATTATTTCAGAAAAAAAAGAGGGCAAGAAATTCAAGGCAGTCCAAACGGATCCGTCTGGCCTATCTGGTGAAATATCAAATCGGGGACGACAAGCATCCCCGCATTGCCAATATCCTGGATATCAGCGGAGGAGGCTTGCGTTTTTGGACCCTGGAACGGATTCCGGAGTCCTCACTTCTCAACGTCAGCGTTTACCTGCCGCCGCTCGGCCGTTCGGTGGAGGCCACGGCCCAGGTGCTCCGGGTCCGCCGGACCCAAAAGAAAATGCTTTACTACGTGGCCGTCCGGTTCCTGGAGCTTTCCGAAAAGGACCGGGATGCCATCCATGAATTTGCGGAGACCCTCGATAAGGACAAGGACGCCCGTCTTTTGATCGACCACGCCGACATCGTCGTTCGAGCTCAATGAAAGAAACCGAGCGCCTCGTCTCCCAGGAGTTGAAATCCGAAGACCAGGAATTTGACCGGGCGCTCCGTCCCGCCTCGTTTGACGAATTTATCGGCCAGGGCAAGTTGAAGGAAAATCTGGAACTCTTTGTCGAGGCGGCCCGTCAAAGGAAGGAGCCGCTGGACCATCTCCTTCTTTTCGGCCCGCCCGGTTTGGGGAAGACGACCCTGGCCCATATCATTGCCCGGGAAATGGGCGCCAACCTCCGGGCGACTTCAGGCCCGGTTCTGGAGCGGCCCGGGGATTTGGCCGGCATCCTGACGAACCTTGAGGAAGGCGACGTCCTTTTCGTGGATGAAATCCACCGGATTTCCCACGTCGTGGAGGAATACCTTTATCCGGCGATGGAAGAGTTTGTGATCGACATCATGATCGACAAGGGCCCGAGCGCCCGTTCCGTGAAGATCAACCTTCCTCGTTTCACATTGATCGGGGCCACGACCCGGAGCGGGCTTTTGACGTCCCCCTTGCGTTCCCGCTTCGGCATTGTGGAGCGGATCAATTATTACACGGAGGAGGAATTGACGCTCGTGGCCGGGCGCTCGAGCCGGATCCTCAAAGTTGAAGTCGAGGGGCCTGCCGCCAAAGAGCTGGCGCGCAGGGCCCGGGGGACCCCCCGGGTCGCAAACCGCCTGCTTCGCCGGGTGCGGGATTTTGCCCAGGTCAAGGCGGATGGAAAGATCACCAAAGCCGTGGCCGACCAGGCGCTTCAAATGCTGGAGGTCGACCACGCCGGGCTCGATCCCATGGACAAACGGATTTTGGGTTTTGTCCTTCGGGAGTGCGCCGGCGGCCCGGTTGGAATCAGTACGATGGCGGTGGGCGTCGGGGAAGAGGCCGAGACTCTGGAAGAGATTTACGAGCCTTACCTGATTCAGCGGGGGTTTCTCAGAAGGACCCCTTCCGGGCGGGTGGCCACCCCCCGGGCCTACGAACATTTCGGCCTCCCGCTCCCTTCCACCGGAAAACAGGCGGAGCTTTGGCCTTCTTCATCATGATGGAACCCCTTCTCTTTCTCTGGCGGCCGGTCCTCGAGATCCTTTTTATCTGGATCCTTCTTTACTCCCTCATCCGGTTCTTTGAGGGGACCCGGGCGGTCCAGGTCCTGATGGGGCTTTTGGTCCTGGCCGTCATTTTCAACATCGCCAAATTCCTCCAGCTTCACACCATCAACTGGGTGTTGACCAAACTCTTCGCTGTGGGAGTGGTGGCGTTCCTGATTATCTTTCAGCCGGAACTTCGGCGGGCGCTGGCCCGAATGGGGCAAAATACGATGTTCGGGACGTTTCTCAAAAAAGGGGGGACCGTTGACGAGGTCGTCCAGGCCGCAGAGCACCTGTCGCGTCAGAAGATCGGCGCCTTGATCGCCATTGAGCGGGACCTGGGGCTCAAAAATTACATTGAAAGCGGGCTGACCCTGGATGCCAGGGTGAGCTCTGAACTTTTAATCACCCTCTTTTTTCCCAACAATCCCACCCACGACGGCGGCGTCATCATTCAAGGAGAGCGGATCGTCTCTTCGGGCTGCCTGTTCCCCTTGAGCCAAAACCCGCAGCTGGCCCGCTCGCTCGGGACCCGTCACCGGGCGGCCGTGGGTTTGACGGAGGAAACCGATGCGGTGGCCGTGGTGGTTTCCGAAGAGACCGGGGCCCTTTCGGTTTCGGTTTATGGGAAGCTCACCCGGGACCTGGATGGGGAGGGGCTCCGCCGGGTCCTCACGAACCTCTTTCGTTCCCCCGAGGCCGAGTCCCGCTGGACCGACTATTGGCGGAAGAGCTGGAAGAATCTGGTCCGGGAGCGGAGCCGTGAATAACGCGGTTTGGAATCATGATTAAATTCCTGACGGAAAATTGGATCGCCAAACTCGTCTCGTTTGTCCTGGCCGTCGGTCTCTGGTATTACGCCGTCGGCGAAGAGGGGATCGAAGTGACCCGAACGATCCCGCTTGAGATCAAGCTTGAGCATGAGAAATTGAGTGTCGTCGGCAGTCCCAAACGGTTTATCCTGGCGACGCTCCAGGCCCCCCGTTCCCTTCTGGCCAACCTGACCTCCGACGAATTGAAGGCCGAGCACCGGATCAAAAAAATCGACGCCCCGGGAGATTACAGTTTCCGGCCCGAGGCCCGGGACCTCCAGCTTCCCTCCGAACAAATCCGGGTGGTCAACATTCAGCCGGAAGTGATCCAGGTCAAGATTGACGAGGTCATTGTTCAGAAGCTCGAAATCGAACCGAACTTTCTGGGGGAGCCCGCCATTGGTTATCGTTTGGAGGCCGGTGAGGTCCAGCAGGACCCGACCGCCGTTTTGGTGGAAGGGCCCAAGAGTCAGGTCGAAAAGCTCGGGAAGATCAAGACGCAGCCGATTGACCTGGTGGGCCGGGTGCGGTCGTTCCGGAAAACCGTCCGGCTCGAGACGCTCCCGGGGCTGAATGTCCTCACGGAATCCCTGGTGGATGTCTACGTGCCGATTCGGGAGGCGATTGGAGAAAAGGCCTTTGAGAAGATCCCCGTTAAAATTTTGGGTCTGATGGGGACGCTGAACCGGATTTCCGTGGCGCCGGCCGAAGTTTCCCTGGTGCTTCGGGGTTCTCCGAAGGAGCTGGACCCTTTGGAGATTAAAAATATCTCCGCCTTCATTGATGTCACTGATTTGGCCGAAGGGACCCACGAAGTGCCGCTCCAGACTTTCCTGCCGTCCGGAGTTTTCCTCAAGGAAAACCCTCCCGTTGTCAAAGTCACGGTCCAGCGTAAAAGCGTCCTGTCCTTGACCTGATCGGATGGTCAAACTGGGTGTGAATATCGATCACGTGGCGACGCTTCGCCAGGCCCGGGGGGGCGAACGGCCCGACCCGCTTGAAGCGGCCCGGGAGGCGGTGCGGGGCGGAGCGGATGGAATTACAGTCCACTTGCGGGAAGACCGCCGGCACATTCAAGATTCTGATTTGCGGCGCCTGAAGCAGGCGGTCCGCCGGCCTCTTAATCTGGAGATGGCCCTTCACCCGGAAATTGTGGAAATTGCGCTCCGCCTCCGACCCCGGGCTTCGAGAGGTCAAAGCGGCCAAAAAATTGGGGGCCGACGCGGTGGAGCTTCACACGGGCGCTTACGCCAACGCCGGGTTCCGAAAGAAACGCTCCGAACTGGCACGGCTTCGAAGGGCCGCCCTGGAAGCTCACCGTCTTGGATTGAAGGTGAATGCCGGCCACGGCCTGGATTATGAAAACACCCCTGCTGTGGCGAAGCTTCCTTATATAGAGGAGCTCAATATCGGCCATGCGATCGTGGCCCGGGCTGTTTTTGCGGGGATCCGGAGAGCCGTTCAGGAGATGAAAAAGCGATGCGTGACTCGAAAATAGAAAGCCAGATCCGCAGGCTCTGGCACCCCCGTCCCAAGCGGGCGGACAAAAAGGATTTCGGCCGTGTTTTTATCCTGGCGGGTTCCCGGGGCTACACGGGCGCCGCCGCCCTCACGAGTTTTGCGGCGCTCCGGGCCGGGGCGGGCCTCGTGACGCTCGGCTGCCCTGAAAAAATCTATTCGATCCTTGCCCGCCGGCATCCCGAAGTCATGGTGAGGCCGTTCCCTTCGACTCCGGAGGGGAGTTTTTCGGAAAAGGGATTTCCTGAAATCATGAAATTTTTAAAAACACAGGACATCCTTGCGTTCGGGCCCGGCCTCGGCCGCAACGCCGCCACAGGGCGCCTCGTGCGCCGTCTCACATCCAAATTTCCGCTGCCGGTGGTGATCGACGCCGACGGGATCAATCTCTTTAAAGGAAAGACAGAGGAATTCAAAAAACGCCGGGGGGAGACGATCCTGACACCCCACCCGGGAGAATTTGTGCGGGTCTTCGGCGGAAAGAAACCCAGGACCGGCCGGGAAAGAAAAGAGCGGGCTTGTCAGACGGCCCGGGAGTTTGGGGTCTTTCTGGTGTTAAAAGGTCACCGGACGGTTGTGGCCTCTCCCTCGGGGAAAACCGCTGTGAATCCGACCGGCAACCCCGGAATGGCGACCGGCGGCACGGGCGACGTTTTGACCGGGGTGATTGCGGCCCTCTTGGGGCAGGGGATGCGTCCCTTTGAAGCGGCCCGTTTCGGGGTTTACCTGCACGGTTTAGCAGGGGACCTGGCGGCCCGTGAAAAGGGGGAAGTTTCGCTCGTCGCCGGCGACCTGGTAGAATTTTTACCCCAAGCCCTCCGGCTCGTTTTAAAATAACCAATTCTTTAATGGGTCATCGGTAGGAGCCCGCAGAGCAACAAGTTTTGTATGCAATGTTTCGTGCTGGCGTAGCTCAATGGTAGAGCAACGGTTTTGTAAACCGTGGGTTGGAGGTTCAACTCCTCTCGCCAGCTAAAATGCAATTAAGAATTAATTGATTTTACGGGGAGTTTCCCAAGTGGACAAAGGGGCCAGACTGTAAATCTGGTGGCTCACGCCTTCAGAGGTTCGAATCCTCTACTCCCCATGTTTAATGCCTTTCATTTCCGCTTTTTGCAAAGGCGCATTTACGAGGTAAACTGTTTATGGAGTCGGCCGATAGAAAACAGCGATTGACGATAGACGCTTCAAAAGCTATATTGGGCCATCATCCCAGCGAGACCTTGTGTCCCGCTGGCCCCGGGCCCCTGTGGGTCCGGGATTTTTTATTTTGGGAGACTTTTTGGTGGCCAGAGCTGTCATTCCTATTGGCAGACGTGCCGAGGCTTTGAAGCATACGGCTCACGCCTACATGAAGCTCAAAGTGAAACATCTTGAAACCTGCCAATTCCCAGACGAGATTCGGAAGGAAAATCTTGTTCTGGTCCGCCCCACGGCTTGGAAATAAATGATGGGGAAGATCTACAAGAACAAGAAGAGCGGTGGATGCTCATTCTGCAAGCCTCATAAGCATAAGAAAGCAGATAAGCTGAAGGGGAAGGTCAGGGATTTTTACAACCGGACAGACTCTGAAATTAAGACCACCGCCTCTCTTTTTCCAGTGAGACACGCTCCTTTATGAAAATTCTGCGTAAATACATTCTGCGGGAGCTGGTGAGGCCGTTTTTAATTTCCCTCCTTTTTTTCACCTTTGTCTTCATGGTGGGAAATCTGGTCAAGCTGGCGGACCTTCTCGTGAACAAAGGGGTCGGCCTGTGGGATATCCTGAAGATCCTGATTTTTTTGGTCCCGGGGCTCTTGAGTTTTGTGGTCCCCACGAGCGTCCTGGCGTCTGTGCTGCTGGTCTTTGGCGGCATGGCCCAGAACAATGAAATCAATGCCATCAAGGGGAGCGGGATTCATCTGCTGTCCGTGGTCCTGCCGGTCCTCCTGGTCACCTTTTTGATGAGCGTCGGACTTTTGTTTTTGAGCGATCAGGTGGAGTCCGAGGCCCAATATGCCTACCGCCGGGCGGCCAAGGACCTTCTCCTCAAACGTCCCATGGCCTATCTGGAGGCGGGGAAATTCATCAAAGATTTTCAAGATTACATCATCCTGGCGCAGCGGATTGAAGGGAACAAGCTCTACGAGATCACCATTTACCAGCCGCAGGAACAGGGGAAGGCGACCCGGACCATCATGGCCGAGTGGGGCGAGATCATCTCCTCGCTCGATGAAAAGACGCTGACCATCCGGCTTTTTAACGGGACGAGCGACGAACCCAATCCGGACGACCCAAGCGCTTTTTACAAATTGAACTTTAAACGTTTTGAGCTTCCCGCCATTTACCTCGGAAAGGGGAACCCGAGGACCCGGGTTGAAAAGAAAGTCAGAGAAATGCGGCTCGACGAAATCATTTACAGCCTGCGTCACAATCCGGCCGTGAAAAAAGACCCCCAAACCCGGAGGGAATACGAAACCGCCCTGCAGAAAAAGATCTCCTTTTCCTTTGCGCCCTTTGTCTTTTCCCTGGTGGGGCTGCCGCTGGCGATCATCAGCCGCCGGGGCGAGGCCACGGTGAGTTTCGCCCTGGCCATGGGTGTCGTGGCCGTCTATTACGTCCTCTTTGTCTGGGGAAAGGCGATGACCCTCGAGAGCCATTTCCCCCCCCTTCTGATGATGTGGCTTCCGAATCTTTTTATGGTGGCCTCGGGAGCCCTCCTCATGAAAAAAGTTTTTTCCGAATGACCTCTCCCATGGAAAAGTTTGTTTGCAGCCATTGCGGTCACCACTTTGAAGGAGAAGCGGGCCCGTCCCTTGTTTGTCCGAATTGCTTCTGGTCCACCTCCCTGGAAAAGGAGGAGGGCCGGCCTTCCCCGGCCAATACCGCCAGGGAGACCCTTCCCGGTCCTTCGAAGGTCCGTTCCGGGTCTGGCGCTTCCCGGAGGGGGTTCTGGCTTTGGGTGGGAATCGTCCTGGCCGCCCTCGCCTTCCTCAGCATTTTTCTTTTCGCTTCCCGCCATCTTGTGAAACAAAATGAAATTTTAAAAAAAATTGAGTCGAAGAATGCCGAGGTGATCGCCACCGAGGCCCCCGAGCTCGGGTTGCAAGAAACGGAGCGGGAGATCCTCAACCGCCGGGTTACGCCCGAGTCCCCCGGGGAAATCACGGAGTCCGAGAACGAAATTTTGACCCGCCGGGTTTCTTTCCGGCCGAAGGGAATGCGGGGCCTTCCCTCCGTGCCCTGGAGCTGGAAGGAGTTTGAGGAATTTTTGAAGGCGAGAGAGGCCGAATACAAGGTCCCGCTCGGGCGTTCTTACCGGAAAAAACTCGAGAAACTTTTCAAGACACACGCCCTTCCCGCCCACGAGGCCTTTGAGGCGAAGGATTACTTGAAGGCCCGGGACGAGTGGATCCGTTCCCTTGCCTTTCCCATTTATGGCCAGGACGTGAAAAAACACCGGGGGGTGGTCCTGACCCTGCTCCGCCCTTACGTGAATGATGTGCTCTCGAAGATTGGGGCGATGAATTCTCTTTTGATGGAAAAGGATTTTTATTCGGCCGAGGAAAGGGTCGAGAAGGCCTACGACAGTTTTTACACGCTCCTTCAAAGTCATTCCTGGGACGAGGCCCGGGCCGCCCTCCTTGAAGTGACGCAGGCGCTGGAAGGGATTCAAAAGTCCCCGAGGTCCGTGAGCGCCCCGCCGCTCCCTCCGGAAGCCGGTTCGATTGATGAGGGGATCCGTGACGTTTTGCTGGCGCAGGCCGCTCCGATGGAGCCCAGCGTCCTGGATGGGGAAATTCTGAGGCAGGACCTGGAGGCCAAGGAAAGGGTGATTCAATCCCGGAGTCCCGAGGCCCTGGCCCGGGTGCGCCAGAGTTATGACGGGGCCGTGACGTTTCTGGAGAGCCAAAATTGGAAAGAGGCCCGGAGACTCCTCGAAACCGTTGATTTTCCTGAAAACCTGGCCGAGGACGCAAAAGCCAAAATCCAAATCCTCGAACGATTTGAAAAACGAAAACCCGCCCCGGGCGGCCCCCCTTCCCTTGATTCAGGGGAGAAATCAGGTTAAGCTTACCCCGGCCCATGAAACCGGTTTATGTTCTCGTCAAAAATCTTTTTTTCGCCACGAGGATTGTAAAGACCGCTCAAGCCGCCCGCCTTCCGGTTCGATGCTTTGACGAGGCCGCCAAGCTGGTGGGGGCGTCCAGGATCGAGGAGCCGAATCTCGTGATCCTGGATTGCCACGGACTGGAAAAGGAGGCCTTCGAGGTCTTGAGCGCATTTCGGAAGGACCCCGGGCTTTCCCGGGTTTCCAGGATCGGCTATCTCACTCACGGAGCACGGGATTTAAAAATGGAAATGGAACAAGCGGGCTGTGAACACGTCTACACCCAATCGGAGTTCACGAAGGAACTTGATAACCTTCTTGTAAAATACCACCATGGTCTTCCATCTCGGGTTTGAGCTTCCGTCTCCCGCCCCGGCCCAGCCCCTGGACCCGGACACCGACCGGTTCACCCGGCAGGAAATGGCCATTTTGAAGCATCAAATCCGGAAAAATACCGGAGTGATCGACACTTACATTCGACGGATCGATCTCTTTGTTAATCAGGAGAAATATCCCCAGCGGGAGGCCTTTATTCAAAAGATTCGCCGGCGAATGTTCCTATTAATGGAAGAAAACGACACCTTCCGCCAGGTCCTTTGCCGTCATCTTGCCCTTTCCCTGGAATGAACCCCGCTGTCACCGTCATCATCCTGGGAGGCGGACAGGGCAAAAGGCTTTTCCCCCTGACCTTCCACCGTTCCAAGCCGGCGGTCCCGCTCGGCGGCAAATACCGTCTCGTGGACATCCCGATTTCGAACTCCATCAATTCAGAGCTCCGGAGAATTTATGTCCTCACCCAGTTTAATTCCACCTCGCTTCACCGCCATATCCACCGGACCTATCCCTACGAACCCTTCAATCAAACTTCGGTCGAGCTTTTGGCGGCGGAGCAGACGCTCGAGAACCGGGACTGGTTTCAGGGCACGGCGGACGCCGTCCGAAAACACCTGTCGCATTACCGCCTGAGCCCGGGCGACCGGGTCCTGATCCTCTCGGGCGACCACATCTACCGGATGGATTACCGGTCGGTGCTTTCGTTTCACGAGGCGAAGAAGGCGGACCTGACGATTGCCACGGTCCCGATCGAGAAACGGGAAATCAGCCGGTTTGGGATCCTGAAGATCCAGTCAGACGCCCGGATCGTGGAGTTTAAGGAAAAGCCCGAGGGCCGGGACAATGTTCAAAGCTTTGTCGTTCCCGAAGGGGTGCGGCGGGAATTCAAGTTGGAGGCGGCCCGGGAAACTTACCTGGCCTCGATGGGGGTCTACGTCTTTAACGCCGAGGTCCTGATCAAGCTTCTCAAAGGAAGCGAGGCCGATTTCGGCCGGGGGGTTATTCCCAAGGCCATTGGCGAGGTCCGGGTTTATGGCTACGTCTTCGACGGCTACTGGCGGGACATCGGGACCATCCGGAGCTTTTACGAGGCCAGCCTGGAATTGACCGAGGAAAACCCTTCCTTTAGTTTCTTTTCGCCCGAGGGCCGGATTTTTACCCGGGCCCGGTTTCTGCCTCCCTCGAGGATCCTTTCGACGGAGCTCAAGCACGTCCTCCTTTCAGAAGGCTGTATCCTGAGGGGGGCCACGATTGAGAATTCGGTGGTGGGCCTCCGTTCGGTGGTCGGGGAAGGGACCGTCATTCAAAGGAGCGTTTTGATGGGCGCCGATTTTTATCAATCCGAAGAGACGGGGCGGTCGGCGCCGAAACTGGGGATCGGAAAAAAATGCACGATTCAGGGGGCCATCCTCGATAAGAATGTCCGCATCGGAAACGGGGTCGTGATCCAAAACCGGAAGAAGATCCAAGAGGCGGACGGGGAAAATTTTTATATCCGGGAGGGGATTGTCATCCTCCCGAGAGACGCCCGCATTCCGGACGGGACGGAAATCTAAGGTGCGGGACGCCGCCTTCCGGTTTTTCTTCGCCTTTGGCGCTCTCACGGTGCTTCTGGCTTTGGGCGCCGGGGTATTTGTTCTCTTTGGGGGCGGCGGGTTTAAAGCCAATCTCTTCGGCTTTTTGCTTGTTTTTCTGGGGTCCAGTCTGGGCCTGATGCTGGGAAGCCTGATTTTTATCCGTCAGAAGGAAAATAGAATTTCAAACCAAAGGAGGGATTGATGAAGCTTGGGTTGCTTTTGATTGCGTTGGGGCTGGGTTACAAAGTCTATGCGGATGCTTCGAAGGAAAAAGGAAACTTGAAGTCGCTCGGTCAATGGGTGGGGGCGGTGATCATGGCCGTTTCTTTGCTCGTGAGCGCTTTGATGATTTACGGTTATTCCTCGGCCTGCATGGGCGGCGACTGGACTTTCGGAAAAGGGGGCTGTCCCTTCACAAGACAGATGGTGCAGGACTCGGCCGAGAAGAGGTAAATCGAAGGTTTTTTTACTACCTCTTCCAGAGTGATGAATCAGAGCCAGCGAACCGGCCCTTCGTCGGTCCGGGTAGGGCTTCTCCAGATGAGTCCGGAGCCGTCTCCGGCGAGGAACCTTCAAAAGGCTCTTCAGGGCATTGACGAAGCGGCCCGAAGGGGCGCCAAGATTATCTGCCTCGAAGAGCTTTTTCTTACCCGTTATTTTCCACAGACGGAGGCGGCCAGACACTTCAAATTGGCCGAACCCATCCCCGGCCCGACGACCCGGGCCCTGGCGGAGGCCGCTCGAAAACACAAGGTCGTGATCCTCGGTTCGATTTTTGAAAAGCGGGCCGGCGGGATTTATCACAATAGTGCGGTCCTGATCGGTCCCGAGGGAAAACTCCTCGGGAAGTACCGAAAGATGCACCTTCCGGACGACCCGGGTTTCTATGAAAAATTCTATTTCACGCCCGGCGACCTCGGCTTCCAAAGTTTTTCCACCCCGCACGGAAGAATCGGGATGCTGGTCTGCTGGGACCAGTGGTTTCCGGAGGCGGCCCGCTTGACCGCCCTTTCCGGCGCCGAAATCCTCTTCTATCCGAGCGCCATCGGCTGGGCGGCGGGTGAATCCCCGAAGGTTCGGAAGCGCCAGCAATCGGCCTGGGAACTCATCCAAAGAAGCCACGCCGTGGCCAACGGAGTGTTTGTCTGTGCTGTGAACCGGGTCGGCCGGGAGGGAAAGATCAAATTTTGGGGAAGCTCTTTTGTGGCAGACCCCTTCGGAGGCCTTGTGGCGAAGGCGGGTCCGGAGCGCGAAGAAATTTTGATCGCCGACTGTGACCTTTCGAAAATCCGTCAAACCCGGGAGGACTGGCCTTTCCTTCGGGACCGCCGGATTGACGCTTACGGCGCTTTGACCTCCCGGTTTCTGGACCCTCGGACCTGACCCCCGGCCATGAAACAGACGATCGAAAAATCTTCCCGGGGAAAAGCCCTCCTGCCGTTTGATCTGGGATTCCGAATGCAGGCTGAATGGGGGCCCCACCGTGCGACGTGGCTGGCGTGGCCCCACAATGAAGAAACCTGGTCCGGGAGATTGCCCCCCGTTGAGGAAATTTTCCTCCAAATGATCGAGGCCCTGGCCCCGGAAGAAAAAGTCTGTCTTCTTGTAAACGATGCCCCCCTGCGGGACCGGGTGGACTCATTACTCCGCCGGCGGGGAATCGGAACCAAAAATGTGACTTATCACCTGGTTCCGACCCAGGACGCCTGGATCCGGGATTATGGACCGAGCTTCCTTATCAAATCGTCAGCGTCCCGCAAAGAAGCGGCCCTTGTCCGATGGATTTTTAATGCGTGGGGCGGGAAATATCCATCGCTCGCCCGGGACAATCGGGTTTTTGATGACCTGGAGCCGGTGCTTGGGATGCCGGTTTACCGTCCCGGAATCGTTTTGGAGGGCGGCTCCCTGGATACGAATGGAAAGGGGACCGGTCTCGTGACCGAGCAATGCCTGCTCCATCCGAACCGCAACCCCCAGCTCTCCCGCACTCAAATCGAAAAGGTTCTCCGTGATTTTTTGGGTCTGACTCACCTCCTCTGGCTGGGGGAAGGCCTGGAAGGGGATGATACCGACGGCCATATTGATGACATTGCCCGTTTTGTCAATCCCGCCACCGTGGTCACGGCTGTGGAAAAGAACGCTTCTGATCCCAATCAGGCTGTGCTTGAGAAGAATTTAAAGCGCCTGAAAAAAGCAACGGATCAGGACGGAAAAAAGCTGGAGATCGTGACCGTCCCCCTGCCCGGCCGGGTCTCGGCAGGCGGAAAGCGGCTGCCGGCAAGTTATCTTAATTTTTATATCGCTAACGGTGTCGTCCTGGTCCCCACGTTCGGCCGCCCGAACGATGCCCTGGCGCTTGAGATTCTCAAAGAGGTTTTTCCAAAACGACGCGTGATCGGGTTCCGCTCCGAGGATTTGGTCCTGGGCCTCGGGGGGATCCACTGCGTCACACACGAGGAGCCGCTTGTCCCATGATCACTTCCTTTTGGCTGTTGAATCTGGCGCAGGGTTTTCTGCTGGCGCTGATTGCCGCCACCGTTACGGCAGAACTCAAATCAAGTTCGCTGGTCCCGAAGTCCCTTTTGCTCTGGCCCCTTTTCGTGATTGTTTTTGGGGCCTTGAATCTTTTCGTGGGAGGCCTGACCGAATCTTTCTTTCGCGGAT
The DNA here is from genome assembly GCA_016179745.1 of Candidatus Omnitrophota bacterium. Lineage (GTDB taxonomy): Bacteria > Omnitrophota > Omnitrophia > Omnitrophales > JACQLI01 > JACPCP01. The sequence continues at coordinate 41,743 of JACPCP010000016.1, forward strand.
TTCTCGGAGCCGTTCTGGTCCTTTGCGGGATCCAGGCCGGCCTGGTCAACCTCCGGCGCCTGGCCCCGTGGCCGAGCGGGGCGGTGTGGCTGGGGCTCGCCCTGGCCGGGGCCGGCTTCCAATTTTATCCGCTCTTTCTCGAACGGGTGATGGGGTTTGTCTGGATGGCGGTGGGCCTGGACAAAGTCATTCGGGAAAGGAGCGCCTCGCTTGAATCCGGGACGCCCGTCTGGATTTTTCTCCTTTATCTTCAAGCAGTGATTCTGGCCTCGTCCCGTTAAACCCACCGTGTCACCCGGACCGGCCCGGCTGAAACGAAGTCTCGGTCTCTTTGCCCTCGTGGCCTACGGGGTCGGTGATATTTTGGGCGCCGGGATTTATGTCCTCATCGGAAAAATGGCCGGGCTCGTCGGGAATGCCTGCTGGCTCTCCTTTTTGATCGCCCTGGTGGTGGCCTCGCTCACGGGCCTTTCCTATGCCGAACTCAGCTCCCGTTTCCCCCGTTCCGCCGGGGAATCCTATTATTCCCTGAAGGCCTTCGGCCGGCCGCTCCTTTCCTACCTGGTGGGATTCCTGGTCCTCATCTCGGGGGTCGTCTCGATGGCGGTGGTCTCGCAGGGGTTTACCGGTTACGTGACGGCGCTCTGCCCCTTTCTTCCCGGACCGGGGGTTATTCTCTGTTTCTTTCTGGTTCTGACCGTCATCAATTTTTGGGGGATGAGAGAGTCTTCGGTGACTAATATCTTCTGCACGGCCCTGGAAATTTCCGGGATCCTGATTGTGATCGCAGCGGGGATCGGGGCTTTCGGCCGTGTGAACTATTTGGAAATCAGTCCGCCGGCCGGGATGAAAGTTTCAACGGCCCTTTCCCAGGGCGCCGTCTTTGCCTTTTATGCCTTCATCGGATTTGAGGACATGGTGAAGGCGGCGGAGGAGAGCCGTGAACCGGAGAAATTGATCCCGCGTGCGATTGTCTGGTCGATCGCGATCGTTGCCTGCCTTTACGTTCTGACGGCGCTTGCGGCCGTCTCCGTCGTGCCGGCCGGGGAATTGGCAAAATCCCAGGCCCCGCTTGCGCTGGTCGTGAAAACAGGATTTCCGGGAATTCCCCCCGCCCTTTTTACCCTGATTGCGCTCTTTGCCGTGACGAACACGGCGCTGGTCAATTTTGTGATGGGTTCACGCTTACTCTACGGGATGGCCCGGGAGGGGCTGGCGCCGGAGGCCTTCGCCCACATCCACCCGAAGCGGAATACGCCGGACCGCGCCATCATTGCGTTGCTGGCCGTGGCCCTGCCTCTGGCCCTCGCCGGAAGCCTGGCCACGCTGGCCCAGTCCAACAGTCTTATCCTCCTGACGGTTTTCTTTCTTGTGAATGTTTCTTTGACGGTGATCAAGCTTCGTCCGGCCGAAGCGATTCCTCCTTTTCAGATCCCGGTCGTGATCCCCATTCTCGGAGCGCTGACCTGTCTTTTCCTGATTTTTTACATTCAGGCGGAGGCTTTTGTGATCGCTCTGTCGCTCGTAGCGCTTGCCCTTTGTCTTTACCTCTTTGCCCCGAGCCATCGCAAAAACAAGGCTCGTCAGAATGGGGCTTGAATCTTGCCCGGCCTTTGATTAGAGTATCCTTCCATGAAGAAAACCCCGGGCCACAAAAAGAATTCTCCAAAGTCTTTTACGACGATTCTCCTTGTCATTCTGGTCCTGCTGGCGCTCGCCAAGGGTGCCCCGACCGCCCTCGAATTTTTCGTGGTGAAGAGTTTGGAGGGAACAGTGGGGGCGGCCGTCAAAATCGACCGGATCCAGATCGATTTCCTTCGGTCTCAGTTTTCGCTGAAAGGGGTCCGGGTTTCGAACCCGGCCGGTTTTCCAAAAGGGGAGATGGCGATCCTGGACCGGGTGAGCGGGCGCTACACGCTCCCCCCCGTTCCCGGAATGGCTCCGGGCGTCAAGAAGCTTGAAGTGGAATTTTTGGAATTTCGCCTGCTTAAAAATGAAAAGGGAATTTTAAATTTGCCGGCCCTCAACCCCTTTGCCCGGCCGGGGGCGGCGATCGAAGAGCTTCTCCTGACGCTTTCTCCGGTGACCTTTACCGATTTGTCGAAGGAGCCGCCTTCTCAGGAGAATTACGACCTCGGCCTGAAGCAATCGGTGTATCGAAACGTAAAAGGGGTTTGGGGGATCATCGAAATTCTCAACTGGGAAATTTTAAAGCGGACCGGGATTGAAGAAGCGCCCGTGGCCGAGGCGCCGGCTACGCCGACTGACGAATCACAAGCTGCGGATCAAACTTTACCTGGACCGGCGCTTCCAGCTCTCCCCGAATCAACCCAGTAACCACCCTCACCATCTCCCGCCCCATCTGTTCGAGGGGCTGACGGACGGTCGTCATCGCCGGATGGGCGTATTTGCCCCGCTCGATTCCGTCGAAACCGATCACCGCCACTTCCTGCGGCACGGAAATCTTCTCCTCCTGAAACGCCCGTAAGGCGCCGAGTGCGAGATCATCGTTAAAACAAAGCAGGGCCCGGGGCAGCGTGGCGGCGGTCTGGATCATTTCCAGAGTTTTTAAGTAGCCGTCCTCCTCAAAAAAGTAATCACACTTTTTGAAATGGGCGGGGTCCAGTTCAATTTTTTCATCCCTCAGGATTTCCCGGAAGGTTTGCTCCCGGGCCCGGGCGTCCAGCGAGGCCTCGTCCGGCCCCTGGAGCATTCCGATCCGCCGGTATCCCCGGTTTAGAAGGTAATGCATGGCGAGCTGTGCCCCCCGGGACGCATCGGAATAAACAATGTTGGCCCTGATCCCGGGAAGGTAGTCATTGATCACTACGATCGGAAGCGTTTTGTAGCCCTGCTGGGCCTCCTCGATATATCGCGGATGAATCCGCCACGTGAGGAGGAGGAGGCCGTCCACGGCGCGCTTCTGCAGGATATTTTCGGAGGTCTCCACCGATTCCTCATCCCGGACCATGATAAATTTCAATTCGTAAGGGGTGGTCCGGAGGGCATCGATCACGCCGGAGATGATCCGCATGAAGTATTCGCTCTTGAAGATTTCGGGGGAGAAGGCCGTCAGGAGACCGATGGTCCCGGTTTTTTCAGACATGGCGTTTTGCTAAAGGATTTTCTTTGAAAGGATTTTCAGATTTGAATCAAGCTCGTAGATGATGGGGACGCCCGTCGGAATTTCAACCTTGAGGATTTCCTCGGGCGTCAATTTTTCAAGTTCCATGACGATGGAGCGAAGGCTGTTACCGTGAGCGGAGATCAGGATATTTTTTCCGTCCCGGAGGTCCTTCAGAATCAATTCCTTGAAGTAGGGAAGGGTGCGCTGGGCCGTGTCCTTCAAACTTTCTCCCCCCGGCGGCGCCACGTCATAACTTCTCCGCCAGAGATGAACCTTTTCCTTCCCGAATTTTTTTGCCGTCTCTTCCTTATTCAAGCCTTGGAGATCCCCGTAGTGGCGCTCATTTAAAGCCTGATTTTTTGAAATGGGGATTCCGTTCTTTTCTGCGTGAATGAGGGCCAGTTCCAGGGTGTCGATGGCGCGTTTGAGGACGGAGGTATAAGCGCAGTCGATTTTGAGTCCTTTAATTTTCCGGCCGGCCGACTCCGCTTCCCGAATGCCGCGTTCGGAAAGAGGGACATCCACCCAGCCCGTGAAGCGGTTTTCCAGGTTCCACTGCGATTCTCCGTGCCGTAGCAGGATGAGTTGGGCCATAAAAGGTGCTCATTATAAGGTGTGGCAGAAAAGTTGCCAGATAAAATTTAAATTTAGTATACTCCCAACGTCTTTCCAGCCTGCGGCTGTTGCATAGTGGTAATGCCCGAGCCTTCCAAGCTCGAGTCGAGGGTTCGATTCCCTCCAGCCGCTAATTCCTGATCTGGACTGGAGGGAATCGAAGGGAGCCCCGCACAATGCGACGTGAAGGAGCATTGGGTCTGCGGGGCGGGGGGCCGACCTGGAGCGAGCGTTAGCGAGCGAAAGGCGCCGATTCCCTCCAGCCGCTCATTCTTTTTCAGCCGAGCGGGGACTCAAAAAGGGCTTGACATCCAAAAAAGCATCTGTAGAATCATTCAACTTTTAACAGGAGAAGACTGTCCCAGAGGGACTGTCTTCCTATCCCTAGTATTTTAAGAGAGGTTGTCTTATTTCATAAAGAGGCCCGGCATCAAGCGTAACACGAAGTTGCGCTCTGACGGGCTGCTGTAGCTCAGACGGTAGAGCACGTCCTTGGTAAGGACGGGGTCCCCGGTTCAATTCCGGGCAGCAGCTGAAGCGGGCCGTGACAAGGCAAGAACCCAGAACCTAGAAAGAGAGGCACCCATGGCAGCCAAAGAAAAATTCGAACGGACCAAACCCCACGTCAATATCGGCACCATCGGTCACGTGGACCACGGGAAGACCACTTTGACCAGTGCCATCACCTTGGTCCTCTCCAAGCAGGGCCTTGCCGAAGCCCGTCCCTTTGACACGATCGACAATGCCCCGGAGGAAAAAGAACGCGGCATTACGATTGCCGTCTCCCACGTAGAGTATCAAACGAAAAACCGCCATTATGCCCACGTCGATTGCCCGGGCCATGCCGACTACATCAAAAATATGATCACCGGCGCCGCCCAGATGGATGGGGCGATCCTTGTTGTTTCTGCGGCCGATGGTCCTATGCCTCAAACAAGAGAACACATACTCCTTGCCCGGCAAGTCGGCGTTCCCCGAATCGTCGTTTTCCTTAATAAAGTCGACGCCGTAGATGATCCGGAACTCCTCGAGCTGGTCGAACTCGAAGTCAGAGAGCTCCTTAAAAAGTACGAATTCCCCGGTGACGAAACTCCCATCATCAAAGGCTCGGCCCTTCAGGCCATGCAGGCCCCCACGGATGAGAAGGCCATTAAACCCATCCTGGATCTGATGGAAGCCGTGGATAAATATATCCCCACCCCGAACCGTGCAGTCGACAAACCCTTCCTCATGCCTGTGGAAGACGTCTTCACGATCTCAGGAAGAGGCACCGTAGGCACCGGCCGGGTTGAACGGGGCCAAATCAAGGTGGGGGCCGAAGTCGAGATCGTGGGTTTGAGAGAAAAGTCGGTCAAGACCACCGTGACCGGCATTGAAATGTTCCGTAAACTTCTCGACGACGCCCAGGCCGGAGACAACGTCGGTCTCCTCCTTCGCGGTATTGAAAAGAAGGACTTGGAGCGCGGCATGGTCATTGCCCAACCGGGCTCGGTCACTCCCCACACCAAGTTTAAGGGCCAGGTCTACGTCTTAACAAAGGAAGAAGGCGGACGTCATACCCCCTTCTTTACCGGTTACCGCCCCCAATTTTATTTCAGAACGACCGATGTCACCGGGGTGGTCACCCTCCCGAGCGGAGTTGAAATGGTGATGCCGGGAGACAATGTGGCCATTGAGGGGGAATTGATTACCTCCATTGCTATGGAGAAGGAACTTCGCTTTGCCATCCGGGAAGGCGGCAAGACCGTCGGGGCCGGCGTGGTGAGTGAAATATTGAAGTAATTTTCTAAACAAGTTTTTCCGCGAGAGATTAAGCCACCTCGTTAGGCAAGTCTCGAGATCTCGCATGGTCGTAGTTGACACCTGTGGCGAACTAACCCAAGTCGTGGGGTGATTACCATCGCCCGTAGAGGCCCCACGAAACGGTCAACAACAATCCGGAGTTTTGACGTTTTTGATGCAGGAGATTATTACCCTTGCGTGCTCGGAGTGTAAGCGCCGGGCTTACTCGACACGCAAAAATAAAAAAAAGCACACCGAGCGGTTGGAACTAAAACGATTCTGCAAATTCTGCAGAAAACACGTCCCTTTCCGCGAAGTGAAATGATGCCTGGATTTCGGGAAAGGGAAATCCCCCTAGGCCAGTAGCTCCAATTTCCGCCACAGGGCGTGGCGGACCCGCCAGGAATTATGGCGGGGGTTAGAGCAAAGCTTGATAACTTAGGCCAGTAGCTCCAATTGGTTAGAGCACGGGACTCCAAATCCTGGGGTTGGGGGTTCGACTCCCTCCTGGCCTGCCAGTGGTGAAGAAATGGTTGGAAGCGTAACTCAATTTATTCGGGAAGTCCGCCAGGAGTTAAAGAAGGTGACCTGGCCGACCCGGGAGGAACTGACGGGGTCGACCACCGTGGTCATTGTCACCACGCTCCTGATGGCGATTTTTATCGGAACCGTTGATTTTTTTCTATCGCTTTTAATTCGAGTATTGATTCGGTGATGCCGGAAACCATGAGCAGCGCAAAATGGTATGTCATTCACACCCAGACGGGGGCCGAGGCCAAGGCCAAGGCAAACCTGATCAGCCGGGCGGAATCGGCCGGCATGACGCCTCTGATCCAGCAGGTCTTTATCCCGACCGAGAAGGTGAGCGAGGTCAAGGCCGGGAAAAAGAAAATCAGCGAGAGAAAGTTTTTCCCCGGTTACATCCTGGTCCAGATGGAGCTGACCGACGAGAGCTGGTATTTGGTGCGGAATACGCCGGGGATTTCCGGGTTCGTCGGCTCCGGCAAGAAGCCGATCCCGCTTGCGGAGAATGAAGTGAATCAGATCCTCCGCCAGCAGGAGGAAAAAACGGCGAAGCCCAAGCCCAAGGTGGAATTCGTGACGGGCGAGAGCGTTCGGGTCAAGGAGGGGTCGTTCGCCAATTTCAACGGCACGATTGAAGAAATTAATCCCAACCGGGGGAAACTGAAAGTGCTGGTAAGCATTTTCGGCCGTTCCACCCCCGTGGAACTCGAATACTGGCAGGTGGAGAAGATCTAATTTCCCATGGCAAAGAAACTGATCACCCGAGTCAAGCTGCAGGTCCCGGCCGGACAGGCCAACCCGGCGCCGCCCATCGGTCCGGCGCTCGGCCAGCATGGCGTTAATATCATGGAATTTTGCAAGCAATTCAACGAGCGCACCAAAGACAGGACGGGGACGGTGCTGCCGGTCGTGATCAGCATTTTTGAGGACAAAACTTTCACTTTCATCCTGAAATCGCCGCCGGTTGCGATCCTTCTGAAAAAGGCGGCCGGCTTGGCCAAGGCCTCTCCCGAACCCGGCCGGACCACCATTGGAAAGGTGACCCGGGCCCAGGTGGAGCAGATTGCCCGGGAGAAAATGGCGGATCTCAACACGACCCGCCTCGACCGGGCTGTCCGCCTGGTGGAAGGGTCGGCCCGAAGCATGGGCCTTGAAGTGGCGGGGGGCGTTTGACCATGGCCGTGGACCTTCTCGAAAATCGGAGCAAGCGCTACAAGAAAAGACGGGCCGGGATCGAGGAGGGAAAATTTTATACCCTGGCCGAGGCCGTCCGGATCTTGAAACAGATTCCGGACTCCAAATATGACGAGACCGTGTCTTTGGATCTTCAGCTTGGGATTCGGCCGGAGCAGACCGAGGAAATGGTGCGGGGCACCGTGGCCCTCCCGCACGGAACGGGTCAGAAGATCCGGGTGATTTGTTTTTGCAAGGGAGAAGGCATGCGGGCCGCCCAGGAGGCCGGGGCGGACGTGGTCGGCGCCGAGGATTTAATCCAGAAGATTCAAGGCGGCTGGTTTGATTTTGATGCGGTGGTCGCCCACCCGGACATGATGCGGGAAGTGAGCAAGCTCGGAAAGATTTTGGGCCCCAAAGGGCTCATGCCGTCGCCCAAAAGCGGAACGGTGGCCGCCGACGTAGGAAAGGCCGTCCGGGAATTGAAGGGCGGCCGGGTGGAGTTCAAAACGGACAAGACGGGAGGAATGCACGTGGCGTGCGGAAAGCTTTCCTTTCCGGAAGCGGCCCTCGTGGAAAATCTTCAAACGCTCCTTCACGCCGTGCGGGACGCCAAACCGGCGGCGGCCAAGGGCAATTATTTCAAGCGGGCCGCCGTAGCGCCTTCCCAGGGGCCGGGGCTTCCGTTGGCCCTTTCGTCTCTTTGACCGTGGTGACCCTGGCAATGGAAAAGACACAGCCTCAGAAGAAGCAAAAAGATTCGGTCTCTTACGAGAAACAGCTGATCTTGCGCGAGACCGAAAAGGAATTTCATTCGAGCCCGAACGCCTTCTTCAGCCGTTTTGAGCGGCTCACGGTCCAGGACATGAGCGAGCTCCGGCGCAGCCTCGAGAAGGTTTCAAAACGCACGCTCGTCGTGAAACACGCGATGGCGAGGAAAATTTTCGGCGGCCTCAAGCTTGAAGAGGCATCGCGTTTTCTGGAGGGCTCGGTCCTCGTCACTTTTGGAGAGGGCGAGCCGCAGCTGGTTTCAAAAACGCTCGTGGATTACGCCAAGGCCCACGGGAATTTAAAGTTAAACGGAGCGATCCTGGAGGGAAAGCTTTACGACAGCGATTTTCTTAAGGCGCTTGCCAGGCTTCCGTCCCGGATCGAACTCCTGACCGCCGTCGCCATTCAGTTGAAGTCGCCCGTCACGAGGCTGGCGATGACGCTCGGGGGCCTGCTGCAATCCCTCGTGATTGCCTTGAATGAAGTGCAGAAAAAAAAGGGCCGGGAACCCCAGGCCGCTAACGGATAAATTCAATCTTTTAGAGGAGGAGTGTCATGACAACGGAAACCAAGGTAGAAGAAAAACAGGAAGCAAAACGGGAAAAGAGCGCAAGCGGAAAAGTCTCCGAACTCCTGGAGGCCGTCAAACACCTTTCGGTCATGGAACTGGCTGATTTGGTGAAGGCGATGGAACAGGAGTTTGGTGTTTCGGCGCAAGCGGCTGTGGCCGTGGGAGTGGGCGGTGGAGCCGGTGCGGCCGGAGCCAAGGCCGGAGCCCCCGCCGAGGAGAAGACGACCTTTCAGATCGTCCTGGCCGCAAGCGGAGATAAAAAGATCCAGGTGATCAAAGAAATTCGCACGATCACGAACCTGGGTCTGAAAGAGGCCAAGGACCTCGTCGAAAGCGCCCCGAAACCCGTCAAAGACGGCGTTTCCAAGGAAGAAGCCGAGAAGATCAAGCAGGTCCTCGAAGCCGCCGGCGCCAAAGTCGAAATTAAATAAGATCGCTCCGGTTCCAATCAAGGAGGGAAGCGAATGGGTGCTCTAGTCACAAGGGAGAACTTCAATAAGGTCCTGGAGTGCATGGAAATTCCGAGCCTGGTCGAAATCCAGGTGAAGAGTTATCAGGAATTTCTGCAGACCGAAGAGGGAAAACGCCGCCGAAAGCGTCAGGGCCTGGAAGCCGCCTTTCAGGACAGTTTCCCGATCGAGAGTTTTGACGGGACCTGCCGGCTCGAATATCAAGGCTACGGTTTGGGGAAGCCCAAGTATTCAATTGCGGAATGCCACAAGCGGGGCATCACGTATGCAGCCCCCCTCAAGGTGAAGCTCCGTCTCGTCCGGAAGGGGATTGCCAAGGAACAGGAAGTTTACATCGGCGAGCTTCCTTTAATGACGGACACGGGCACCTTTGTGATTAACGGGGCCGAGCGGGTGGTGGTGAGTCAGCTCCACCGTTCCCCCGGAATTTCTCTCGAGGAAACCTTCCACCCGAGCGGGAAGAGGATCTTCAGCGTTCGCATCATTCCGTATCGGGGCGCCTGGATTGAATTCGAGGCCGACGTCAACGATGTGATTTATTCCTACATTGACCGCCGGCGGAAAATTTTGGCGACCACCCTCCTCCGGGCCGTTGGTTTCTCGACCAGTTACGATATCCTGAAGGCCCTCTACCCGGTCGAGAAGGTCACGGACCTTGACCGTGCCTCCTCCAAAAAACTGGAAGGGGAATATCTGGCGCAGGACGTCCTTCATCCGGCCTCCAAGGAACCGATTGCGCAGGCCGGCACCCGTCTGACAAAAGATATTTTGAACATCATTGTTTCAAATCAGATTTCCTCCCTCCAGATCGTGAAACTCACGGGCGATGACCTGGCGCTCATGAACACGCTCGAGCGGGACCCTTATAAAAATAGCGAAGAGGCCCAAATTGCCATTTACCGGCGCATCCGTCCGGGCGATCCGCCCACGGCTGATCGCGCAAAAGATTTGATCGACAAACTTTTCTTCGATTCCCAGCGCTATGACCTGGGCGTGGTAGGGCGGTTTATGCTGAACCGGAAACTCGATGTCCACACCGAGCCGCACCAAACGACGCTCCGGGCCGAAGACATCATGAAGGTGGTGGACCGGCTTTTAAAATTGCGTTCCGGAGAGGCCAAGGTGGACGACATTGACCACCTCGGCAACCGCCGTGTCCGTTCCGTCGGAGAGCTCCTTCAAAACCAATTCCGGGTGGGATTGGCCCGGATGAAGCGGTCGTGTCTGGAGCGGATGTCGATTTATGACCTCGACGCTGCCATGCCCCACAACCTGATCAACCCCAAACTGATCTCTGCCGCCATCCGGGACTTTTTCGGGAGGAGCCAGCTTTCGCAGTTCATGGACCAAACGAATCCTTTGGCGGAATTGACCCACAAGAGACGCTTGAGCGCCCTCGGGCCCGGCGGTCTTTCCCGGGAACGGGCCGGTTTCGAGGTGCGTGACGTTCACCCCTCCCACTACGGCCGAATCTGCCCTATTGAAACCCCGGAAGGCCCCAACATCGGATTGATCGCCTCCCTCAGCACCTTTGCCCGGGTCAATGACATCGGTTTCATCGAAACGCCTTACCGTAAAGTGGAGAAGGGCCGGGTGACGGAGAAGATCGATTATCTCACCGCAGACATGGAGGACCGTTACGCCCTTGCGCAGGCCAATGCCCGGATCGACAAGAAGGGGCATTTTCTGGACGAGACCGTCTCCTGCCGGCACCAGGGTGATTTCAAAAAGAAAAAACCCGAAGAGATCGATTACATGGACGTTTCACCCAAGCAATTGGTGAGCGTGGCCGCCTCCCTCATCCCCTTTCTCGAACACGATGACGCCAACCGGGCCTTGATGGGTTCCAACATGCAGCGCCAAGCCGTCCCCCTTTTGGTCACCGAGGCGCCGCTCGTGGGGACCGGGATGGAATTTCGGGTGGCGAAAGACTCCGGGGCCACGATCGTATCCCGGACCCGGGGGACGGTCAAACACGTCGACTCGAGCCAAATCGTTGTGGATGATTTTATTTACAGGCTTAAGAAATTTGAGCGCTCCAACGCCGGCACCTGCGTCAACCAGCGCCCCCTGGTCCATGTCGGAGACAAAGTGAAGCGGGGCGATATTCTGGCCGATGGCGCCGCCACTGAAAACGGCGAACTGGCTTTGGGCCGTAATGTGCTCGTGGCCTTCCTCCCCTGGAGGGGCTACAACTTTGAAGATGCGATCCTGGTGAGCGAGCGGCTCGTGAAGGAAGACACCTACACCTCGCTCCACATCGAGGAATTTGAAATCGAGGCCCGTGAAACGAAGCTGGGTCCCGAGGAAATCACCCGGGACATTCCCAATGTGAGCGAGGAGGCCCTGAAGAACCTCGACAAGGAGGGGGTCGTTTACATCGGTGCGGAGGTGAAATCCGGAGACATCCTGGCCGGAAAGATCACGCCGAAGTCCGAGACCGAGCTCTCGCCGGAGGAAAAATTGCTACGGGCCATTTTCGGAGAAAAGGCAGGCGACGTCCGGGACGCCTCCCTGGCCGTCCCTCCCGGGGTGGACGGGATCGTGGTGGACGTCAAGGTGTTTGCCCGCAAGGAAAGCCGCACCAAGACCCGGGAGGAAAGACGCCAGGAGAATAAAGAGATTGATGAGATCAAAGAGGAATACCAGGACCGGATCAACGCCCTGAAGCGGGAACGGCTGACAAAGCTTTCTTCCATGCTCGTCGGTAAAAAGCTGGCCGAGGACCTGTTGGACGATGTCCTGGGCGAGGTCCTGATCAAGTCCGGCCACACGGTCGAGCGCAAGGACATGAAAAAGCTGGATCGCTGCGACTGGGAGACGATCCGCCTCGAAGATGAGCCTGAGCTGGAAGAAAGCATCCGCAAGATTGCCCGGGTTTGGGGCGATGAGATTGACGAACTGATCGAAGAACGGGCCCGCCGGACGGACCGGATCAAAAAGGGCGATGAACTGCCCCCGGGAGTTTTGAAGAAGGTCGTGATTTATGTCTGCTCCAAGAGGAAGCTCTCCGTCGGAGACAAGATGGCGGGTCGCCATGGAAACAAGGGCGTCATTGCCAAGATCCTTCCCGAGGAAGACATGCCGTTCCTTCCCGATGGGACGCCGATCGAGATTGTGCTGAACCCTCTGGGGGTTCCTTCCCGTATGAACGTGGGTCAAATCCTTGAGACGCACTTGGGCTGGGCGGCCAAGGCCCTCGGACTCCGCATCGAGACCCCCGTCTTTAGCGGCTCGACCGAGAGCGAGATCAAAGACTTGCTCCGGAAGGCCCAGCTTCCCGAAAATGGAAAAACCACTCTTTGCGACGGCCGGACCGGAGACCGTTTCGACGAGCAAGTCACAGTCGGTTACATCTATATGATGAAGCTGGCGCATTTGGCGGATGACAAGATCCACGCCCGCTCGATCGGTCCCTACTCGCTCGTGACCCAGCAGCCTCTCGGCGGCAAGGCGCAGTTCGGCGGCCAGCGCTTTGGAGAAATGGAAGTCTGGGCCCTCGAGGCCTACGGCGCCGCCTTCACCCTCCAGGAACTCCTGACGGTCAAAAGCGACGACGTGGTCGGCCGGACCAAAGTGTATGAGGCGATCGTCAAAGGCGAGCCGGCCCTTCACGCCGGGACCCCGGAGTCCTTCAACGTGCTGGTCAAAGAGCTTCAGGTGCTTTGTCTTGACATCATTCCGGAGCGGGCCGGTCTTTCAAAAGACCGAGAGGCAAAATTGAAAGAGGACGCCAGGGAAAAGGCGAAGGAGAAACTCAAAGTATGATTTACTACGATATCAATACGTTTGATTCCGTCTCCATCCGGATCGCCTCGCCGGAAACCATTCGAAAATGGTCTAAAGGCGAGGTCCGAAAACCGGAAACCATCAATTACCGGACGCTGAAGCCGGAAAAAGACGGCCTCTTTTGTGAGCGGATCTTCGGACCGACCCGGGACTGGGAATGCGCCTGCGGGAAATACAAGCGGATCAAGCACAAGGGGATCGTCTGCGACCGGTGCGGGGTCGAAGTGACGCAATCCAAGGTCCGGCGTGAACGGATGGGCCACATCGACTTGATCACTCCTGTTTCCCACATCTGGTTTTTCAAGACCATGCCCTCCCGGATCGGAAACCTCCTCGACATGAGCGTCCGGGCCCTCGAGAAGGTCCTCTATTATGAGGAATACACGGTCGTCGATCCCAAGGAGACCCCCTTAAAGAAAAAACAGCTTCTTTCGGAAGAGGAATTTCAGCGGGCGCAGGAGCAATACGGCGCAACGGGTTTCATCGCCAAGATGGGTGCCGAGGCGGTCCGGGACCTCTTGAAAGAACTCGAACTCGAAAAACTGGTGCAGAAGTATCACCGCCAGGTCAAGTCCTCCAAGTCCAAGCAGGCCCGGGCCCGTGCCATCAAGATGCTGAAAATCGTGGATTCGTTCCGCAAATCTTCAAACCGGCCCGAGTGGATGATTTTGGATTGTGTCCCCGTGATTCCGCCCGACCTCCGTCCTCTGGTGGCCCTGGACGGCGGCCGCTTCGCCACGAGCGATTTGAACGACCTCTACCGCCGGGTGATTAACCGCAACAACCGTCTTAAGAAACTCATCGAACTCAAGGCCCCGGACGTCATCATCCGGAATGAAAAACGGATGCTTCAGGAAGCGGTCGATGCCCTCTTTGATAACGGCCGGCACGGCCGTCCGGTCCTGGGGGCCGGGAACCGTCCCTTGAAATCTTTAAGCGATATGTTGAAGGGCAAGCAGGGCCGTTTCCGGCAGAACCTTCTCGGCAAACGGGTCGACTATTCGGGCCGTTCCGTGATTGTGATCGGTCCGGAACTCAAACTCCACCAATGCGGTCTTCCCAAGAAAATGGCCCTCGAACTTTTTGAGCCTTTCATCATCCGCAAGCTCAAGGAGCGGGGCCACGTCCACACCATCAAATCAGCCAAGAAGATGGTGGAGCGGGTGAAGCCGGAAGTTTGGGACATCCTGGAAGAAGTGATCAGCGAACACCCCGTGATGCTGAACCGGGCGCCGACCCTGCACCGTCTTGGCATTCAGGCGTTTGAGCCGGTCTTGATCGAAGGCAAGGCCATCCGGGTCCACCCCCTGGTTTGCGCCGCCTTCAACGCCGACTTTGACGGCGACCAGATGGCGGTCCACGTGCCTCTTTCAATGGAAGCCCAGATGGAGGCAAGGATCCTGATGCTTTCCGCCAACAATATTTTTTCACCGGCCAACGGGTCGCCGATTGCCACCCCCACGCAGGACATTGTGCTGGGTCTTTATTACCTGACCAAGATGGGGGAGGGCCTGAGAGGCCAGGGAAGCATTTTTTCCGACACAACGGAAGCCATCCTGGCTTATCAGGACGGGGAGATCCACAAGCACGCCAAGTGCAAACTCCGTCTGGCTTCGGGCGAACTGGTCGAAACCACCATCGGAAGGATCATTTTTAATGCCGTCCTTCCGAAGGGGTTTCGTTTCGTCAACGATCTCATCTCCAAGGGAAAACTCTCCGAGACGATTACCGACTGTTACCACCAGTTCGGCCACCACACGGTGGTGGAGCTCCTGGACCGCCTGAAGGCCCTGGGGTTTGAAGAGGCGTCCCGGGCCGGAATTTCAATCGGGATCGACGACATGCAAATTCCCTCCACCAAACCCCAGCTTCTCCTTGAGGCCCGCCGGGACGTGGTGGCGATCGAAAACCAATACAAGAACGGTTTGATTACGGAGGGGGAGCGTTACAACAAGGTGATCGACATTTGGACCCACATTACAGACCAGGTGAGCGACCGGATGTTTGAGGAGCTCGACCCCTTCAACCCCATTTTTATGATGGCCGATTCAGGCGCCCGGGGCTCCAAGCAGCAGATCCGTCAGTTGGCCGGAATGCGGGGGCTGATGGCAAAGCCTTCCGGAGAAATTATCGAAACCCCGATTACCGCCAACTTCCGTGAAGGCCTGACCGTGCTGGAATATTTCATTTCGACTCACGGCGCCCGCAAGGGACTGGCGGACACGGCCCTGAAGACGGCCGACTCCGGTTATCTGACCCGCCGCCTTGCCGATGTGGCGCAAAACGTCATCATCATGGAAGAAGATTGCGGGACCCTCAACGGAATTTTCATTGAGCCGGTTTACGAGGGCGAGGAAACGGTCGTGGCCCTGAGAGACCGGGTGCTCGGGCGGGTCGCCCTCGACAACATCGTGGATGTGGTGACGGACCAATTGATCGTGAAGGGCGGCGAGGAAATTAATGAAGCCGTGGCCGACAAGCTGGACGAAGTCGGCATCGAAAAAATCCGGATCCGATCCGTCCTCACCTGCGAGGCCAAACAGGGTGTCTGCGCCAAATGCTACGGCCGGGACCTGGCCCGGAGCCGGATGGTTGAACTCGGCACGGCCGTGGGGATCATTGCGGCGCAGTCCATCGGAGAGCCTGGGACCCAGCTGACGATGCGGACCTTTCACATCGGCGGAACCGCCTCCCGGGTGATCGAACAATCCTATTTCAAGGCCCGAAACGACGGGGTCCTTCAATACCACAATCTGAAAACGGTGACGACGAAGACGGGAGAAATTATTGTCTTGAACCGAAACGGACAGGTCTCGATCCACGACGCCAGCGGCCGGGAGTTGGAACGCTACACACTGCCGGGCGGCGCCGTGGTCGGCTACAAAGACGGGGAAAACGTCAAGAAGGACGAAATCTTCGTGAAGTGGGACCCCTACACGGTTCCAATCCTGACCGAGGTTTCTGGAAAGGTCCGGTTTGAGGACATCAAGGTGGGCGTCACGATGAATGAGGAAATGGACGCCACGACGGGCCTCACCGAACGTGTGATCATCGAACACAAGGAGGACCTTCACCCTCAGATTTTGATTACAGGCGAAAGCGATGAGATCCTTGCTTTTTATCCGATCTCGGTCGGCGCCCACATTGTCGTGAAAGAGGGCCAGGCGGTCACGAGCGGAACGCTCCTGGCCAAAACCCCCCGCAAGGTGGCCAAGACCCGGGACATCACCGGCGGTCTGCCCCGGGTGGCGGAAATCTTCGAGGCCCGCAAGCCGAAGAACCCGGCCATCATTTCCGAAATCGACGGGATCGTGGAGATCGGCGAAGGCGTCAAGGGCCAGCGGAAAATTATCGTCAAAAGCACGACGGGGATGGCGAAAGAATATTTGATTCCCCACGGCAAACATTTGAATGTTTACAAAGGGGACCGGGTCACTGCCGGCGAACAGCTCGTGGACGGCCCCGTGGTCCCGCAGGACATCCTTCGGGTGAGCGGAGAAAGGAAGCTGCAGGAGTATCTCCTGAATGAAGTGCAGGAGGTCTACCGGCTCCAGGGCGTCAGGATCAACGACAAGCACGTGGAGGTGATCCTCCGCCAGATGCTCCGGAAACTCCGGATCGAAGACCCGGGGGACTCCGAGTTTCTCGTCGGCTCCCATGTGGACCGCACAAAGTTTCAGGAAGAAAACGAAAAATTGACAAAAAAAGGGAAGCAGCCGGCCCGGGCCGTTGCAATGCTCCTTGGCATTACGAAGGCGTCGCTTTCCACGGAAAGTTTTATCTCAGCCGCAAGCTTCCAGGAAACCACACGGGTTTTGACGGACGCCGCCAGCGCCGGGAAGCGGGACACCTTGGTGGGATTGAAGGAGAACGTGATCATGGGCCACCTGATTCCGGCCGGGACCGGCCTGAAGCCCCACCAGCAAATCGAGCTCACCAAGGAGGCGCCGGATTTCCTTCTGACGCCCGAAGAGAAGGCAGAGAAGCAAGCGGAGAAAAAACCGGAGGAAAAGGCGGAAGAGGAAGAAAGGGTAGAGAAAAAGGAAAAAAAGGGAAAAAAGGGAAAAAAGGCCGCCCGGGAGGCAAAGGCCTAAATGTCACCGACCATTAATCAGCTCATCCGCTTCGGGCGGAGAAAATTTAAAAAAAAGACAAAGTCTCCCGCCCTCCATGGGGCGCCTTACCGGCGGGGGGTCTGCCTGATCGTCCGGACCCAGACCCCCAAGAAGCCGAACTCGGCGCTTCGAAAGATTGCCCGGGTCCGGTTGAGCAATGGGGAAGAAGTGACAGCCTATATCCCCGGCGTGGGCCACAATCTTCAGGAGCACTCGATTGTCCTGGTCCGGGGCGGCCGGGTGAAGGACCTTCCCGGGGTCCGGTATCACATTGTCCGGGGGAAACTGGACACGGCCGGCGTCAACGACCGGAAACGGTCCCGGTCGAAATATGGGTCCAAGACCCCCAAGTAAGGTGAGACGATGAGACGAAGAAGAGCCGCAAAACGCCGGGTCGCCCCCGATGCCAAATACGGAAGCACGCTGGTGCAGAAGATGATTAATATCGTGATGGAACGGGGGAAAAAGTCACTGGCCGAAAGGATTGTTTACGGTGCTTTTCAGGCCGCCGCCGAAAAGACGGGCAAGGACGCCTTTGAGGTTTTCAAGCAGGCCGTTGAAAATGCCCGCCCTCTTTTGGAGACCAAATCCCGGCGGGTGGGCGGCGCCACGTATCAAGTGCCGGTGAGTGTCCGCATGGACCGGAGCCAGGGCCTGGCGCTCCGCTGGATGCGGATCTTTGCCCTGAAGCGGAAAGGGGCCCCGATGCAGCAAAAATTGGCGCAGGAAATTATCGATGCTTACAACAAGACCGGGGCTTCGATGAAGAAGCGGGAAGACACGCACAAGATGGCAGAGGCGAACCGGGCCTTCGCCCATTATCGATGGTAAAAGGTTCAGGAATCATGGCTGAAGAAATTAAAAAAATACATTTCCCGCTGGAGAATATCCGTAACATCGGCATTGCCGCCCACATTGACGCCGGCAAGACGACGACCACGGAGCGGATCTTGTATTACACGGGCCGGACTTACAAGATCGGCGACATCGACGAAGGCACGACACAGATGGACTGGATGGAGCAGGAGCAGGAGCGGGGCATCACGATCACTTCCGCCACCACGACCTGTTTTTGGCGGGATTGCCGTATCAATATCATCGATACCCCCGGACACGTGGACTTTACGATCGAGGTCGAACGCTCGCTTCGGGTCCTCGACGGCTGCGTGGCGGTCTTCGGAGCCGTGGAAGGGGTGGAGCCGCAGTCTGAAACCGTGTGGCGGCAGGCCGACCGTTACCACGTTCCCCGGATCGCCTTCATTAATAAGATGGACCGGGTCGGGGCCAACTTTGAAGCGGCCGTGGCCTCGATGCGGGAGCGCCTGGCCGCCAACGCCGTTCCGATCCAGATCCCCGTGGGAAAGGAAGACACCTTCAAGGGCTTGATTGATCTCATCCGGATGAAGGCTTACATCTTTCTGGAGGAGACGCTCGGCGCCAAGTTTGATGAAACCGAGGTTCCTGCCGAATACGCCGAGGCGGCGAAGAAGGCCCGGGAGTTTTTGATCGAGAAGGCCTCGGAGCATGACGACGTTCTGATGCATAAATTTGTCGAGGGCCAGGCGCCCACGGAGGCAGAGTTGAGAGCGGCCATTCGGAAGGCCACGGTCGGGTTGCATTTGACACCCGTCCTCTGCGGCTCGGCCTTGAAAAATAAGGGGGTCCAGATGGTGCTGGATGCCGTGGTCGATTACCTGCCGGCGCCCAAAGATGTCCCTCCCGTCAAAGGCCTCCACCCCAAGACCCAGGAGGAGTTGGAGCGGCACGCCAGTGAAGAGGAACCGCTCTCGGGCCTTGCTTTTAAAATCGCCCAGGACCCCTTTGCCGGCGGCGGGAAACTGACCTATTGCCGGATTTATTCCGGCGTTCTTCGTTCCGGGACCTATATCTACAATGCGGGCCGCAATGTGAAGGAACGGGTGGGGCGGCTCCTTCTGATGCACGCCAATAAGCGCGAAGAAATTGAGGAGGCGGGCGCCGGAAACATTGTGGCCATCATCGGCCTCCGGAGCGTCAAGACGGGCGACACCCTTTGTGACGAACAAAAGCCCATCGTGCTGGAATCCCTTTTCGTCCCTGAGCCGGTGATTTCGCTCTCGATCGAGCCAAAGACCAAGGCGGACCGGGACAAGCTTTCCACGGTGCTCCAGCGGATGGCGGAGGAAGACCCGACCTTTCGCATCAAATCCAACGAAGAAACCGGACAGACCATCATTTCCGGAATGGGCGAGCTTCACCTTGAAATTATCGTGGACCGGATGAAACGGGAATTTAACGTCCTGGCCAATGTCGGGAAGCCGCAGGTGGCTTACAAGGAGACCATTCAGAGGCCGGCCAAGGGCGAGGGGAAATATATCCGCCAGACCGGCGGCCGGGGGCAATACGGCCACTGCTATCTTTCGGTGGAGCCCCTGCCCCGGGGAACAGGGATTGAATTCGTGAATAAGGTGGTTGGGGGGGCCATTCCCCGGGAATACATTCCGGCCGTGGAAGACGGAGTTCGGGGGGCGTGTTTGAACGGTGTCATGGCCGGTTATCCGGTGATCGATGTCAAGATTACCCTGACGGACGGCTCCTTCCACGAAGTGGACTCTTCAGAAATTGCGTTTCAAATTGCGGGTTCACTCGGTTTTAAAATGGCGGTCAAACAGGCCTCCCCCGTTCTCCTGGAGCCGATTATGAATTTGGAAGTGGTCGTGCCCGAAGAATTCATGGGCGATGTCATCGGCGATTTGAATTCAAGGCGCTGCATCATCCAAGAGGTGGGCAACCGGAGCAATCTAAAATTTGTCCGGGGGCACGTCCCTTTGGCCGACATGTTCGGCTATGCCACAGCGGTCCGCTCGCTTTCTCAAGGAAGGGCGACCTTTACGATGGAACCCCACAGTTATGCCGAAGTCCCGAGACAGATTGCCGAGAAAATCATTGCTTCCTGATCAAGGAAAGAAATAAAAGAGAGACTTTAAAACCATGGCCACAAAAGAGAAGATCCGAATCAAATTGCGGGCTTACGATCACCGGATCCTCGATCAGTCCGTCCAGGAGATTGTGGGAACAGCCAAGCGCACAGGCGCCCGGGTGGTGGGGCCGGTGCCGCTTCCGACCCACATCTGGAAGACCACGGTTCTGAAAGGCCCCACGATCGATAAAAAGGCCCGGAACCAGTTTGAGATCCGGACGCACAAACGGCTCCTCGATATCGTGGACCCGACGGCCCGGACCGTGGATGCCCTGATGAGGCTCGACCTTCCCGCAGGCGTGGATGTCGAAATCAAATTATGATCGGACTCCTGGGAAAGAAAGTTGGTATGACCGTGATTTACGATGAAGGCGGGACCCAGATCCCCGTGACCCTTCTTTTGGCCGGTCCCTGCCGGGTGCTCCGGATCCTAAAGAAGGAAAAAAGCGGTTACAGCGCCGTGCAGCTCGGTTTTGGCGCCAGAAAGCAAAAGAACGTCACCCAACCTGTGCTCGGTCAGTTCAAGAAGCTGGGCCTTCCGGCCCAGGCCTTTGTCCGGGAGATCCGGACCGAGGAGGTGGACGGTCTTGAAGTTGGGACAGAACTCGGGGTGGACAATTTTGAAGCAGGAGAATTTGTAGACATCGAAGGGGTCTCCATCGGAAAAGGTTTTCAGGGCGTGGTGAAACGGCATCATTTTACGGGAGGCAACAAAACCCACGGTTCGATGTTTGGCCGGGTGGCAGGCTCCATCGGGGCGTCCTCCTTTCCCTCCCGGGTGGTGAAGGGGATGCGGATGCCGGGACAGATGGGGAATCACCGGGTGACAGTCCAAAATCTCAAAGTCGTCAAGGTGGATCCGGAAAATCATCTGCTCGCCGTCAAGGGCGCCGTTCCCGGGAGCGGATCCGGTTTCGTGGTCATTCGGACTTCCTTAAAACGGGGAAAGGCGAAGAAGTGGAAAGTTGAACAAAAACAGGAATTGTCCCCGGAGCCGGCGAAGGAAGTCGTGAAGGAGACAGTGAAGGAAGGGTCAGCCTCATGAGTCAGGTCTCTCTTTACACCCAGGCGGGGAAGGAAAAAAAGAAGGTCACTCTGAACAAGGAAATTTTTTCCGCTCCGATCAATGAAAGGCTCCTGGCGCTTGTGGAAAAGGCCTTTTCCGCCAACCTCCGCCACGGCACGGCCTCGACCAAAACCCGGGGCGAAGTCCGGGGCGGCGGAAAGAAACCCTGGCGTCAGAAGGGGACCGGGCGGGCCCGTCACGGGTCCATTCGCTCCCCCATTTGGCGGGGCGGAGGCATCGCCTTTGGTCCGAGACCCCGGGATTATTTTGTCCAGCTTCCGCAGTCGATGAAGGAAGGCGCCCTGATTTCGGCCCTCAGCCTGCGGGTCAAGGATAAAAACTTGTTTCTTTTGGAAGAGGCCAAGCTCAAAGAGCCCAAGACCAAAGAATTTGTCGAAATCCTGGAGGCGCTTCCCCTGAATAAAAAAAGGACTCTTTTTGTCGTGAAGGAGGCCGGTCCGTTTTTGGTTCGGAGCGCCCGGAACCTTTCCGGCCTCGTCGAAATCAAGCAGGCCCGGGAACTGAATGCCTATCATGTTCTGCACTGGCCTAAAATTTTAATTGAAGAGGAGGCGCTCGGCGTCCTCGAGTCCCGGCTCTTGCCGGCCAGAGAGGAACCGGAAACCCCGGAAGACGCCCAGACCGTGAAAGGTCCCAAGGACACGAAATGAAACTGGACCTTTACGATGTGATTATCAATCCGTTGGTGACCGAAAAGAGCACTGCCCAGAGGGCCCATCAGAAATACAGCTTCCGGGTCCACAAGTCGGCCAACAAGAAATCGGTCCGGGAGGCGGTGGAAAAAATTTTTAATGTGCATGTGACCCAGATCAATACCGGTGTCGTGCCGGGCAAGTGGAAGCGGGTTCGGTTCCATCCCGGCCAAACCTCGGAGTGGAAAAAGGCCACGGTCACTTTGAAGGAAGGAGAGAAGATAGAGTTCGTCTGAGAACTCTCAACTTAAAATGGCTCTGATTAAATTTAAACCGGTGACACCCGGCCGAAGATTCGGCAGCGCACCGGATTTTTCCGAAATCACTACGGACCGGCCTTACAAGCCTCTCACGGAACCGAAGAGAAAGTCAGGGGGGCGGAATCACCACGGCCACGTCACGGACCGGCGGATCGGCGGTGGACACAAACAGCGCCTTCGGCTCATTGATTTCAAGCGGCTTCGTTACAACCTGGAGGCCAAGGTGCTCACGATTGAATATGACCCGTTGCGGAGCGCCCGTATTGCCTTGATTCAGTATCCGGACGGCGAGAAGGCCTACATCCTGGCGCCGGACGGGCTCCAGGTCGGCCACACCGTGATGAGCGGCGATCAGGTCGAGGTCAAAATCGGCAACCACCTTCCTTTGAGGAATATTCCTGAAGGCACGGCGATCCACAATATTGAGCTCGAGCCCAAAAAGGGCGGAAAACTGGTCCGGGCCGGCGGGACGCTGGCGAGCATTATGGCCAAGGAGCAGGACATTGCCCACGTGAAACTGCCGTCGGGGGAGGTCCGGATCCTGAAGCTTGATTCTTTCGCCACAGTGGGGCAGTGCTCCAATTTGGATCATGAAAATATTGCGTTGGGAAAGGCCGGGCGTGCCCGATGGCTGGGGAGAAGGTCCCAAACCCGGGGCACCGCTCAAAATCCCTGCGACCATCCCATGGGGGGCGGAGAAGGAAAGTCCAAAGGCGGAAACCATCCCCAAAGTCCGTGGGGGCAGAAGTCGAAGGGGCTCAAGACCCGCCGCCCGAACAAACCCTCGAACCGTTTCATCGTTCGGGACCGACGGGCCGCTTAACGAAAGGAAGAATTCAGAATGTCACGATCCTCGAAGAAGGGAGTTTTTGTCGACGAGAAGCTCTTGGAAAAGGTCCGTGAGGCCCGGAAGAAAAACGACCGCAAGCCCATCAAGACCTGGTCCCGGCGCTCCACCATCACGCCGGAGTTTGTCGGCATCAACTTTGCGGTCCATAACGGCAAGGCCTTCAACAATGTCTTTGCCACGGAAAACATGGTGGGACACAAGCTGGGCGAGTTCTCACTGACAAGAACTTTCCGAAAACACAGCACGGCCCAGGACAAGGCGAAGGCGCTTGCGACGGCGGCGAAGACCTGATCATGGTCGAGATGAATCCTGACCTTTCGAAGCAGGCCCGGGCGGTGGTGAAATACCTGAAGATCTCACCCCGAAAAGTCCGGCTTGTCATCAATGCCGTCCGGAGGAAGCCGGTCCCCGTGGCCTTTTCGGTCCTGACGGGGCTGAAGAAGAAGGCGGCCCGGATGGTGGAGCAGGGTTTGCGAAGCGCTGTGGCCAACGCCAAAGTGAAAAAATTGGACGAAGGGCGCCTGGTGGTTTCCGAAATCCGGGCCGACGGCGGCCCGACGATGAAACGCTTTATGTCACGATCGATGGGGCGTGCCGATCAAATTCTAAAACGTTCGACGCACTTGACCGTGGTCCTCTCGGAAAGCGGGAAGGATCTGGGGGCGTTCCTGCCGCCGCAAAGAACGGGGGAAGCCAAGGGCAAAAAAGAGAAACCCGGAAAAGCCGGCTCGTTGGCGAGCGGCAAGAAAAAAACCCGGGCGGCCGCCGGAAAGGCTTAATCCATGGGACAAAAGACACACCCTTACGGAATGCGGCTCGGTTACATCAAGACCTGGAAGGCCAAATGGTTTGCGAGGGGCAAGCAGTACGCCGATTTCCTGCACGAGGATTTGCGCCTCCGCCGGCTCATCAAGGAGACACTCGGTTTTGCCGGGATTTCTTCGATTGACATTGAGCGTTCAAGCGGACGGGTCCGGGTGCGGATTCACACGGCCCGGCCGGGCATCATTATCGGCCGGCGGGGACAGGAAATCGACCGGATCAAGGAAGAGCTGGCCGACCTCATTCCGGACAAAGAACTTTTTGTGGACATCAAGGAAATCAAAGACCCGCAGCTCGATGCCCAGCTTGTGGCCGAGAATGTGACGGCCCAGCTTGAAAAAAGGGTTTCCTTCCGCCGGGCGATGAAAAAAACAGTCCAAACTGCCATGGGGAAGGGCGGCTTGGGAATTAAAATCCAAGCCAAGGGAAGGCTGGGGGGCGCCGAGATTGCAAGGGCCGAGGGTTACCACGAGGGGAAAATCCCCCTCAGCACCTTCCGGGCTGACATCGACTACGGTTTCGCCACGGCATTTACCACCTATGGAACGATCGGGGTGAAGGTTTGGATTTACAAAGGGGAAGTTCTGGTGAAAAAGCAGGTAGCGGAGCAGAAAAAGGAAGTGAAGGCCTTCGAGAAAATTGAAGTCAAGAAGGACGAGGCAGCCGCCCCTTCCGCTGAGGCCGCCCCCAAACCGGACGCTTCCCCCTCCGTTTAAAGAGACACCCACAAATGCCTTTGATGCCGAAGAGAGTCAAATATCGAAAGCAGCACCGGGGCCGCAGGACCGGAGTGGCCACACGAGGCGAGACGCTTGCCTTCGGTGAATTCGGTCTGAAGGCGCTCGGCTGCGGGTGGCTCACGGCCATTCAGTTGGAAGCGGCCCGGGTCGCATTGACCCGCCACGTCAAACGGGGCGGCAAGGTCTGGCTGCGGGTTTTTCCGGACAAGGCCTACACAAAGAAACCGGCCGAGACCCGGATGGGAAAGGGCAAGGGAAACCCAGAATATTACGTGTCGGTGATCAAGCCCGGCGCCATTCTATTTGAAATGGGCGGTATTCCCGAGGAACTGGCCCGCTCGGCGATGCGTCTGTGCGCCTACAAAGTCCCCTTCCCGACCCGCTTTGTAAAACGGGAGGCCTTTTAAAGGGACGCACACAATGGCAAAACTGAAAGTGAAGGACCTTCAAAATTTGACACCGGATGAATTGAAGGAAAAAAAGGACGGGCTCAAGAAAGAACTTTTCTCGCTCCGTCTGCAGGCGAAATCCGGAAAGCTCGAAAAGCACTCGACGATCCGTTCCACCAAAAGGGACGTGGCCCGGGTGTTGACCGTTCTGACACAAAAGGAGAGGTCATAAAGACGATGGAAAATTCCCGGCCCAGTCCGAGGCTTCGGGAGGGCGTGGTCTTGAAGGACCGGATGAATAAAACCCGGGTCGTGGCGGTGACCCGGCTTTACCGGGACCCCCAGTTTGACAAGGTCATCAAGAGGCGGGTCCAGTATGCAGTCCATGATGAGAAGAACGAATCTCATACGGGCGACCGTGTCCGTATCGTAGAGACCCGTGCCCTTTCCAAGACGAAACGGTGGCGGATGATCAAGCTCGTGGAGAAGGCGAAACTTTAAGTCATGATTCAAATGCGGACCATTTTGGACATTGCGGACAACAGCGGGGCCACCCGGGCCTCGATGATCGGCGTCATCGGCCGGCGGGGCAAGCGGAGTGCCGTGATCGGCGACATTATCACGGCGAACGTGAAGGAGGCCATTCCGGGAGCGACCGTCAAAAAAGGCGAGGTCGTTCGGGCGGTCGTGGTCCGGACCCGGGGTCCGGTCCGGCGGCCTGACGGGACTACGGTCCGGTTCAATTCCAATGCCATGGTCATTATCGACAACCAAAAAAATCCGAGAGGGACCCGGATCTTTGGGCCGGTCCCGAGAGAGCTCCGGGACAAGGAATTCACAAAGATCCTATCTCTTGCGCCCGAGGTTGTATGAAACTGAAAAAGAATGATCAGGTGGCGGTGATCACCGGCAAGGACCGGGGAAAGAAGGGCAGGGTCCTCCAGGTATTTCCGGAGCGGGGGCGGGTGCTGGTGGAGGCCGTCAACTACAAGATCGTCCACAAGCGTCCGACGAAGGACAATCCAAAGGGCGGGATCGCCCAGGTGGAAGGGCCGCTTGCCCTTTCCAACGTGATGCTGGTTTGTCCCCGGTGCTCAAAGCCCACGAGGGCTGGCTACAGCTTCTTGTCGGACGGGACCAAACAGAGAATTTGCAAGAAATGCCGGGAAATTTTCTAAGATGACGACCCAAACAGAGACTTATGTTCCTCGATTACTCAGGAAATACCGGGAGGAAATCGCTCCGGCCCTGATGCGGGAGTTTGGTTACAAGCATCGTCTCGCCGTGCCCCGCCTGGTGAAAATTTCGATCAATATGGGAGTCAAGGAAGGCGGCACGGACATCAAGATTTTGGATGCGGTTGCGGGAGACCTCGCCTTGATCACGGGCCAGAAGCCCCTGGTGACCCGGGCGCACAAGTCGATTTCGGCTTTCAAATTACGGGAAGGCTCTCCCATCGGGCTTAAGCTCACGCTCCGGGGCGCCCGGATGTATGAATTTTTTGACCGCCTCGTCAACGTGGCCATGCCCCGCATCCGTGATTTTCGCGGGCTCCCGGATTCCAGTTTTGACGGACGGGGCAACCTGACCGTCGGCCTCGAGGAGCAGATTATTTTTCCGGAAGTGGAGTACGACAAGGTAAAGAAGGTCCAGGGAATGGACATCACGTTTGTCACCACGGCCGAAAAAGATCCGGAGGCAAAACGGCTGCTGGAAGGGTTTGGCTTTCCCTTCAGAAAGAGTTCGTAAGGAAAATCATGGCAAAAAAATGTTTGGTGATCAAACAACGGCAGGAACCCAAATTTCCGGTCCGCCGGTATTTTCGATGCAAAGCCTGCGGGCGTTCCGGAGGTTACATCCGGAAGTTTGCGCTCTGCCGGATCTGTTTTCGGGAACTCGCCTACGAGGGTGTGATTCCCGGCGTGACCAAATCGAGCTGGTAACTTCAAAAGGAAAAAGATGACAAGCACGGACTTTATCGGTGATTTTCTGACCCGGGTGCGGAATGCCTCCCGGGCGGGCAAGGACCGGCTGACGGCGCCGGCCTCCCGGTTGACGTCACGCCTGGCCGAGATTCTGAAGGAAGAAGGTTTTATTGAGGGCTTCAAGTGTTTCAGCGAAGGCAACAAACAATTCATCCGGATTCAGCTCAAGTATCTCCGGGGCCGCCAGCCGGCGATTCAGGGGATCGAGCGGGTCTCCAAACCCGGCTGCCGGATCTACGTGGGGGCGGGTGAGATTCCGAGGGTTCTGGGGGGGTTGGGCGTCGGCGTGGTTTCCACCTCCAAGGGGATTGTGGTCGACCGGGAGGCCCGAAAGACCCGGATGGGCGGCGAATTCCTCTGTAAGGTTTGGTAAGGAAGAAAAATGTCACGAGTCGGCAGAAAACCTATTTTGATTCCTGAGAAGGTGAAGGTCCAGATCCAGGGGGACGAAGTCCGGGTGGAAGGCCCGAAAGGGAAGCTCGCTTGGCGGTTTCATCCCCGGATGAAAGTAGCGCTTACGGCCAATCAGCTGGTGGTGGAACGGCCCACCAATATCCGGACCGACCGGTCGCTCCACGGTGTCACCCGGAGCCTTCTGAACAATATGGTCCACGGGGTGACCGAGGGTTATACCAAGGAGCTTGAAATCGAGGGCATCGGTTACAAGGCCCAGGCAAGCGGGCGGAAACTTGTTTTAAATTTGGGGTTTACCCACGCCATCGAGTTTGCCATCCCCGAGGGGATTGAGATCAAGACTCCGAAACCGACGCAGATTGTCGTGACGGGGATCGACCGCCAGAAGGTGGGCCAGGTGGCGGCCGATATCCGGCATTTTCACGAGCCCGAACCTTATAAAGGAAAAGGGATTCATTACGTGGGAGAAAAGGTTCGCCGGAAACAGGGAAAGACAACGGCCTAAAGGAATTCATTGATGATCAAAACTCAGACAGACCAAAGGAGAAAACGGCACTTGAGAATCCGGCGCCATTTGGTGGGCTCTGCCGAGCGGCCCCGGCTCACGGTCTTCCGTTCCAACAAGCATTTGTATGCGCAGCTCGTGGATGATCTTCAGGCGAAGACCCTCTTTTCTTTTTCGACGGCGGCGAAGAAATTCAAGCGGGTGGCGCCGAAGGGGGGGCTGACGGTGGCCGTGGCCCAGAAGCTGGGAGAGGTTTTCGGGCCGGAAATCGCTGCCAAGAAAATCAAAAAAATCGTATTCGACCGGGCCGGCTATCAATACCACGGCCGGGTCAAGGCGCTGGCCGAATCGCTTCGGCAGGCGGGATTGGAATTTTAGATGGGAACCGAGAAAGAAAAGGTCGTTACTCCTCCGGAAGTGAACGTGACAGCGGCGCCGGGAAAAGAAACCGAGAAAAGCCAAATCCCGGCAAACGCTTTTTTCCAAAGTTCTCCGGCCGCCACCCCCTACGAAAAGGTCATTCAGGTCAATCGCTGTGCCAAGGTGGTCAAGGGCGGCAGACGGTTCCATTTCAGCGCCCTCGTGGTCACCGGCAACGGCCTGGGCGAAGTCGGTTATGCCCTGGGGAAGGCCAATGAGGTGGCGGACGCCATCCGGAAGGGCGTGGCCCAGGCCCAGAAGAGAAAAATCAAAATCCTGATGAAGGGGACGACGATCCCGCACGAAGTCATCGGCCGTTACGGGGCGGCCAGGGTCCTCCTGAAGCCGGCGGCGCCCGGGACCGGGATCATTGCCGGCGGACCGGTGCGCGCCGTCTGCGAATCCGTAGGCATCAAAGACATCCTGACCAAAAGTCTCGGGAGCGACAACCCGGTGAATGTGCTCAAGGCAACCCTCGAAGGGCTTTTGACGCTGGCCGACCGGAAGGTCCGTCTGGATCCAATTTCGGAGGCGGTGTCGTAATCATGCGCGCTAAATTTCCCTACCAGAAACGGAAAAAACGTGTCGGCCACGGCCCGGGCTCCGGCCACGGGAAGACCTCGTGCCGGGGCGGGAAGGGCTACACGGCAAGGACCGGTTCCACCCGCCGGCCGGGTTTTGAAGGAGGACAGACTCCCTTTTACCGGAAGATGCCCAAGCGGGGGTTCAATCATCCGAAGCAAAACGAATTTGCGATCGTGAATATCGAAAAACTTTCAGGCCTGGGAGAAAAAGAGATTACCCCCGAGACGCTCTTGCAAGAAGGGGTGATTCATGAGCTCGGTGGCGGGCTCAAGATCCTCGGAGACGGAAAATTGAAAAAGGCGCTGGTCGTGCGCGCCCACCGGTTCTCGAAACAGGCAAAGGAAAAAATTGAAGCGGCCGGGGGCCAGGCGGTGGTGATTTCATGATCCGGGCCTTCGCCAATATTTTCAAAGTCCCCGAGCTCACCCGGAAGGTGCTGTTTACGCTGGCCATCATTGCGGTCTATCGGGTGGGCACGTATGTCCCGACCCCCGGGATTGACGGGCACGCCCTGGCCCGGTTTTTCCAGTCGATTTCCCAGACGCCGGGCGGGACGCTCTTTGGCATCATGGGGATGTTTTCCGGGGGCGCCCTCCAGAAGGCGACGGTGTTTGCCCTCGGGATCATGCCCTACATTTCAGCCTCCATCATTCTTCAGCTTCTGACGGTTGTCTTCCCGGCCCTCGAAAAAATGGCGAAGGAAGGCGAGGAGGGCCGGAAAAAAATTATTCAATACACCCGCTACGGAACGGTGCTTTTGGCCATCGTCCAAACTTTCTTCATTTCACTCTGGCTTGAGAATCCCAATGCCTTTCAGGGGACGGTGATTGTCCCGAACCCGGGCTGGGGGTTTCGGCTGATGACGATCCTTACTCTGACGACAGGGACGGCTTTCATCATGTGGCTCGGCGAGCAAATCGACCAATACGGAATCGGAAACGGAATGTCCGTGATCATTACAGCCGGGATCATCGAGTCGATCCCGACCGCTCTTTGGCAGACCTGGGTCCTGGTGTCGCCCCTGGACCCGGCGAGGCAGCAGCTTAGTTACTGGAAGCTTGGGCTGTTGCTGGTTCTCTTTGTTTTCACGACGCTTTCCGTGGTGCTGATCATTCAGGGCCAGCGGAAGATTCCGGTCCAGTATGCGAAGCAGATCCGGGGCCACCGGGTCTACGGCGGGCAGGCGACTTACCTGCCGCTCAAGGTGAACCAGGCGGGCGTGATTCCGATCATCTTTGCCCAGTCCGTGATTCTCTTTCCGGCGACCCTGGCCGGGTTTTTCCCCAAGGCGGGATTTTTGAGCACGACGGCCACCTTTCTCAATCCGGGCAGCCTGCTTTATTCGGTCCTCTACGGGCTCTTTATCATCTTTTTCACGTTTTTTTACACGGCGATTACTTTTAATCCCGTGGAGGTGAGCGAAAACCTCCAGAAATTCGGCGGCTTTGTTCCGGGGATCCGGCCGGGGCGGAACACCTCCGAGTATCTGGATTATGTGATGACCCGGATTGCGGCCAGCGGTGCGGTCTTTCTCGCCATCATTGCGCTCTTTCCTAATATCATTTCGTCGCCCAAGGTGCTGAATATTCCGTTCCTGGTGGCGAGCTTTTTCGGCGGCACCGGGCTCCTTATCATTGTGGGCGTGGTCCTCGATACGATGAAGACGATCGAGTCCCAGCTTCTGATGCGTCATTACGAGGGGTTCATTCGAAAGGGCCGGCTTCGGGCCCGGCGTTGACGGGCGGCCGGGCTTCGGTGTTATGCGCTTGATCCTGTTCGGCCCGCCGGGTGCGGGAAAAGGGACCCACGCCCGGGTCCTGGCTGAGACGTGGCAGGTGCCTCATTGGGCGACGGGCGATATTTTGCGGCGCCACATCCGGGAGGGGACGGAGCTCGGGAAACGGGCCAAGGCGGTTCTGGCGAAAGGCGAACTGGTCTCAGATGCGCTTGTGAATGAGCTGATGATCGATCAAATGTCCGAGCCGGACGGGAAGCGGGGTTTCATCCTGGATGGTTACCCCCGCACCGTGGGCCAGGCCGACGCCCTTGAAAATTTTCTCAAGAGACAAAATGAAAAGCTGGACGTTGCTCTTTATTTTAAGACCTCCGTTGAGGTGATTGTGGACCGGCTTTCGGGCCGGCGGTCCTGTCCCCAGTGCGGGGCGAATTACCATGTTCGCAACATCCCGCCCCGGGTCGAGGGGGTGTGCGACCGATGCCAGTCAAAATTGGTCGAACGGGCGGATGACCGGCCGGAGACAGTCCGGCACCGGCTTGAAGTTTACGAGAAGGAGACCTCACCGCTCCTCGACTATTATCGAAGGCGGGGGCTTTTGAAAGAGGTTCCGGGCGACCTGGATGTGGCCGAGCTTCAAGTGAAACTCAGGAAGATCCTGGCCGGGTTGGCGAAGCAAACCACCGGATGATCCGTCTGAAGTCGAAACGGGAAATTATTATCATGCAGAAGGCGGCAGCGATCCTTCGCCAGGCTTTTGAACGGTTGCAGCCGGCCGTGCGGGAGGGAGTGACCACGTTGGAACTGGACAGGATTGCCGAGGAGGCCATTCGGCGCTCGGGCGGCATCCCGGCCTTCAAAGGCTACCGGGGATTTCCGGCGACCCTGTGCGTCTCAGTCAATGAGGAAGTGGTTCATGGGATCCCGTCCCGGCGGAGGCTCCAGACAGGGGACTTGGCGAGCCTGGACCTGGGCGCAAAATTTGAAGGTTATTATGCGGACGCTGCAAGGAGTTATCCGGTGGGAAAGGGTTCGGCGGAGGCCATGAAATTGATCCGGGTGGCCGAAGAAGCCTTTCGGGCCGGGCTTCAGGCGGTGAGGGGGCCGGCGAGAAGGATTGGCGACATTTCCCACGCCGTCCAGGCGGTTGTTGAAAAAAACGGTTTTTCCGTGGTCCGGGATTATGTCGGGCACGGAATCGGGCAGGCCATTCACGAGGAGCCCCAGATCCCCAATTACGGAAAAGCCGGACAGGGGCCCCGGATTGAGCCCGGCCTGGCCGTTGCGATTGAGCCGATGGTCACGGCCGGAGACCCTGCGGTCCAGACCCTGGAAGACGGATGGACGGTGGTGACCCGGGACGGCCGCTGGGCCAGCCACTATGAGGACACTGTGGTGTTTACCGAAGACGGCCCGGTCAATTTGACCGGGGGAAACTGACTCTCGAAAATGCCGAAAGAAGATGCCATTGAGGTCGAAGGCAAAGTGGTTGAGCCCCTGCCCAATGCGATGTTCCGGGTGGAGCTCGACAACGGACACAAGGTGCTGGCGCACGTTTCGGGAAAAATGAGGATGCATTACATCCGGATCCTTCGGGGTGACCGGGTCAAGCTGGAGCTTTCGCCCTACGACCTGACCCGGGGGCGGATCACCTTCCGGATCAAATAGGGACCTTCTTGAAATTATGAAAGTTCGAAGCTCGGTCAAAAAAATTTGTGAGCACTGCAAGATCATTCGGCGCAAGGGGATCGTCTACGTGATTTGCCAAAATCCGAAACACAAGCAGCGACAGGGCTAGGCCCAGGGAGAAGAAAATTTAACATGCCACGTATCTTGGGAGTTGATATTCCGCCGGAGAAGCGAACCGAGATTGCCTTGACCTACATTTACGGGATCGGCCGTTCCCGGGCCAGCCGCATTTTAACGGAGGCCAAGATCGATCCCGCCAAGCGCGCCAAGGAATTGAGCGACAAGGAAGTCTTCGGGATCACGACGGCCATTCAGAAAAGCGGTTTCAAGATTGAAGGAGACCTCCGGCGGGAAGTCCAGCAGAACATCCGCCGCCTGATTGATATCCGCTGCTACAAGGGGCAGCGCCACGTGCGGGGCCTTCCCGTCAGAGGACAAAGAAGCCATACCAATGCCCGGACCCGGAAGGGGCCGCGGAAGACGGTGGGGGGGCTCTTGAAGAAACCACCCGCTCCCAAATAAAAAAGGAGTCTTAGATTCGAATGGCAAAGAAAAGCAAAGTCAAAAATATTGCGCGGGGCGTCGCCCACATTCAGGCAAGCTTCAACAACACAACCATCACGATCACCGACCCCCATGGAAACGTGGTCTGCTGGTCCAGTTCCGGTGCGGCCGGTTTCAAGGGGTCCAAGAAGTCCACTCCCTTTGCGGCCCAGCGCGCCTCGGAAATGGCGGCCAAGAAGGCGATGGAAAATGGAATGAAAGAAGTGGAAGTTTTCATCAAGGGACCCGGGTCCGGCCGTGAATCGGCGATCCGGGCGCTTCAAGCCGCCGGCCTTCAAATTACCCTGATCCGGGACGTGACGCCCCTGCCGCACAACGGCTGCCGGCCTCCGAAGAGGAGGAGGGTCTGATGGCCAGGCTCATTCAGCCGGTCTGCCGGCTCTGCAGGCGGGAAGGGATTAAATTATTTCTCAAGGGGATCCGCTGCAGCGGGGACAAGTGCGCCATTGAGCGGCGCAACCAACCGCCCGGGATGCACGCCCGGCGTCGCCCCAAGCTTTCCGATTACGGTCTCCAGCTTCGGGAGAAGCAGAAAACAAAACGGATCTACGGAATGATGGAAAAACAGTTTGAAGTCTTTTTTGACCGGGCTTCGCGCGCTCCCGGGTCGACGGGGGAAAAGCTGATCGAGCTCCTGGAGCGGCGGCTCGATAACGTGGTTTACCGGCTCCACTGGGTCGCCTCCCGGAACGAGTCCCGCCAGTTTGTCACACACGGGCACGTCCGGGTCAACGGGCGGAGCGTCAACATCCCGTCCTTTTTGGTGAGGCCGGGGGACAAGGTGGAAGCGGTAAAAAAAGAGGGAGTCGCAAAGCGGGTCCAGGCCGTCCTCGAAATGTTGCAGGACCGTCCGGCCGTCGAGTGGCTCAAGCTGGACGCCGCGGCTTTGTCGGCCGAAGTGCTTCGGTTCCCGACCAAGGCGGATGCGGGCCTGCCGGTTGAAGAATCGCAAATCGTGGAATTGTACTCGAAATAAAAATAAAAAAGGACGGGACAAGGAGGACATTCAATGGGAATTCGCTGGAAAACATTTGAGATGCCGAAACGGTTGGAGGTGGACAAGGCCACCGTCACGCCGACTTACGGAAAATTTACGGCCGAGCCGTTTGAGCGAGGCTACGGCACAACGCTGGGGAACGGACTGAGGCGGGTCCTCATTTCTTCCATCGAGGGGGCGGCGGTCACTTCGATCAAGATCGAGGGGCTGCTTCACGAATTTTCCAACCTGGACGGGGTGCTGGAAGACGGGGCGCAAATCGTCCTGAACGTGAAGAAACTCATCTTCCGTTACCACGGCAAGGGCCCCAAGAAGATCACGATCGACGTCAAACGCAAGGGGGAAGTAAAGGCCCGGGACATCCAGGCGGATGAAACCGTCGAGATCATCAATCCGGACCTCCACCTTTGCACGCTGACGAAGGACGTCCGTTTCCTGATGGAAATGGAGGTGGGCCGGGGCCGGGGCTACGTTTTGGCCGA
>JACPCP010000017.1 GCA_016179745.1 Candidatus Omnitrophota bacterium
CGCAATGAAATTATATACGGTATATATCGGCCGTTCAAGTTGAAAAATCGACCGTGAAAATTGACCGTTGAAAATCGACCGTAAAGATGATAACCACCCATCGTGTTTACGGACAGTAGATTACGATAATTTGGTGAGGAAGTGAAAACCAAAGAAAGACAATCGGTGCAAACGCAAGCCTTTGATAAGCAGAGTGGTACCCCAACCGGCGAAATTCCGGAGGGATGGGAAGAGAATTTTTTTTCAGAGGTTGTGGATGTTAACCCGAAGCGAGAACTCAGAAAAGAAGCTGTCTCAAAATTTGTATCGATGGCAGGTCTAAAAGAATTTAATAAAAAAATTCAACGCTTTACTGTCAGGAAATTTTCAAGTGGATCTAAATTTATCAATGGCGACACGTTGATGGCACGGATTACCCCTTGTCTTGAAAATGGAAAAACAGCTTTTGTTGACATTTTGGAAAATGGCGAGGTTGGGTGCGGTTCTACCGAGTTTATCGTTTTATGTGGAAAAGATGGCAAGAGCACAAGCCAATTTGTTTATTATCTCACCACTTCGCCACACATTAGAGAAAAAGCGATTAAATCAATGATCGGCACATCAGGCAGACAAAGAGTTGAGTCCAATGTATTTGAGAAGCTTATTGTCAATTTACCAACTTTAGCCGAACAGCACGCCATTGCCAAAATTCTTTCGGACTTGGATGAAAAAATCGAGCTGAACCACCGGATGAACAAAACGCTCGAAGCCATCGCCCAGGCGATCTTCAAGCGCTGGTTTATAGATTTTAATTTTCCTAACGAAAAGGGCCCGCCCTACAAAGATTCCGGCGGCCGCATGGTTGATTCCGAACCCGGTGAAATTCCGGTCGGCTGGGCTATTCAACAAATCTCTGATTGTGGGGAAGTTATTTGTGGAAAAACACCGCCGACGGCGGATAAAGATAACTACGGTGATGATATTTTTTTTATCACCATTCCTGATATGCGAGACCAAGCTTTTGTGATTCAGACAGAAAGAAAACTTTCCCAAAAAGGATCATCCCTGCAAAAGAAAAAAGAGTTACCTCCTTTTGCGATTTGCGTTAGCTGTATTGCAACGCCTGGGTTAGTTTCCTTGACCAGCGATGTTAGTCACACAAATCAGCAGATAAACAGCATCGTTTGCAAGAAAGATTTCAGTCCGTATTTTATGTACTGCACGATGCTTGGCGCGAGTGAAGAAGTTAAAAGCATGGGTCTCGGCGGTACAGCCACATTGAATCTTAATGCCGGTGATTTTTCGCGTATGAAAGTTCTTGTGCCTGATTATTCCACAATGAACTTGTTCCATGAAAATGTAGGCCCTTTAATGGCAAGAGTGCTGGAAAATTCTCGAGAGAATATGAATCTTTCTCAGATCCGCGACTCCCTTTTGCCAAAGCTGATGTCAGGGCGAATAAGGGTAGGATCTGAAAATCTGAAATGAGGGAAGCAGCGATGAGTTTTATTACCGATGAGAAGTTTTTAATACCTTTCTTGGCGACGACAGGAGCATCCTTAACAATTATCCTGCTTCAGTTTCTGGGTCGGTATATTGGAAACAGGCGAAAGAAACTGTATGCGGTCGCCTATATTGCAGACATATCGTTTAGGTCATTGTTTTCAGATTTGCTCTTGAAAAAAAGAACCATTCTGCCGCACATCAATGCGACTAAGAGAATAATATCTGGTGATTTGAAATTGTTGAACACGATGTTTCTGGGTGACGAGTTTGACGTTCTCACTGATGCTCCATTTGATTTTGGCTTTTTGTCGGAAGAGTATAAGGTCCTGCTGGGCAATGATGATATTGATTTAGTGCAAGCCTACGAATTTATTGTCTATACAAATAAAAACGGTATGACTCAAAGGGCATTCAATGAATTCGTTAAGAGTAATTTGAAGAGTCAATATTTTTTCAACCAGAAAACTCCAGAAGCACAACAGGATATTCTAAATACTTACTGGGATTACTTGGACAAGCTGAAGCATGAAGGCGACCGAAATATTTGTTTCGTCATTGATGCGTTTGTTCCACATGTTAAGGAATACATTAAGGGAAAACAGTTTCTATTTTTTTCTAAAAAAAGTATCGAAAAAAGCTTGCTGGCAATTGAAAAATCGGTTTCTGATTTCAGAGACGCTTTGCCAGAGAAAAAAACACCCAACGATATTGCGAGTGGCGGTATACAGAGAGCGTTAAAGAAAAAAGAGACATAAACCTTTAAAATCTGAGATTCCCTTTTGCCAAAGCTGATGTCGGGTCAAGACCGCCAGTGCTTTTGTAAATACAAATGGTGGGCGGATATCGCTTAGTGTTGTTGAATCGAATCAGACTTGGTCGTGCATGGTTTAAAGAACGCTGAGTTTATGAAGCAGGATCTATGGAATACGATGCGAAATCCCAAAAAATCAGCGTTGAGGTCTGCGAATCCGAGAATATTCGACCATTTGAACGTGATGGATTTTGTTTCACGCCGGAATAGGGGTAATTTATCCAGTAGATAACATTAAGGAACTCTTGGAATCAGAAGAGTTCAAGGCAACATATTGAGTGAGGATCGAAAAATGACAGGAAATGAGCTGATAAAAAAGTTGCAGGATCAGCGAAAGACAAAGATTATTACGTATATCACCAGTGACAGGCCTGGAATAAATTCCATGATCGAAGATTCAATGTTGCGGGAATTATATGATCATTTAAAGCCCATCAAAGGACAAAATATCGATCTATTTCTGTACAGCAGGGGCGGAGCTTCTGTCGTTGCTTGGGGACTTGTTAATTTGATTCGAGAATACGCGAAAAGGTTTTGCGTCATCATTCCCTATAAGGCGCATAGTTGCGCAACGGCTATGGCGATAGGTGCCGATAAAATTGTAATGGGAAGACTCGCTGAGTTAGGTCCCGTGGATCCGACAATCGCAACAGTCAAAAAAGGAGAAAGACTGGACGTCTCCGTTGAGGATATGTCGGGGTACATTAATTTTTTGAAAAATAAATTTGAAATTAAAGCGGAAGATCAAAGCATTAAAGCTTTTGAAAAATTGGCGGACGAAGCTTCCCCCCTAACTTTAGGAAGATCTTATCGAGAATATATTAAAGCTCGGGAGGATACTAAAAAACTGTTGTCTTTCGCTTATGAAGATAAAGCCATTGACAAGATCGTTGAGATCTTGGTGGAAAAACTTTACTCGCATTTCCATTTGATTAATCGTAAGGAAGCAAAAGAGGCGATAGGTTTAAATGTAGAATATGCAGACGATGACTTAGAAAGCTTGATGTGGGATCTTTATCTTTACTACGAGCAGGAACTGCATTTCAAAACACCTTATGAAGATAGTCTTCCGACTTCGGGCACGTACATTGATGTTCCATTGGCAATTATTGAAAGTGAAGCTTTAAAAAGCACAAGGTGTGCCCGTCAATGGTATTCGGCAACGCAGCTACCAGATAATTCCAAAATCGTTCAGGTAAACAGTCAGCTAGGGATATTGTTGCCAAGTTCTAATGTTTTGCCAATAGCTCCCAAGCCAGGCGCAAGTTTTTCTGATATTGGCAGAAAAATTTATGAAAAGCGAGAAGTCGTTTTGTGGGAACAAACGAAAGATCAATAATGCCCCACGTCATCACCGAATCAGAAGTTGAGGAGCTTGCTCTAGATATTCTTTCCGAACAGGGCTATGAAGTTGTCCACGGCCCGGACATCGCGCCGGACGGGCCTAGTCCTGAACGGCAGAGTTATTTGGAAGTCGTCTTGATCCGCCGATTGCGCGATGCAATTGACCGGCTCAACCTGAAGATCCCCACTGAAGCCAAAGAAGAAGCCCTCAAGCAAATCCTCCGCTTAGAAAGTCCTGATTTGGTCACCAACAATCACCGCTTCCACAAAATGCTCGTCAATGGCGTGGATGTGGAGTTTCGAGAAAGGGCAGAGATTGCTTCGCCCGGAAAGCGGGCTCGCAATGACGGCGCTTTTCGCAGTCCCGTTAGGGGCACGACCTACGACAAAGTTTGGCTGTTTGATTTTGAGAGTCCGGAAAATAATGAATTTCTAGCGGTCAATCAATTCACTGTCATTGAAAATAATCACAATCGCAGGCCGGATATTGTTCTTTTTGTAAATGGCTTGCCGTTGGCGGTGATTGAACTAAAGAATCCGGCAGATGAAGATGCGACGGTTTTAAGCGCATTTAAGCAGTTTCAAACCTATAAAGCTGAAATTACCTCTCTCTTCAATTTCAACGAAATCCTTGTGGCAAGCGACGGTTTTGATGCCAAGGCCGGAACGATTACCTCGGAGTGGGAACGATTTCAGCCGTGGAAAACGATCGATGGCAAAGAGAGGGCACCCAGCGCCACTCCTCAAATCGAAGTGCTTCTAAAAGGGATGTTCAATAAAAAAACCCTGCTTGATTTGGTTCAGCATTTCATTGTTTTCGAAGAAAAAAGCAAAATACTCGCCGCCTACCATCAGTATCATGCCGTCAATAAAGCGATTGACGCAACGCTTGAAGCCGCGAGCACGAAGGGAGACAAACGATGCGGTGTGGTGTGGCACACCCAGGGTTCCGGCAAGAGTTTGAGCATGGTGTTTTATACCGGTAAATTAGTTTTGGCAGGAGAAATGGAAAATCCAACGGTTGTGGTTCTCACCGACAGAAACGATCTGGACGACCAGCTCTACGGCACTTTTTCGCGGT
Source organism: Candidatus Omnitrophota bacterium (assembly GCA_016179745.1). Taxonomy (GTDB): domain Bacteria; phylum Omnitrophota; class Omnitrophia; order Omnitrophales; family JACQLI01; genus JACPCP01. Next base: position 4,722 of record JACPCP010000017.1, read on the forward strand.
GCAATGAACTTTTGAGACAGGCACCGGTGCAGGCGGAAACCAGAGCCCAACTGCGGGAATATCTCAATGTATCCTCCGGCGGGGTTATCTTTACGACCATACAAAAATTTTTGCCTGAGGAAAAAGGGGATACTTATCCTCTTTTGAACGACCGCAGAAATATCGTCGTGATTGCCGACGAAGCCCACCGGAGCCAGTACGATTTTATCGATGGTTTGGCTAAGCATATGCGCGACGCCTTACCAAACGCTTCTTTTATTGGGTTTACCGGAACGCCTGTCGAATTGAAGGACCGGAATACGCAGGCGGTTTTTGGAAACTACATCGACATTTACGATATTCAGCAGGCCGTGGATGACGGGGCCACGGTGAGAATTTATTACGAAAGCCGTCTCGCCCGGCTGGAACTCAAGCCCGAGGAACGGCCGAAAATCGATCCAGGCTTTGAAGAAGCTACCGAAGGCGAAGAAGTCAGAAAAAAAGAGAGGTTGAAATCAAAATGGGCCCGGCTTGAAGCCATTGTCGGGGCTGAAAAAAGGATCAAACAAATTGCCAAGGATATTGTGAATCACTTTGAAGAACGCCTGAAAGTTCTCGAAGGCAAGGCCATGATCGTCTGCATGAGCCGACGGATCGCTGTGGACCTTCACGAGAAAATCGTGAAATTGAAGCCGGAATGGTACCACAAGGACGATGATAAGGGAGTGGTTAAGGTCATTATGACCGGATCTGCCGATGACGGACCCGAATGGCAGGAACATATTCGCAATAAACTTCGCCGCCGCACGATTGGCGACCGCATGAAAGATCCAAATGATCCGCTTAAGCTTGTGATTGTGCGAGACATGTGGCTCACAGGGTTTGATGCGCCGTCGCTTCACACGATGTATCTCGACAAGCCGATGCGTGGGCATGGTCTGATGCAAGCAATTGCGCGGGTGAACCGTGTGTTCAAAGACAAACCCGGCGGATTGATCGTAGATTATTTAGGAATTGCAGACGATTTGAAAAAAGCCCTCGCCGAATACACCGAAAGCGGAGGCAAAGGGGCACCGGCTTTTGATCAGGAAGAAGCAGTTGCCTTAATGCTTGAGAAATATGAAGTTGTTTCTGGAATGTTCCACAAATTTGATTTCAAACCATTCTTTAAAGCCAACGTTACAGAAAAGATGACCATCATCACACAGGCGCAGGAACATATTCTGGAGCAGAAAAACGGTAAGGATCGCTACCTTGCTTATGTGACCCAGCTTTCCCAGGCATTCACACTTTCCGTTCCTCATTCCAAGGCGCTGAAGATTCGGGATGATGTTGGATTCTTTCAAGCAGTGAAGGCGCGTCTTGCCAAATATGAAACCGGCACGGGTAAGACGGATGATGATCTCGACTCCGCTATCAAACAAATCATTTCCAAGGCGATTGCTTCAGACAAGGTGATTGATATTTTCGCAGCGGCGGGATTGAAGAAGCCCGATATTTCGATTCTCTCGGATGAATTTCTGGCCGAAGTCAAAGGCATGCCGCATAAAAATCTGGCTTTTGAATTGTTGAAAAAACTTCTGAATGATGAAATCAAGGCGCGGTCCAAGCGGAATTTGGTTCAAGGACGTTCATTTGCCGAGATGCTTGAAAGTGCGATTCGAAGATACCAAAACAAGGCCATTGAAGCGGCGAGAGTGATCGAAGAGTTGATTGAGCTTGCCAAGAAAATGCGTGAGGCAGAAAAGCGGGGCGAGGGTCTTGGCTTAAGCGAAGATGAAGTTGCTTTTTATGATGCGCTTGAGGTCAATGACAGCGCCGTTAAGGTGCTCGGCGATGAGACATTAAGAACCATTGCCCGCGAACTCGTGACTACGGTACGCAATAACTTAACGATTGACTGGACTCTTAAGGAAAGCGTGCAGGCAAAATTGCGCGTGATGGTCAAACGGATTTTGAGAAAATACGGCTACCCTCCGGACAAAGAAAAAAAAGCTACCGAAACCGTGCTTGAGCAAGCGACTTTACTCTGCAAGGATTGGACAGAAAGTTCTGTTATTCCTGACGAGGGCAAACCCTTATTTTTCAGTGATGTGATTCCGGATGGGAGCATCAAAGAAGGGTATCTTCCCGTTTATGACCTTCGGGTTGCGGCGACGTCTTTTAAAGAACAACCCACGCCCGAACCCATCGTCTGGAAACCTGTAAAAAATCGGAAATTAAATGGAGATATGTTTATCGCCCAAGTCGTGGGTAAGTCGATGGAGCCTAAGATTCCTGACGCGAGTTTCTGTCTCTTCCGGTTTGAGCGCGGTGGTTCTCGAAACGGTCTTGTGGTCCTTGCGGAATCGCGGCTTGTTACCGATCCTGAAACCCATCAGAGCTTCACTGTGAAGCGCTATAAAAGCGAAAAAGAATACTTCCCCGACGGCCGGTGGCGGCACAAGAAGATTACTCTTTCGCCTGACAACAAGGATTTCAAAGACATTGTTCTCGAAAACGTGAACGAAGATGACTTTCGTGTCGTCGCCGAGTTTCTGGAAGTGCTGGCATAAATGCATAAACACAAAATCTTCATCAGTGGAGCGCAGGAGGAATTGAGCGATGACATTTAATCCTAAATTTACGATTACCCCGAAGATCAATAAAGCGCTCGTGGAAATCGAGCGCGTGCGTGGGTTTTTGGATGCGATCAAGCTCAAGGAGGATTGGATTAGCGACATGCAGAAGCAGGCGCTCATCCTTGAGTCCCACCATTCGACGCATATCGAAGGGACGGCGCTCAGTCTTGAACAAGCCAGGAATATTTTAGAAGGTAAAAAGGTTGCCGGGGTCAGCCGGGAGGATGAAAGGGAGCTTTTGAATTACAAGAGGGCGATGGATTTTATTTCAAAGTATCTCGGCAAGGACGATCCGGTGACCGAAGGCACGATCCGCGAACTCCACAAAATCACTGTCATGGGCGTCCGAGGCGGACAAGCAGATCCGGGCAATTACCGGAAGATTCAGAATTATGTCGTCAATTCCAGGACCCGGGAGGTGATTTACACTCCGCCGCCTCCTTTAGAGGTCCCGCATCTTGTGAAAGAGTTTACGGATTGGCTGAAGAATGCGGAGGAGGTATCGCCTCTTCTGGCGGCCGGGATCGCTCAATTCCAATTCGTTCACATCCATCCCTTTATTGACGGCAACGGCCGGACAGCCCGTTTGTTATCCACTCTGATTCTCTATAAGACCGGCTACGATTTTAAGCGCCTCTTCACCCTCTCCGAGTATTACGACCAGGACCGGCCGGCTTACTATCAAGCGATTCAATCCGTGCGGAATCACAAGATGGATATGACCGTGTGGCTGGAATATTTCGTCGAGGGACTCCACTCGCAGATGAAGGAAATACAGGCTCGAGGCGAGCTCCTAATCAAGGCTGAGAAAATTTCTAAAGTCTTCGCTCAGGAAGCGCTGAATAAACGGCAAGAAAAGGTCCTTAGGCACGTCTTCGTTCATGAACGGATTACGAACGAGGAATGCCAAAGACTTTGCGGGAGCATCAAGCGCACGGCTACTCGAGACTTGACGGGCCTTGTTGTAAAAGGCATTTTGGAGAAAAGGGGGGAGAAGAAGGGCACTTATTACGTTTTTTCACCGGATTCCATCCGAAAAATAAGGGACATTAAGGGACAAGGATAAGGGACATTGTGGGACATCCTTGTGGGACATTGTTACCGTGATACCGCTGTGACATTGACTGTGATAAGGCATGACGTGGATTCGGAGGCGTTACCGGGTGTGCGTGCGGCCTGTGCGTTGACAGGGGTGGGGGGGCGTGTTATATTGGCCGCCAACAATCGCCGTAAGGAGCTTCGCTTCAACCCGTTGTGAAAAAAATATCCCGCATTTTAGTGACCTTCGCTGCCTCCAGTATTCTTTCCCTTTCCTTCCACTCCACCCTCCTGGCCTACTGGGTCTGGTCTCCGGAGGCCGGCAAGTTCATCAATTCGGAAGAAACCGTCCAGGGGACCGCCGAAGAGCAGTACAACTATGCGATGGAATTCTACAAGAAGAAGGATTTCAAGGAGGCGGCCAAACAATTCCGGATTCTTCTGAAAGCCTACCCGGCCTCGCAATCGGCCTCGGAGGCCCAATTCCGCCTTGGCGTGGTCCAGGAAGAACTCGGAGATTACAACCGGGCCTTCAGGGCCTACCGGGACCTTCTCCAGAAATACCCGTCGAGTGACCGGGTGGCCGAGGCCGTCAAACGGGAGTTTCGAATCGGAAATCTCTTTCTCTCCGGAAGGAAGGCCAAAGTGCTGGGCCTCGAAATCCTTCCGTCCGGCCCCAAGGCCGTGGAAGTCTTCAAGCACCTCGTTGCCACGGCCCCCTTCAGCGAATGGGGGGACAAGGCGCAGTTTCACCTGGGGCTCGCCTACAAGAAGATCAACCAGTTTGACGAGGCCATCGATGCCTTTCAGGGCGTGATCGACCGTTATCCGGAAAGCAAGCGGGTGGCCCAAGCCCGTTTTCAGATTGCCGACACCGCCTACCTTCAATCCGTCGCAGCGACCCGGGACCAAAAGGTGATCGATCGGGCGTCGGAAGAGATCGACCGTTTCCTCCAGCACTACCCCGACTCCGGCATTTCGGACAAGGCCGCCAAACTCCGCCAGGAAATCGACGAGAAAAACGCCGAGAAAAATTACCGGATCGCCCTTTTTTATGAGAATGAAAACTTCCTCGACAGCGCCTTCGTTTATTACCGGGACGTCTCCTCCCGCTATCCCCACACCCAGTGGGGCGAGAAGGCCCTGCAACGGCTGGAGGCCCTGGAGAAACCGGCCGAGTATCTGAAGGCCCAGGAGGCGGAGATCGCCTCCCGGAAGGCCGGGCTTTTGAAGAAGATGGAGTCTGCCGCCGACGAGGCCCAGAGAAAAGAATGGGATTGGCAATTGAAGCGCCTTGAGAAGGAGCAAAAGGAAGTCGGCCATTCCAAGGGGGAAACCTTAAGGCGCCGCCGTTCCGCCCTCAAGCAGAAGGAGGCCGAGCTTCGGGAAGGCCGGAAGGCCCTCAAGGCGAAAAAGAAACGGTTCGCCAAAAATCCATCTGAAGATTTGCAGGCCGCCTTCAAACGCTGGGAGGAGTCGCTGGAAAAGGAAGAGGCCCGGCTCGTTCAGGAGAAGATGATGATCGAAAAATGGGAGGAGAGCCTGGGCGTCAGCACGGAACCCTTTTATTCCGATTTGATCCCCTTCGGCAAGGAGGCCACGCCCTTGGAGCAGATCCGGAAAACGGAGGCCAAACGTCTCAGTGAGCTCGCCAAGGCCAACAAGGAACTGCTCGAGAAAAAAGAGGGCCTTTACCGGGAATATGAAAAGCTGCTGGCCCTCGAAGGAGCGCTGGCCGGCGGTGGAGAAGGACTTATGGCAGGGCGTTCCAAGCTTGATTCGCTCCGGGCCGAAGCAGAATCTTTGGAGCGGCAATTGAAAGAGAAAGAGGCATTTTATGAAGCCCAATTCGGCAAGTCTCCGCTGGTCCGGGTTTTGCGGGCGCCCCAAACTTTGATCGAACGCTCCGTCGACGTCCTGAATCCCTTTGAAGGGGATCCCACCAAGGACTGGGACTCGAAGTCCCGGGACGAACTGGAATCCCTGGAGTCCCACTGGCGGGAGAAGGCGGCCGCTCAAAAAGTTTTGGTGGATACGATTGCTCAGGCCTTCGATGAAGAGTTGGCCGTGGCCGAGGAAAAGCGGCTGCTCTCCAAAGTTGAGGAAAAAGAAACAGACCCTGCCGGTCTCCGCCGCTCCATCAAACAGCTCGAGCGGGAGATCCGGGGCCGTTACAGCGAAATTCAAGACCGCAACGCCCGGAAGAATGAACTCCTGGAGAAACTCGAACAAACCCTTCAGGGGAGAAGCGGCGAAAAAGCAGGCGGCGGCAAAAAGGGAGGCGTTCTCGCTCCCGTGAGCGGCGCCTTCAAACTCGGAAAGGCCTTTTTCTTCGGGCTCCCGGAACGGGACGTGACCCTGACGAAGGAAGCCGAACGGCTTCAAACGACGGGCGCCCCAGCGGCCCAGGCGAAGGCGCTTCGGGAAGAGATTGAGCTCGAAAGCGTCCTGATCGAGACAAGGAATCAGGAAATCGGGCGGCTGGAGCGGGAACTCGATGCGCTCCGGGCCCGGGCCTCGCTTTCGGGCGCTCCACCGATCCGGTCGCTCCTGGTGAAATTCCCCTATGTTTTTATTCGTGAGGCCATTGTGAGCGCCCGCCGGCTTGTGCCGAAGGAAAACCGGCGGGAGAAATTGATCGAACAGCTGAACCGGGAGACGGACGAACTGGGCCGGCTCAAAGAGGAGCTGGCGAGGCTGGAGGATTTGATTGCGAAAAAATCTCCCGGAAAGGCACCCAAACGGAGGAAGGATGCTCCAGTGGCAGCCGCCGTTCAAGAACCTGCCAGAACGGGGAAGGCCGTTGATTCAGCGATCCTTCAAGAAGAAATCCGCTCCCTCGAAAAGCAGCTTCAAGTGAAACGGGAAAGTTTTGAATCCGAGCGGGAACGGTTTGAATCGAGCCGCTGGGAAAAACTTTCCGAGAGCCGGGGAAAGGCCCGGACGGAGAAGATCCTCGAACTGGAGGAAAAATTGGCCGGATTGATCGGCGAGGAAAAGAAAATCCACGAGGAGGAGACGGACCTCCTCACGAAGAAAAAGGAACTGGTCGATCAATTTTTGAACAAGCTCCCCAAGGATTTGTTCGGCAAAGACCTCCACCTTGAAAAAGAGGAGATCGAAAGCCGCCTGAACCAGCTTCAAAAACGTGACAGTGCGCTCGGTGAAGAAATCAAGCGCCTTCGTCCTCAGGCCTTTCCCCCCTCCTCATGAAAACGCTTCGGAACGTATTCCTTTTTCTTTTGACGTGCGCCGTTTTTTTCCCGTTGGGGTGCGGCTACAGCCGGAAGACCGTCCTTCCAAAAGATATCAAGACGATCCACGTCGGCACTTTCAAGAATAAAATCCCCGCCGGCGACATTTATGCCTACGAGCCCGGCCTCGAAATCAAAATCACGAATGCCATCATCCGCAGGCTCCACCGGGACGGGAATCTCCAGGTCGTTCCGGAGGAGAAGGCTGATGCGCTGCTCGAGGGCGACCTCATCGAGTTCAAACAGGAGGGGCTTCGTTTCACGGGCCTCGAACGGATCGAGGAATACCGGCTTTATGTCATCACGGCCCTCCGGCTCCTCGACCGGAAAACCGGCGAGCTGATCTGGGAGGAGCCGAATTTCTCGGGCGACTCCAGCTATTTTGTCCTTGGGAGCCGAGCCACTTCCCGGGGCGAGGCGGCCGAGAAGGCCATTGACCGTCTGGCCCGCCATGCCGTCGACCGCATCGTCGAAGACTGGTAATTTCCCTCCGTGAAGTTCCCTCTCTTTCTCCTGATCGGAGACCCCTTTCTCTCCCGGGAAAAGGCGAAAGAGATCATTGCCTCGCTTCAAAAGGAATTGGGAGACGGTCTCGCCGTCACCTTTTCTCGGGCGGGTGACGAACCGGTCGAATCGCTCCTGGCCCAGGCCCGCACCCTTCCCTTTCTTGCGCCTGCGCAAGTTTTCTGTATGAGCGGGGCGGAACGGTTTACGAAAAGTGATTTGACGCTCTGGCAGACTTACTTTCAATCGCCGCACCCTCAAAGCATTTTCCTCTTTGAGGCTGAGGCGCTGGAAAAGGGCCATCCCTTTCTTGAAGCGGCTGCGAAGGCCCGCCAGCTTTTCCTGCTCCGCCCCGACGCCCGAAAACTTGTGGCCCATTTCATTCAGGAAAAGCTTCGTGAGGCCCGGAAGCAAATCACCCCGGACGCCCTGGCGCTTTTGGAGTCCAGGCTGGACGACTCTTTTCTCTTTCTGGATTCAGTCCTCGACCAGTTGATTCTGGCGGCCGGTGAGAAGCCGGAAATTGACCGTGCCGCCGTGGAGGCCCTGGAGGAAAAGTGGAAGCAGTTTGGAGGGTTTGATCTCACGCAGGCCCTGGCCGAACGGGATTTTCCGAGGTGTTTGAAGATCCTGGAAGAGCTTTTGGAGGTGTCGGGCCAGGACGTGACGGCCCTGGTGGGGCCGCTTCACTGGCAGTTGAGGCGTTTGTGGGAAACGAAAAAGTCCCCGGTGGTGGAAAAGGCGCTGGAAGGGCTCTTTTACCTTGATTGGCACCTGAAGACCGGCCGGGCCCTCGGCCGCACCGAATTGGAAAGCTGGCTGGTCAGTGCGACGAGCTGAGCTTGGAGAGAAAGAGAGCGGTCCGGGATTTTTTCCGGTCGGCCCGCCGCTTCGGAACAATCTTCGCCGAGACGGCCCGGTCCCAATGGGAGGCGAGGGTGCGCACGAGAGACTCTGCTTCGGTCCGGTCTTTCGGGGTGAGGGCGGTGAGTTTCCGCTCGAGCGTTTTCAGTTCGCTTAAGACCGCCTGATTCTGCACCCGTTTCCCCGCATCTTTACGAATTTGACGGATCGCCGACTTAACGTTTGCCATAAGAGGCCGAAACTTTAACACAATGACCCACCCCGGTCAAGCGATTCCAGGGAAATCCAGAGGCGGAATGAAATCCCAGCTCCTGAAAGCGGCGGGCATCATCGGCCTTCTCACGCTGGCAAGCCGCATCCTCGGGATGATCCGTGACATCGTGAGCGCCAAAAGTTTCGGCACCACATGGCAGTGGGACGCCTTCATCTACGCCTTCATGCTTCCCAATTTTATGCGCCGCCTCGTGGGGGAGGGAGCGCTTTCAAGCGCCTTCATTCCTGTTTATGCCGAGATCCTGGAGAAAAAGGGGAAGGAAGAGGCGGCCCGCTTCGGGAACCTCATCTTCACCCTGCTTTTTTGGGGACTCACCCTTTTTCTCCTGGCGGTGGAAGTCCTGATTTTTTTTCTCCTGAAATGGCCCTCTCTGCCTCCCGTGGTCCGGCTCACGCTGGAGCTCCTTCAGGTGCTTTTCCCCTACCTCCTTTTTATTTCACTCTGCGCCCTTTCGATGGGGATCCTGAATTGTCACCGGCGGTTTTTCTCACCGTCGCTCGGGCCGGTCATTTTGGACATTGTCTGGATTGCCGCCGTGGTGTGGATTTCGCCCGTCGGGGGCTCCCGGCCGGAGGAGAGGGTGCTTTGGCTGGCCGTTTGCCTTCTCGTTTCCGGGGCCCTTCAGCTCGGCGTTCAAATTCCTTCGCTCCTTCGCTCGGGATTTTCCGCCCGCTTTGTTTTTGATTTCCTTCATCCCGGCCTCCGGAAAGTAGGCCGGCTCGTTCTCCCGGCCATCCTCGGGTTTGCCATCGTGCAGATCAATATCTTCGTCGATATGACGATGGGATTCTGGGCCGGGCCCGGCGCCAATTCGAGCCTTTGGTATGGAAACCGCCTGATGCAATTCCCGCTGGGTGTCTTTGCGATTGCCATGGGAACGGCGCTCCTCCCCACCATTTCTTACCACACGGCCCGGCAGGAGATGGAGGAGGCGAAGCGGGCGCTTTCCTTTTCGCTCCGCTCGGTCTTTTTCATTATCTTCCCCGCCACTGTGGGGCTCATGGTCCTGGCAACTCCCATTGTCCGGCTCCTTTTTGAACGGGGAGAATTTGATGCGGTCTCAACGGCCCGCACGTCCTTCACGCTCCTTTGCTACACGATCGGCCTCTTTGCCTATTCCGGGCAGAAGCTCGTCGTAGCGGGCTTCTACGCTTTGCAGGACACAAAGACCCCGATGAAGGTGGGGGCGGCTGCGCTTCTCCTCAACCTTCTTTTTAATTTTCTTCTGATTCATCCCATGAAGGAGGCCGGCCTGGCCCTCTCGACTTCCATCTCCGGGATTTTCAATTTCCTCTTTCTCGTTTATCTTTTTGAGAAGCGGATCGCCGGCTTCAACGTGCGGGAGATTGTGATTTCATCCGTCCGCATTTTGGCGGCGAGCCTTGTCATGGGTGGAGCAGCTTGGTACCTTTTCAAGGTATTTTATGCGCTGGCCTCCGGGCCGGATTCGCTCCGGCTCCTGGTGGGAGTTTTTGGAAGCATTTCGATCTCGTGTCTGATTTACGCCGGCCTTTGCCTGGTCTTCCGGGTCCGGGAAATGCAGGAGGCGCTCCGGTGGTTTCGAGAGTCCCGGTCCGGACGGCGGGCGTCTGTGGCGGAAAGGATGGGTGAGGAGCCATTGTAACCAAGCAAAAAAGGGGACAGGCCTCGGAAGAGAACCCGCCGAAAGGTTTCCGAGACCTGTCCCCTCGAATCCGAAATCTTCCCTTCACGCCGGGTGTTTACCTGATGAAAAATCGGGAAGGGGAGATCCTCTACATCGGAAAGGCCCGCTCGCTCAAGAAGCGGGTCGCCTCCTACCTTCGGGACCGGGGCCAAATGCCCAAGATTCAGGTCCTCCTGTCAAAAGTCGGGGACCTCGATTATGTCGAGACACCGACCGAGGTCGACGCCCTCCTCCTCGAAGCCGAGCTCATCCGAAAATTCCAGCCCCGTTACAATAAAGAGCTCAAGGACGACAAGAGTTACCCGCTTCTCAAAATCACAGGGGATGAATTTCCCCGTCTTCACGTCACCCGGAATAAAACGGACAAGAAGGCGCTCTATTACGGCCCTTACACGGACGCCAAACTCTTGAGGGAAGCCGTTACCCTCATCAACACCGTCTTTCCGATTCGAAAGTGCCGGAAGCTCCCCAAAAAGGCCTGCCTTTATTACCACATCGGCCAATGCCTCGCTCCCTGCATCAAGCCGGAGGTGAAGCCGGAGTATCACCGCCTCGTCAATGAAGTGAAAGGGTTCCTCGGGGGCGGGAAGAGGAGCTTTATGGATTATTTGAGCGACCGGATGTTTGAGGCGGCGAAGGAGCTTCGTTTCGAGGATGCGCAATTTTTTAAGGAACAGATTGAGGCGCTCGGCCGGCTCAAGAAGAAACGTTTTTCCCCCCGGATGCCGGCGGGCCGAATCGGGCTTTCGGCCACGCTGGAACTAAAGCACCTTCTCAAGATGGGAAAATTGCCCGAGCGGATCGTTTGTTTCGATGTCTCCAACATTCAGGGGGAGGAGGCCGTGGCGTCGAGGGTTGCCTTTTACCGGGAATTGCCGGACAAATTGGAATACCGCCGCTACAAAATTAAAACCGTCACGGGGATCGATGACTACGCAATGATTCAGGAGGCGGTCGGGAGAATGCTCGCCGGCCTGAAAGAAGGGAGGGAAAGTTTTCTGCCCGATCTTATCGTGATTGATGGGGGAAAGGGGCACTTGAATGCCGCCCGTGCAACTCTGGAGCGGGAGGGCTTTCAGGAGACCGAACTGGCCTCAATTGCCAAGCAGTTTGAGACCGTTTACTCGGCCCGTTTGGGCGGCGAAGTCTCCATTCCCCGGGACTCGCCCGCCCTTCACCTCCTTGAAAAGGTGCGGGACGAGGCCCACCGGTTTGCGATCACGTATCACCGCTCCTTGAAGGAAAAGCAGATGTCCCGGTCCGTGCTGGATGAAATTCCGGGGATCGGCGAGAGAAGGAAACGGATTTTGTTAGAGCAGTTTGATTCAATCGAGGTCCTCAAGCGGACCGGTGTGGGCGAGCTGGCCGGCCTCCCCGGCATGAATCGACGGGTTGCCGAAAAAGTTCTTGAGCGCCTCAAAAATAAAACTAACAATTCATAACAATCTGAGCAATTTTAGAGTATTCCTTCACATTCCTTATCTGTCGATTCCCGAACTGGTTGCATTTCAGAGGGAATCAGGTTAAATTTACTCCAATTAGTTTTTTCGGGGGCCTCTGGCGCCAGCGGCAACACTGAAGTTCGATTTTGATCTGAAAGTGACGCTGGGGCAGGCAAGTTCTAATGGGAATCCAAAAATACCGCTCAAAAACCGTCGCTTTTTTTGTCGCCCTTTCCTTCATCCTTTTAAATTGTGGTGCGAATCTTCACGCCCAAACTCCGTCCGGAGAGGCTCTCGTCTCTCGATTCCCATTAGTCGATGAGGCCCCAATCAGCCTTCCGGCGGAGCTGGGTGTGATTCAGGAGACCTACCAGGGCCATTCCAATCAAACCGTGATTTACCTTCAGGATGCCCACACCCATCCTGAGGCGCAGCGGTCCATTCAAAAAATCATCGATTACTTCCAGAGGCGCCACGGACTTCAGCTCGTCACGGTTGAAGGGGGAGAGGGCAGGCTCGACCCTCTTCTTTTCCGGGCCTACCCCGGGCGGAAAAATCTGGAGTCGGTCTTCCGGGATTATCTCGACAAGGGAGAACTCTCCGGCGTGGCCGCAGCCGCCGTCCTCAATGAAAGGCCGGCTGAGTATTACGGGATCGAAGACCGGAAACTCTACGAAGAAGGGATGCTGGCCTATCTTGCCGCCGACCGGAAAATCCCGGAAACGCTCGAGAAGCTTGACCGCCTCCAAGGCGATCTTGATCGAAAGAAAGAGCGCCTTTACTCTCCGGAACTTTTGAAGCTGGACCGTGCAATCAAAGAATTTGAAGCCGAAAAAGTACGATTAGCAGAGTTTCTGGCCTTCCTTGCAGGTTACGAAGGCGGCGTGCCTTCCGTCATTGCGAGCGAACGAAGTGAGCGAAGCAATCTTAAAGGTTATCCCCACCTCTTCGCCCTGATCAAAGAAATCGAGACGGAAGGATCGGATTCAAAGGCCGTGACGGCTGAGATCCGTTCGCTGACCCACGAGCTCAAGCCCCTCCTCAAAGATAAATCCGAACTCATGTCTTTCAATGAGAACGAGCAGGCTTACCAGACCGGCCGGCTTTCGGCCCATGCCTTCGCCCATTTCCTCCTTGAAATGGCGGGGCAGCTTTATCGCCACCTCGGTAGCGGAGGCTTAAGCCTCCGCTACCTTAAGGCAAATTACCCTGCCCTTCTCAAAGCCACCGAACATTTCCCCCTCCTCAAAAAGATGCAGGCCCCGGTTTTCTTCGAGGAGCTCGAATCGTATCTTGCCGAACTGAAATCCCGCCTCTTTCCCAGCGAAGCGGCGGAACGTTTGGACGCACTCGATCAGCGTCTTGCCCGGATGCGGAGTCTCGTCCGAATGGAGTTGACCCGGAAGGATTGGGAAGCGCTGAAGAGAGACATCGCTGTCAATCATCGTCTTTCAGCGGAGCCGTCCCTTGACGACTTTGTCGCTTTTTATCGAATCGCCGAAGCCCGTGAGAAAGTCTTTGTTGAAAAAATCCAGAAGCTTCTCGAAAAAGGGGACCGGGAAATCCTCTTCCTTTCCGGGGGGTTTCATACGGAAGGAGTCACAGAGGCTTTTAGGAAACAAGGTCTGTCTTACGTTTTGATTACGCCCCGGATCACCAAAAGCCCCGAAGAAGGTCTTTATCAAAAAATGATGCGGGGAGAGGTCTCGTGGAAGAATTACTTCAAGGTCCGGAACGGCTGGGTCAATCTCTACGAGGCGTTTGCCGAGGCCACGGCGGATCGATTGGCCAGGCGGCCGGCCGAAGGGGAGCGAAGAAAAATCCTCCGGCTCTGGCGCGATGACGTGATCAGGAAATTATCCGGGGAGCGGAGGATCGAGCAATCCCGGGCCTACACCCGTTTCATCGAGAGAGCGGCGCTTGAAACCGTTTCGCCTGAGGAACTCACCCGGCTTCAATCCCTCTGGCGCGCCCGCCTCGACCGTTTCCTCACCGGTCTTAAAGACCTCGTCACCCAAAACCGCCTCACCGAGCAAAACCTCCTCCGCCTCTTCGCCAAGCCCGCTTCAATGCCCGCTGCGGTTCTTCCCCTCTTTCCGACTTCTCGACTTCCAATCGCCCTCGATCGGATCACCCATCCCCGGTCCGAGCTAAGGAGTGACGAAATAAAGGAGGGTAGGCCGAGAGGAGTGGACTGGCAAACTTTTATAGAGGGGGAGATCAAGCGAAGCCCTCCCTGGAAGGACGATCCCGCTTATCAGGGTACGTGGAAACAGGCCGCGCTGGGAGGAACACTGGGCGTTACGGACCTTTTGATGGATCAAATTGTGAAATTACTGGAAGGAAATGGAATGCTAACGAAAGAAAGACGTTTACTCCCCGGGCGTGTTGGCCTAGTTCTAGGATTTGGTAGATCCGCGAACGAATTATCAGAGGCTAAACACTGGTTCAACTTGGAGGTTGTCCACGGTGTAGAGTGGGTCGATGGACGGGTCGAAGATGCTGCAAAGGGTTTTGCAAACCTGGGCCTTTCTCCCCGTAATTTTAGGCTGCACCACGAGAGCATGGAAGAGCTCAAAGACACAATCGCCGATGAATCCGTCGATTTCGTATATGCAAGGGCTATTAGCTATGATTTTAAAGGAGCGTCCCGAAAGTTGGGATTGGAGATCCTCCGGATTCTAAAGCCAGGCGGAATATTCTACACAGATGACAGTTCCCCTGAACTGAGAGAAGCCCTTCGAGAGCATGGTGAACTCTTGGGAGGACCAGACATCTCTGGAATGCCGGGATTCACAATATTTAAGAAGCCGGATCACGAACAATCCTCCCGCGCCGAGGTGCGTTCCGGCGTAGTTCACCTCGCCGCCGTCCGAAGGGGTAGCCGTCAGGGTGGGAGAGGAATCCTCCCAAATCGTCATGAAAATGAGAGCGAGAGATCTCTGCGTCAAAGGCGTCGGGAGCTGGAAGAAAGGATTTCAGTCCTGAAAGATAGAATCGTCCAGTGGGAGGAAGATCGCGGCCTGTTACTCAAAAGAATTTACGACTCGACTTCTCCCGAACAAAGAGCCACGGTCTTAAACAATCACCAAGAGTGGGGCGATATCAATCAAATCCTGATCTGGAAGAGAAGGGATCTGAAAGCGCTTCAGAGAGAATTGGAGAACCCGTCAACATCCTCCCGCGCCGAGCCTGCTTCGCCCAGAGGGCTTCGCAGAGCTGAGGTGCGGGGCGAGGCCTCTACGAAGCTCGAGCGAAGTAGGGCCGAGGTGCGGAAAAGGAATATCAGTGGGTTTGGGGACGCTGCCGGTGGGAATCCAAGTAAAGAAGTGTTAGAACGAAGGCGATCAGAATCAAAGTGGCGACAACCGGAATCATCAGTTTACCCCTCCTTTCCGGGCGGCGTGAATAAGGATTCCAATCCCGATACACAAAATGCCCAGCGAGGAAAAGGTGAGACGAAGATAGGTCGGCAGCTTCTCAAAAAAAGAACTCGCGAACCCGACCGTAAGAATCGCCTTTCCCATATCAGCAAAGTTCTTGCCGACAAATTTCTTCGTGGACTCATCAAAGGTAATCATACTTGGTTTCCTCTCAGATTCCCAGCCTCATCCTTCAGAAGTGGGAGTATAGGGAAAAATTCAAAAGAAGTCAATATAGATTTTCATAAAAAACATAACCCATTTCCCACTCCTTTCCGCGCCGAGGTGCGGGGAGAGAAGACCGCAGAGGAAAGGATACGTAGGCTTTATTCGTGGTTTGACCAAACTGAGAGTTACAAAGAGATGAAACGTGTGCTGAAACAACATCCCAAGGTAAAGATATTCGGGGGGGCAAACCAGGTTTCAGTCTACTCGTCAGAGAGCGCTCTTCCCATCATGACGTCGCCGAGTGAGACTCTTCGTCAATATCTGATGCAGGATCAAGGATTGGAGGGAGGGCTTTCCATTAAGGAAATGGAGCGCCTCAGCGGCGAAGTTTTGGGAGAAGAGATCGAGACCCTCCTTACGGTCTTTACGACCGTCTCTTTTAAGGAGGCCATGGAGTTCATCGAAAACTTTTCCGTCCGCCCACCGACTGAAGCAGAGATGAAATTCTTCGAGCACTTGAAGCGATATGTCGATGATTCGACCCAAGTGAGCCAGGAAATGGCCTATCAGGCAGCCATTTACCATCTTGCGGGACGCGACGGTTCCTACGCCCCGCTTCTTGATTATGTGAATCACCTCCTCGAAAACCGGGGGAAAAATCCGAGGATTCACTCCTCTTCTCCTTCTCAAGCCGTTCAGTCTTTTGACGAAGTCAGGGAAATAAAAATCTGGGGGGTTAAGGAAGGTCTTGCCACCCACGTTTCCAGAATCCAGGTAAGGCTCCAAAACCGGCCGCCGGTCTATTTTGCGATGAATGTCGCCCAGGATTTACATGGGTCGGCCGACACTCTTCGGGATGCCCATCGTGTCTTGGAAGAGGACTACGAGTGGGATCCCCGTTACATCATGGAGCCCCTGGGGCTCGGCGCCGGCAAGGCGAAACGGTGGGGAGAAAGGGTGGTTTCGATTCCAATCTCGGTGGGGGAATGGCTTGAGGAATTTGAGGAGCTTCATCTGGAGCCGGAGAGCGATACACGGTTTGAAATTTGGCGGGAACAAGGAAAACGGAAGGAAATCGTTGACCGGGAAGGGTCGAATCAGATCTGGAGCCAGATTGCCTATCTTCGAACGCTCTATTCCCGCAAGACCGCCGACGGGGTCATTTTGGCGAGGGGAGTCGTCTTGGCCGGAGATTATGTCGGGCGGAGAGGAAAGGACGGCCGGTGGGAAGTCATGCAGGTCTGGCCCCGAAGGAAGAAAAATGAGCGATACCCCGATCCTGCAGCTATCATTCTAAACGGCCTTCTTTTGCAAGAACTCGATTTCCTCAAGCCCAACCCGGACGTGCCCGCTTTGATCTTTTGGTCCCGTTTTGATCTTGCACTAGGGTCTGTCTTGGCCGCATTAGAGGATCAAGCGGCCGGACCCAAAAGGAATTCTTTGGAACCCATTGCCCGAGAAACTTTGAATCTTCTAAAAGGAGCTCAACAGGCGTTACACGACATGGGGGCCGATCCCCAAAACAAGATTCCCGGGTTCATAAATTATCCAGAAGAGCGAAAAGGGGCCCTTCAACTTTGGCTTGAGCTGGCAGAAGAAACTTTGAAGAGGTTTACAGAGACTATCGAAAAAGGAAACCGGGGAGAAGCTCTCGAGAGCAGGCAAACGCCAACCCTCGAGTGGTTTGAGGCGGTCGGGCATCCTTTTTCAGTGGATCTCAGATTTGGAGCCGGGAGATTGACTCTGAGTCAGCGGGAATCGGTTGAACGTGAACTCGGTATGCAAATGGTCGATTCGGTTCCGAGCATGGCTCAAAAACATGGGTTGGACGTCCCCTCTTTGAAATTAGATTGGGCGATTCGTCTGGGTCTCGAGAGCTTATTTCATCCGAGAAGTCCGCAACAGGGAAAATGGACCTATGAAAATTTAACGGCCTCCCTTTCAAAAAGGCTGGGGAGACCTGTTTCTGTTGATGAGATTCAGGAGATCGATTTTTGGGCCCCGAAAGCGGGGGGCGTTATGTTGGTGAACCGTGCCGTAGTGAAACTCAAGGGTGAAGATACGCCGGAGTTTCTGGTTGTGGATGTCCCGAAGGACCTAGGGCCTTCGAGCGAGCGGGTCAAACGGGAGTATGAAATTCTGAAGCGATGGCATGAGCGTCTTCCCGATCGGGTCATGGAACCTTACAAGTTGATAACCCTGAGGCTTCGAAATAGCCGCTTTCCTCAAAAGACTTTTCCGCTGCACATCATGATCGGCCGGTGGTTTGAAGGGTATCTCGAGACCCACATTGTTCCAGACGGGGGTAGTTTTCGGGTGCAAGTGATTCGAGAATGGGGTGACCGGGAAGGCCGTGGCCTTAACGCAGTCGTGCTCGATTCTGAGCCATCGGACGAATTTTGGGCTGAGATCGCACGTATGAGGACGGTTTTAAGTGATTTCGAAAACGGGACCGTCACCTCGGGTCTCTTTGCGATTAACGATGGGGCATTCATTGCGGGCTTGGATGGTTCCAATCAGTTGATTCGTGACAATCGAGGACGCCCCGACATAAAGATTATTTCTGTGTCTGAGCTCCTCCCCTATCCGGAAGAGGTCTTTCCGCTCCTTTTGACCACCGATCAAGCGATGTATCACCGTGACGCCACCCGTCCGGAGGCGGGACGTTTGGTTCTTTGGAACCGTCCCGAAAAATCCTTTGAGGCCTTTATCCAAGGATACATTGACCAAGTCGGTGAGGGCCTCTCGGGGAAGGATCGGGATGAAGCTGTCAGGAAACGGCGGGAAGAGGCGCTCCGAATTCTCGAGAAAACCCGTCAACTAAAGCCATTGCAAGAAGGAGGGATACAGATGCGCAATGGAACCCGAGTTTTCTTTGCCCATCCGCAGATAGCAGGCGGCGAGGTCTTTCAGCCTCTTTTAGAACGGGCCCTGGCGATCCTGCCAAGTTTTATCGAGGCTCAGAGACGGATCCTTAAGTCTGGGATGAGGTCCGGCGAAATTGACATTCGAGCGGGAGACATTTTTCGACATTCCAAGAGTCAGAAGATTTTCATTGTCACCGAAGTCGTTCAAGGCCCTTTGACCGCTAAAATTCAGGACGGAGAGACTGAAGAGACCCGCACTTTAGACCGCAATTCGATCGTCCAGTTTCTTGCCGAGCACACGATTACAAGCAAAGCCCGCCGCGCCGAGGTGCGGAACGTGGAGGCAGCGAATAGTCTGACGACTACAAGAAGGGAAAAGAGGGCCCGGCCGGAACGAAATCGCACGGGGTTCGGTTCCATTGTCGGCAAACTGAGCTTTAAAGAAGAGGAGTATCGGGACCAACTCATCTCCCGGCTTCATGCCCAAGGACTGAGCGGCCAAGAGGTCCGTGATTTGGCGAATGCGCTTGTTCGATTCAAAGAAGACTCGCTGGGACAGCGGGCTTCTTTGTTTGCGGAAGGAGAGGGAATAAAAAACATCCTCCCCTCCGGAGAGTTTGATTTATCGACCTTTGTCGAGCGTCTCAGGAAAGAAAGACAGGCTCATTCGGAAGAATTGAATCCGAATGGGAAGCCCTTGTTCACTGACAGAGAAATTCATGAGCTTCTTTTCAAAAGCTTGATTCCCGTTTCCTGGGTTCACGCATTGCGGCGAGAAGGATTGTCAAAGCATAACCTTCTTCGGGCGTTTGCAAGCTGGGCCGACCCCCTTGGGACTTGGCAGAAGAAAAAGACGCTCCGGGATGATTTGAAGAAGTCTGGTTTTTCCGACAGCGAGGCTACGATTGCCGTGATGAACTGGGAACATCCTCAGACGACTTGGAAAAGACTCAGGATAATCCGGGATCAACTGGCGAGCCATCCTCAAAATAAACTGACGCCCAAAGAGGCCACCATGATCGTAATCACCTGGGGCGACAGAGCGCTTGAGATTTGGAACAAGCGAAGGCGGATCCGGGATCAGTTTATGAGACTTGGACTTGGGAAGAGCAACTCAAATATCTTAGCCCTCAGGTCGCATCCGGCGGAAATGCTGCGGGCCGTGAACAAGACAGCAGGAAATCTTACACGGGCAGGAATCCGAAAATTTAAAGAGAACTTTCGTTTTCTCCTCCAGCGCAGCCATGGGGTGGTTCGCCGCTGGCTGAAAGACAGCTCGGACTGGCCCAATCGAAAAATCAACAAGCTCTTGCGGCCGCTCGGCGACTATCAAAACCGGTATGGCCGTTCTCAACGAAGCAGGGCCGAGGTGCGGACCGCAGAAGGGGGGATGGAGGGGAAGATGGGGCCTCAACGTTTCCCTCGCCACCTTCGCCCTCCCTTATGGGTTCCGCCAGTGATCTCAGATTTTGTCACCGGGACGGACGGTATGAGGGGAAGCCGGCCCGTGTCTCCCGCAAGATGGCTGATGGAGATGAAATTGATGTCCGAATTTTCCACTTTGAGACAGAAACTTTTCAACGGGATCGTTGAGCGGCTCGGGCTGGATGAGAGCGAATGGACGGAACTGATTCGGGTCATTAACCTGGAATTCGACGAACTTCTTCAAGGGATGGCTGAAGATCATCGATCGCTCCGTAATGCGGGCTGGGAAGCGGGGATGTCGAGGCGGGACATTTCGGTTTCGGTCCGCAACCTGGATGAGATTAAAGGACTTGTTTTTCTCGGGCTCCACCGGCAAGCGCAATCGCTGATTGAAAAATATGGCAGCGAGTCTCTGGATGGGGCGGTGGATACTTTGCGTGATGAAATAGCCGGGAAGGCCCCGATCGTCAACTTCATTCTTAGTTTTTGGGAGCCGGCGTCATTGATCAGGCTAAAAATAAAAAGCCCTGAGCAGTTTAAGCTCCATTTACGACAGATTTCGGAGGTTCTCGATTGGGAATTTCAACAGATCAAGGCAAGGGAAGAAAAGTGGATCCAATCAAATTACCTGGTGCGGCTTGAGGGAGGAACGGCCCTCTTCAAGTTTCTGAATCAATTTATGAACAGACTGAACCGTCTGGGTCATTCCGACGAGGGCATCGATCGTGCCCTGGAAGGGTTTGAAGACAATCTCTTCCCCCGTTCCGAGGCGAGAAGCACATCTGAAGAAACGGATTCCGATTCTGCCTATTTTGAAAAGCTCACGGGACGTTGGGATCCTTTCTGGAGAAAGTCGTCAGGACGGGAGAACGAAGGGGCCTTCGCCGGCTCGTATCCCCCGCAGGTCCAAGAGTGGGTGCTTGGGCGGATCGCTCCGTGGGCGGCGCATCACGGAGCGGGGTCGTTTGTGGATTTGGGGTCGGGAATCGACCTTCATTTGCTTCGTATCATTCAGAAGCAGTTTCCGGCGTATTCTCTCCATGCCCTGGATGTCGTTGAGCCTTCTCTCATTCCGCCCGGTTTTCAAAACGGGATCCCTTATTGGCGGTCTTTGATGGAGAGGACCCCCTTTGAAACCGGCATGTTTGACGGGGTCCTGTCCACGTTTGCCGCTGAATACGGCCGGCTTGAGGAAATTTCCCGGGAGATTCTTCGCATTCTGAAGCCTGCCGGCCTGGGACTTTTGGTGATCCACCATCCCGGTTCCGGAATTGTTGTTGAAAGGGAAAGAGACGACCAGCGCATCCGTCAAGCGATCCCCCTTCTTCAAGGGGCTTTGTCCCTTCTTCAAAGAGTTGACTTTAATCTTCTGGAGGGCCTGGAGACGGAAGCAAAAAGAAATGCCGTCCTCTTCCACCGATTGCAGGGGCTCTTTGAAAGCCTGCGTGAAATACAAAGATCGCCTCAGCCGGAGGCAATCGAGGGACTCAAAAAATCGCTGCAGGAAAGTCTTGAAGCGGGCCCCTTGACACTCTGGGGTCACGAACAGCTTCTGGAGAATATCAGTCGTTTCAAAGTGCCCCGTGATGTCGAAGAGTTCTTTTCAAGATTTGGATTTTTAGCGCAGGCGACGCTTCTCCGCTGGCCCCGGACTCCTTTCCCCGGCCTTGCTTATGGAGTTGTTTTAATTCCGGCGGCGGCCGCTCATGCCTTCCGTGCCGAGGCCTCCCGCTCCGAGGCGAGAACGGTTGTTGACGATCTAGATTCGGGAAAGATCGTGCAAATTGGCAATCGCCTCCCTTCTTATGTTTTCAAAGCCGGACCCAAACGCCTGGTCATGCTTTCTATGGAAAGATTGAATCATATTCGAAAGGAGCACCAGCCGGCCCCACCAGGAAAGGACGGATTCGAGAAAAATGCCGACATTCCTGACCTCATCAAGAAAGCTTTTCAAAAAGCAGCTGAATCAGCCGTTTCCGCCAATCGTTTCACCGTCGACTTGGAAGAGCCAATTGGAACCCAGACAGATCGTGAAGGGGCCTCCTATCCGTCCACCAAGATGACCGTTGCGCAGGTTGTTCTGAAGCGGTCCGGATCGTCAGGGCGGGGTGACCGTAGGAACCCGCGGGATTGGAAGGCTGCCCAAGAGGTCTTTGAGGCATTCGGGTCTGAAATGCCCAGAGATCAAAAAATACATTTTGTCTTGACTGCTTTTCCGGGCGAGGAGAGAAAACGCCGCGGGTCCCATTCTATGCAAGAAAGGTCAGCCCGTTTGTTACGACGGCAGATCTTATCCAGCAAATCTTCTTCCCCCCGCTCCGAAGTGCGGAGTCAAAGCACATCTAAAGAAGAGTCTTTGATCGCTGAGGATTCTGCGGTCGCAAGGCTGTTTGCAGGAATCGGGTTCGATCTGAGGGTGCCACGTTCTGCGATGCCACGGGGACGAGAGGGAAAAGATGTTTTTCGGGTCCATTGGGTGATGTTGCCGGATGAAGCGAGAGCGAGACTTCATCAAATAAGTCGTCTGACTAGTCGTCCCAAGGGAGGCAAAGCCGAGCTTTACCTATTTCAACCCCTACCGGGTTATAGTCCCATTCTGAGTCGGCTAAAGGGCAGCAAAGATACACCGCTTTTCATTCTCTTCAAAGGGGAGCAGCCCCTCTTTCTGGTTGTGAGTCATTTATCATGGGATCAGCTCGACTACACCCATCAGAAGGATTACCTCCGGACGGCGAACGTAGGTGCAAATGTTGCAAGAAAAGAGGTGTTTGCATTGGCTTATCTGGTGGAAGCAGCTGAGAAGACAGAAATGACTGAAAGTAAACTTCGCGTCATCCAAGAGGCCGGTAAGTTTTTAAGCCACTGGTTGGGGACAAGGGCAAATCACTCGTTGAGTGTCATGACGAGAGGCGATCTTTTTAACCGGTTCTCTACAGAATTTGGACCGCAAAATCGTGTTTACATTTTCCCGGGCGCCTTCGATTACACCTCGATCTCAAGCCAAATCTTCCTCTCGGGCATCCGACCCGAACCGGGTGATTCGGTTCTGGATCTAGGAACCGGGACCCTTATCGGCGCCGTCAAAGCGGCTGAAGTCCAACTTCAGGCAGGACAGGAAAATCCCGATTCGGTCGGTGAGATTTGGGCGGTCGATCAGGACCCCTTGGCAGTTCAAAACGCCCTGTTCAACAGGGGTCGGTTGCCCCAAGAGGTGGCAAGCAAGATCGAGGTTCGGCAGAGCGATCTCTTTCAGAATATCCCGCCGGATAAACGTTTCAACCGAATTTATTTCAACCTTCCGGTCGAAACAGAAGGTGCAAAGAATCCAGCTGATTCGAGACTTGCGGTTGACCCCAAAGTGTCTGATCCCGGATCAAAGTTGCTGGAGAGGTTGCTTAAAGAATCGAAACCATTCCTAAAACCGGGAGGAACCCTCGAAGTGAGCCAGGGTGACTTGCCACATTTCTGGCGACGGGTGTATGAAAACGGATGGTTGCCTACGGTGGTTGAAGGATACCAGGTTTCTCGGGGCATGCATCAGCGAGCGCAGATGGAAAAGGGGTTGCCGGATTCCATCCGGGTCACTCTCGTTCCATCATCAGCAACCGAACCAACCCCTATCACAGACCAGTGGAGAGCAATAGAGAAGCTTCACGATAAGCTCTTGTCTCAGCCCGGGCTGTCAGATGAAGAAATGGCAGCTCTCCAGGAGATGGAACAGCATTTGCGGGGAGAGGTAGCGGATGTTAATAGTTTCCTCCTGCACAAAGCAGTGAGGTCGTTTCAGGAGTGGGGCCGTGGCAACTTCGAGTTTGAATACCCAATCGGTTTCACGAAGTTGGAGCGGCGCGCCGAGGTGCGGGAGGAAGGCGGTGTAGAGTTAAAAGTTAAAAGTGAAAAGGAAAAAGAAGAAAGAAAAAAGGTGCAAGGGGAAAGAGGAGAGGTGGCGGAGGCTGATATAGAAGGATTAAGAGGAGCCGATCCCTTCAAGTTTGACGGTCTTAAGAGTCGACTGGTCGGCAAAGCGCCTACGGGCGTCGAGAATTTCGATTCCGGCGATCCGTCCGGCAGAATCAAAGTCTACGGCGACTCCTTCAGCAACGTGTTTCGTGATAACAGTCGTTTCTTGGAACCGGATGTAGAGCGCATCCACCTTTGGATCGTAAGTAATCCTCACCGCTTGATCTCCTTCGCTTCAGAAATAATACACGTAAACCGTGACTACGACAATCTCGGACTCTTCCTCGGCAAATATGGGCCGGACTTGTTTGGTCTTGTAATGCTTCCCGTTCCACTCTTTTTCGTAGGGATAATCCTTCTTACACTCCAGCCTCCCGAGCTCGGCCGGCTTCCAATCAGCACTTCGGATCGCCTCAAATACCTCGGATTCGCCCGTGCCCCGAAAGGCAAGCTGCCGTCGGGCGTGGTCGCTGATAAAAATGGGTTTCCTAGGATGGGCGGGCATGGAGGGGAAGTTAATCCAACATTGCTTCAAAGTCAATCTGAATTTAACTTATATAGAACTCCCCGCCGCGCCGAGGTGAGGGGAGAGGGGAAAGACTCACTTGCCGACCTGAGGAACTTTGCAAGGATCGTATATATCGCGGAGGAGAAAAAGGAGCCAGACAAGCGGGGTTTGACCCTGTTTATGCGAAGCCGGAAAAATTACCCCTTTCCCGATAGTCGGGATTTGGCCGTGGCGGCGGGCCTTTCGCGCACAAGCAGTTCTCGGATCCGGAATGTGGCCAAGGTGCATTATGGAGGGATGGCCAATCTTCAGGAGAAACTCGGTTATCCAATCAAGGTCAAGGAAGGGGCGCGCTCACTCAAGAGAAGGAAAAACGTGGTGAGGAAGATCTTTGAAGCGGTTCGGAAAAGGGAGCCTCAAGATGAGGAGGAACTTCGTCGATTTGAGCAGGCCGCCAAAGGGAAAAAAAGACCCCCCGCCGTTTTTCAGATGGGAGAAGACGTCTACCGAGCTATTCGGATCCATCACGGAGGCGCAGACAAATTTTTCCAAAGCCTCGGTTATGGGCCGAAGAAATCACTTGGCAGTTGGCAAAACTTTCTTGAAGCCCTTTTTAAAGATTTGCATGGGAGGAATCCGTCTCCGAAAGAACTCAGGGAGTTTCGGAAGAAAAAAAGTCGAAATCGTGTTCTGAAGAAAGCAGATCTTTCATCCAGGGTTTTTAATGCCGCCCAGAAATACTACGGTGGAATTACCGGGGTGGCGGGCCGTCTTGGTTTCAAGCTATCGAAATCGTACGAGGGCCGCTCTCTTGAGGATTGGGGAAATTACGCAAGGGCACTGTATCGGTTCCTTTATGGAAGGAACCCGAGTGAGCGCGCATGGAAGCGGTTCATAGACCCCGCGGTGAAGAAAAAAGGGAGGCTCCCTCGCTACGAGGATATCCCCTCGGCTCTCAGGAAGGCATTGAGGCATCATGGAGGAATTGGAAAGGCGGCGGCAAGCCTTGGGTTTAACGATCAGGGCCCAAACCGAACCCGCATGCGTTATTGGCCCAATCTCTTTGAACGGCTTGAACGCCTCTGGCGGGAAGAAGGATATGCCGGGCTCTGGGAAATGGTGGAAAAAAGTCGGACTACCCGCCGTCTTCGCAAGGCCATTGAGAGTGATTACCCCGGTGGGTTGGCGGGGGTGAAGAGACGGTTCCTTTACGAGATGGGGGATCGGGCGGTTCTAATTGCTGAGGAGCTCCTTGGCGAACGGGCGTTTGAAGAGCTTGAATTTTTGAAAGGAGCCTACGATGAACTTGTGAAAAAAGAGAGGCCCCTTCCTCTTTCCGAGGCGGCGAGAACCCAAGTCGACCAAATGATCTTACGGGCATTCGAAGAAAAAATGGAAATTGACGACCTCCTTGAACGTTACCGCCTTTCATTTAATGGGAGAAGAAACTACCCCACGCCTGGGGAGGTGGACCAGATGGTCCAAGATGCAGTCCTCAACGGAAATTTCTCAAATCACCTCAACGCGGCGGCGGACCAGAAAGGAGGCTTGCAGCGGCTGACAGCTCACCAAAGATTGGCTCGTGTATTGGAGTTGGCGAGGGAATCGGAAGCGACAAGGGCCGCCCTCAAGCATGCCTTCGAGGGCTTGGAACCCGCCGGACGAGAGGGTCTTTTGCGCCGGTTCGTTAAAAGAACTTCGATCGGCGATTTGATTCTCGGGATCGCCGGAATCAGTTTGCCTCCCGACGATTTGGAGAGCAGAGTCTCGCAACTTCCCGCTCGTCGCATTATTTTTGTTGATCCACGGCAAGCATTGAGGCTTGCCGATAAGGCCCAAATTCGTTCGGAGGCCCGGCAGAAACGCACAGAGCGTTACCTCGAAGCGTTTCAAGGAGGCCGGACCTCTTGGAGTCAGTTTCCATCCCCAGAGAGGGTCCGACTAATTCGAGTTGCCGCGGATGAACTGGGCAAGCCGCCAGGAGAAATGAATACCAGGGATTTTGCCCGAAGGATTCAGTCCCTCGCTTCACCAAAGTATCCTTACGGCAAGATGTTGGCAGGGCTCTTAGGGCATTATCGCAAGCCCGGCGAGCCCGTGAGTGTGGCGCTGAAGAGACTTAAGAAGAGATTGCTGGGCATCAACGACTCCCTCCCGCAAAAGAGGGTCTCTTTTAGAATAGGTCTCGGAGCGCTGATGAGGAATGAAAGCTTATCGCTTCAAAGAATTCCCAAAAAAGCTCAACGTCGCGCCGTTGAATTAATCGCTGGAAAAATGGGTAAAACCCCCGGTCAATTGCGGACCCGTGACGTTAGGAAGAGCAGCACATTGAGGCGTCTTGTGAATCATTATTGGAAGAAGGAAGAGGGGGAGCTGGCAGCGCTTAAAAGAATGAAAAAGACTTTGGGAATCTCTCACGAGCCTACCGGAAACGACATTTTCTATGTTTGGAAGGAAAAGTATTCGGACTGGGACCAGGTGAAGGAAATTTTAGGCCTGAATGGGCCACTTCCACTCAATGAGGAGCAACTCATTAAAATTTCCGAGGAAGAAAGGAAATCCCGAGGAACGGGGGAGAAATGGGGATTTAAAGCATTCCAAGAGGCACTGTTCACCGAGGTCCGGCGAGGGAATGCGGCGGCGCGAAGCGCTTCCCTCATCTTGCATCAGGGTCTAATCTGGATGGTGGCGAAAAAGGTCTGGCGAATCTCAAAGAATTTTGGCCTTCCAAAGGGGATCGCATTTGAGGATTTGATCTCGGTTGGAAAGATTGTCCTGGCGAGGGCCGTGGAAAAGTTCAGCGAGAAAAAAAGGCCCTACCTCTTCTCCTCCTATGCCTATGGCTACCTTAATGCCGCGATGGTCCGGCTCGTAAAAAGGGAGAGAAAGAGGGAGGAAAAATTTCGGGAGATCCTGCATGAGCCTTTGAACGGTACAGATGGAGCGACAAGAGCGAGCTTCATTGATGAGGAGAGGAGGATGATTTGGAGAGGAAGGAAAAACGCCAGCCTCGAACCGTCTGATCTCGTCGACCTCAGACCGGCTGTCGTGACAGCCCTTAAAGACGCAGGCTTCTCAGAGCGAGATATTCGTATCTTCTTCGCTAGGATTGCTGGCCAGAGGAGGGACGAGATCGGGCTCGAGCACCATATCAGCGGGGTGCGGGTTGGGCAGATTCATCAGAAGGCATTAGGTGTGGTGCAAAGAGCCTTGGCTGATGGCGTCAATGATGGCGCAAGTTACCGTAACCGCGCCGAGGTGCGGTCTGCTTCGCCCGCCGTGCTGGATGGCGGGCTTCGCAGAACCTGGAACATGGTGTGGGAGGGGCCAGGGGAAGCAAAAGGGCAGGAGAACAGGCAGGTTACTGGTGATGCTTCAGGAAGTAGCGTTCGAGAAGAATCCACACGATCATCGCCAGAATCAGGAAAGTTGCCCATACCATGGCAAACATCTTACGCCTCCTCTTTGATTCGGACGTCAGCAAGAGCAATTCCGGCAATGAGAAGCATCGGTGTTACCATACTGAGCGTTATTCTAAGCCCAATTCCCGTGATTTTGTCAAAAATTCCACCGATTGCCATAGCGATGACGAAAGTTTGGAACAGTGTCAGGCAGGTCTTAGAGAGAGCCTCGAACCTCTTTTCGGTCCAAAAGGAACGTTTCATGATTGCCGGAAATATATCAATAATTTCCATAATTGTCAATGATGAACTTATCCCCTTCAGAGAGCTGGTTCCGCTCTTCCACCGCGCCGAGGTGCGGGAGCCTTCCCAAGCCGGTGTGCCGGTGCAGCAGAGAAAGGATCTGGACCGCCTTTTTGAGATCCTTGATCGGAATTACTTTCAAGAGGGCGCCTTTCAGGAGAGAATCTCGAAAACCTTGAGAGACCTACCTCGAATTGAAAGCCAGTTTCCCGATGAATCGGGTCATCCCGATAGCCCCAATTGGAGTGAGAGCATCGCCTTTCACGAAAAGGAAACTGCCCCCGAAATTCTTGAAGCTTTAAAAAGCCGCCGATTAAACGGCGAGGATCTCACCGGCTTATGGTCCCAGATGGTCGTGGGTTTTCAGATCGATTACTTCAGGCAGGTTCATTCGTGGTTCAAAGTACCCTTGGAATCTCAAGGTGAGAGAAAAGCCGAGTTGATCGCCGAAATGGGATATTTCCGAACTTTGACCGCATTACTCCTTGCCCTTCAGACGGATCTGGCCAATGGTCGAGGTGTAGATTTGGCCAAAGAGATTTTGTTGAAACTCCATCAGAAGATCGTCGAAGCCGACCAACGAGGCACCAACCTCTTTACTCGAGCGGCTCAGACTCTTCCTGAGATGGAGTTGATTGTCACCAGCCTTTATGCCCATTCCCCGACATCGGCCGAACAGCTTCTTTTAATCGGCCTGGCTGAAGAGAAATGGCCGGAGCCCCTGCGGAGTGAAATGTTGGCGCTTAAGTTGATACACAAGGTGAATCACCTTGAAATGATTTCGACGATTTCGGACAAACCTCCTATCAAACTGTATGAAGAGCTTGAGGACCTCCTTATGCTTTCGGACAATGGGATTGATTTCAGAGAATTAAAGGCCAAATTCGAGCCTGTCCTCACGAACTCGGGAAAGGGAGACCGTCTCGCCCAACAAGCGGTAGGGATGGTCTTACTCTTTTCCCCCGTTCTTTTCCTTGTCCCAAAAAAAAATAGGCCCACGTTTTTCAATGGCCTCTTCGGGAACTTATATCTGGACCCCGAATATTACCTGGCTCATTACCGGCAGGGTCTGAAGAAAGGTTTCGAAGCCCTCCAAAGGTTAGGGCCCATTGAGGATCTTGGGGTTCACGAAGTGATGAACTATTTCCTCGCGATCAATCTGCTTCATTATTACCACACCGTCTGGCAGGCCGGAATGCCTAAGCCTACGATGCGAGATGTTTTTCTGAGAACTCAAACATGGAAGGATTGGCAGGCGACTGAGTTTGCGGAAAATAGAAGAATTTTTTTTGATGCGTCCGACACTTACCGAGGAAATAAGGAAAAAATCCGTTTGCGCCGGCAAAACCAGTTTAAACGACTAGTTTCAATGGTCCCCAAAGATTTTAAACGATCCGAAGCCCGGAGGGAGGTACGGGAGGAAGGGGAAAAAGGAAAAGGTGCCAGGCACTTTTCTCTTGAAGGGATTGTGAGAGACGTGATGGAGGAACGAAGGCCGGGGCGGGCGGAGGTGAGGAGGTTTCTTGGAGATTTGCAGGGAAAGGGAAAGACGTGGTCTGAGATTGAAAAGATGATTAGGGAGGCGGCGGGCCGGCTTTTTACTAACCCGCCGCCTTCGCTGGCAATCGCATTACTTGAGGAGAGACTCCCTCTAAGAACTCAAATTTCTCCGCGCGGAGAAATTTACGAAAACGGGCTCAAAAGGGGAGTGCGGGGCCTGCAGCCGGCCGAAGCAAGCCCGGTCGGGAGCTTTGCCCGGAATCTTGTGGAATCCACTCAGAACTACCGCACCTCCGCCTAGCTGTCCAAATTGTCAATCCGATTGACAATTTGTCTTTCGTTAGATAATAGATGCCAAGGCACATTGAGGATGACACGAAAACACATTGGCATTAGGGAGGGTTTTTTGAGAGCAAAGAAGGCGAAGCGAAGGAAAGATATGATCGGGACGATCTCTGAAGTGCGGGGCAATTTCTCGAAGGTGATTGACCTTGTGAACCGAAGCGGCCGAAGGTGTGTCATCGAGCATCGAGATAAAATTGTCGGCGCAATTATTTCAGCCGATGAACTAGAGACACAGGAAATTTTGGAAGATCCTGTGACAATGAAGCGCCTCAGACGGGCAGAGAAAGCCATCAAGACCGGACGCCTCCTTACGAGCGAAGAAGTATTTGGCCATTAGCGTCCATCTAGCTTAGGCCCCAGCCTTTTGGTAAACTACACAGCCGATGGAAATTACCCCCCGGGAAATCAAGGAAAAGTTTGGATCTCTCCAGAAGAAACTGAGAGAGATCAGGGGGTATCTTTGACCTCGATGCCAAGTCCAAAGAAATAGCCCGCCTCACGGACGAAATGGCCCGGCCCGGTTTCTGGGACCAGCAAAAATCGGCCCAGGGAACGGTAGAAAAACTTAAAGCGCTGAGACGGACCGTCGAACCCTTTGAGAAATGCGAGAAGGAAGCCGGGGAAATTGCCGAGCTCCTCGAAATCTTCGACGAATCCGACGCAGCCTCCTTTAAGGAAATCCAAGAACACCTCAATCGGCTTGAACATGAAGTCGGCGCCCTCGAATTCCAGCGTCTTCTTTCCGACCCCCTTGACAGCCACAATGCCATCGTGAGCATCAATTCGGGCGCCGGCGGCACGGAATCCTGTGACTGGGCCGAGATGCTGCTCAGGATGTATCTTCGGTGGTCGGAACAGCACGGTTACAAGTCGAGGACCGTTGATTTTCAAGAGGGGGGTGAGGCCGGCATTGACAATGCCACGTTTCTGGTCGAAGGCGCCTACGCCTACGGTTACCTCAAGGCCGAGTGCGGTGTCCACCGTCTCGTCCGGACTTCCCCCTTTGATGCCAACAAACGCCGTCACACTTCGTTTGCCTCCGTCGATGTGATCGCCGAAGTGGAGGATGTGCCGGAAGTCGAAATCAAAGAAGCCGATATCCGGATTGACACCTACCGGGCGGGCGGGGCCGGAGGCCAGCACGTCAATAAAACCTCGAGCGCTGTCCGGATTATCCACCTTGCGACGGGCCTCATTGCGCAATGTCAGAACGAGCGCTCCCAGCACCAGAATAAGGAAGTGGCGATGAAAGTCCTCCGGGCCCGCCTTTACGAGCGCTACTTGAAAGAGCGGGAAGCCGAACTCAAATCCAAATACGGCGAGAAAAAGGAAATTGCCTGGGGCTCGCAGATCCGCTCCTACGTTTTTCATCCTTATACAATGGTCAAGGACCACCGCACGAGTGTGGAGACCTCGAACGGCCAGGCCGTGATGGACGGCGACCTGGACGAATTCATCCAGGCCTACCTCAAAAAATTTGTCGGCGACCGGGAGAAAAAAAAGTAAATTCGATGATTAACATTATCCTGAAAAAAATATTCGGCACGCAGAACACCCGGACACTAAAGCAGCTCTGGCCGACCGTTCATCAAGTAAGTGCGCTGGAGCCTGAGATGCAAAAGCTCTCCGATGAAGCGCTCCGGGCGAAGACGGAGGAATTCCGCCAAAGGCTCGCCCAAGGGGCAGCGATCGAGGACCTTCTCGTGGAGGCCTTCGCCGTCGTTCGGGAAGCGGCCCGGCGCACCGTCAACATGCGCCACTTTGATGTCCAGATTCTGGGCGGCCTCGTGCTTCATCAGGGAAAAATCGCCGAGATGGCCACCGGAGAAGGAAAAACCCTTGTGGCCACACTGCCGCTTTATTTGAATGCCCTCCTCGGAAAAGGCTGCCACCTCGTGACGGTCAACGATTACCTCGCCAGACGGGACCGCAATTGGATGGGCCCCATTTATGAATCTCTGGGGCTCACCGTGGGCGTCATTCAACACGATATCCCCCAGGAGGAGCGGCAGGCCGCCTACCGTTCGGACATCACCTACGGCACCAATAATGAATACGGTTTTGATTACCTTCGGGACAACATGGTGGTGAATCTGGACGACCGGGTCCAGCGGCCGCTTCACTATGCGATCGTGGACGAGGTCGACTCGATCCTGGTTGACGAGGCCCGGACGCCTTTGATTATTTCCGGGCCGGCCGAGGAATCGACCGATAAATATTACAAAATCGACCGCATCATTCCCCGCCTTGATAAGGAGAAAGATTTCAAGCTCGACGAAAAGGCCCACACGGTCACCCTGACCGAAGACGGGATCCGCCACTGCGAGCAATTGCTCGGCCTTGAGAATATTTACGAGAACACCCAGATCGACATCATCCACCACATCAACCAGGCCCTCCGGGCGCACGTCCTTTTCAAGCGGGACGTGGATTACATGGTGAAGGACGGCAAGGTCGTGATTGTGGATGAGTTCACGGGGCGGCTCATGCCGGGCCGGCGTTGGTCCGACGGGCTCCACCAGGCGGTGGAGGCGAAAGAGGGTGTGGTGATTGAGCGGGAGAATCAAACACTCGCTACGATCACCTTCCAGAATTATTTCAGGATGTATAAAAAATTGGCCGGGATGACGGGGACAGCCGCCACCGAGGCGGATGAGTTTCACAAGATTTACAAACTGGATGTGGTGGTGGTTCCGACGAATAAGACGTGCGTCCGGCGAGACCATTCGGACTGTATTTACCGCACGGAGAAGGAAAAGTTTGATGCGGTGGCAAAAGAAATTTCCCAGCTTCACGAGGCCGGCCAGCCGGTCCTGGTTGGGACGATCTCGATTGAGAAATCGGAGCGGCTGAGCCAAATGCTCACCCGGAAGAATCTCCCGCATACGGTTTTGAATGCCAAGTATCACGAAAAGGAAGCGGAGATCATTGCGAAGGCGGGCGGTGAGGCGGCGATCACGATTGCGACCAATATGGCCGGCCGGGGAACGGACATTGTCCTAGGACCCAGTGTCCCCGAAAAAGGCGGGCTCTTTGTCCTTGGCACCGAACGACACGAGGCCCGCCGGGTGGACAACCAATTGCGGGGCCGGTGCGGGCGCCAGGGAGACCCCGGCAGTTCGAAATTTTATATTTCGCTGGAAGACGATTTGATGCGGATCTTCGGCTCCGACCGGATTTCAGGCCTCATGCAGAAACTCGGGATGGAGGAGGGTGAGGAAATCCAGCACCCCCTGGTTTCGAAGGCCCTCGAGACGGCGCAGAAGCGGGTCGAGGCCCGGAACTTTGAAATCCGAAAACACCTCCTCGAATACGACGACGTCATGAACCGACAGCGGGAGATCATCTACGGCGAGCGGGACCGGGTCCTGAAGGGGGAAAATCTCCGGGAGCATATTTTTGAAATGATCGAAGATATTCTGGAAGGAATGATCCTGAATGACCTGAACCCCGACCTTCGGGAGGAGGAGAAAAATCCAGAGGCGCTTCTTGAGGCCCTGAAGCAGAAGTTTGGCGCCGCCTTTGACGGCCTCTCGATCGACACAACGGAGAAACTCGAAGACCTTCAGGAAAAAGTCTTTGAACGGGTCAAGGCGCAATACGAAGCCCGGGAGCAGGGGTTTGGCCGGGAACGGATGGCCTTTCTCGAGCGGTTCATTTTGCTTCAGGTGATCGATTCCAAATGGAAGGAGCACCTTTATTCGCTCGACAATCTGCGGGAGGGGATCCAC
The DNA here is from genome assembly GCA_016179745.1 of Candidatus Omnitrophota bacterium. Taxonomy (GTDB): domain Bacteria; phylum Omnitrophota; class Omnitrophia; order Omnitrophales; family JACQLI01; genus JACPCP01. Next base: position 37,994 of record JACPCP010000017.1, read on the forward strand.
CTGAGGGCCTACGGCCAGCGGGACCCTCTCGTGGAATACAAGCGGGAGGCCTTCCAGCTTTTTGATGAGGTGATTGAGAACATCAAAAACGACACGATCGAATTTCTCTTCAAGGTGGCGGCGGTCCGGGAAGAGAAAATGACCGGCGCCTTCCAGCGTACCCCGCAGCAATTTTTGCATCCCGAGGCTGTTTCGATGCCACAGCCGGAAGAAACGGGAACCACGTTTATCTCACAGGCGGGGGAAGGACCCGGAGGTCTCGCTTTGGATCGAAAGGTTAGTGTGCCGCCTCGCCCAGCCGGTAATATGGCTCCCCAGCCCGTCCGACGGGGTCAACCCAAAGTCGGCCGCAATGAACCTTGTCCCTGCGGCAGCGGAAAAAAATACAAGAAATGTCACGGGGCGTAAGGGGACACCCAACGGGTGCGCACGAAGCCCGCTCCTACATTCTGGCTATCTTTTCCGGATTCCTCCTCACGCTGGCTTTTCCCCGCTGGAACCTTTGGCCGCTGGCTTGGGCGGCCCTGATTCCGCTTTTCCACGCCCTCGAGAAGGCCCGCAGCCGAAAACAGGCTTTTATTTTTGGCTTCACCGCCGGCTTTGTTTTCTTCCTTCTTTCCCTCTCGTGGCTTCGTCACGTGACGGTGTTCGGATTATTTTTCGTGGCGGCAATGCAGACGGCGTATTGGGGGGTGTTTGGGTTGGTGTCTTTTGAAACCCAACGGGCGGGCAAGAGGCTTGCCCCCGCGATTTTGCTGCCCGCCGTGTGGGTTGCCCTCGAATTCATCCGCTCGGAAATCCCCGTGTGGGGGTTCGGCTGGAATCTTTTGGGTTACTCCCAGGCGCCCAATCTCTGGATCGCACAGCTGGCGAGTCTGATCGGGGCCTACGGCGTGGGCTTCCTCGTCTTTTTGGGAAATGCCGTCCTCTATTCGGTGATCCGCCGGGGCAAATCGGAATTGCGGACCGCCTTTCTTTTTTTGCTTTTGATCGGGGCGGGCTTGCTTTTCGGCTGGAGCCGGATGGTGAGCGCCGCCGGCGAACCCCGCTTTCGGGTGACCGTGCTTCAGGGAAATATTCCCCAGCTCCTCAAATGGGATCCGGCCTACCGGGAGCAAATCCTGAAAATTTATCTCAATTTGACGGAACTGGCGGGCTACGACCGGCCCCAATTGATTGTCTGGCCCGAGGCGGCCTACCCGGGATTTTTCAACCGGGAACTCGAAGCCGGCCGGGTGAGGGCGCTCGTCCGGAAGATCGAGACGCCGCTTCTGGTCGGAAGCCCGCATCAGGAAGACGACGGCTTTTTCAATAGCGCTTATCTTCTGGATCGTTCGGGCGATACCCTTCAACGCTACGACAAGATCCGCCTTGTCCCGTTTGGCGAATACGTTCCCTGGAAACCCGTCTTTGGATTTCTGGAGCGCTACGCCTACTCGCTCGGCGTGGGCGACTTCAACGCCGGCAGGGAATGGACGGTTTTTGGGCTCGGCGAAAGCGGTCCGAAATTTTCAGTGTTAGTTTGCTTTGAGGACATTTTTCCGGGAGTGGCCCGGAAGTTTGTCGGTCAAGGCGCCGATTTTTTGACCGTGATCACCAACGACGCCTGGTTCGGGCGTTCGAGCGCCCCTTACCAGCATTTGCAGGCCTCGATTTTCCGGGCGATTGAAAACGGCGTTTCCGTGGTCCGTGCGGCCAACAGCGGCGTCTCGGGATTTATTACGCCGGAGGGCAGGGTGGCGGAACGAGTGAAGAATCAGGAAGGGAAAGACACCTTCGTGATGGGCGGGATGACTTATCCGGTGGTCTGGGCGAAGGAGAAAACTTTCTACCGGAGGGGCGGCTGGATTTTTCCGGTGGTCTGTCTGGCGGGGGTCCTGGTGGCGGGGATTTTCCAAAGAAAGGAGAGCCGATGAAAAATTTCTTTCTGTCAATTTCCGGTCTCGTGTTCGGGGCGGTGGCGGTTTTGCACCTGGTGAGGTTTCTTGTGAAGTGGCCCGTAACGATCGGCCCGTGGGCGATTTCCAACAAAGTCAGTCTGTGGGCTGCGCTCGTGGCGCTCGTGCTTTCGCTGGGCTGCTTTTTGGCGAGAGGCGGGAAGGCTTAAATCAAAGAAAGGCCGCCGTCGGCCGTGACGGTCTGGCCGTAAATCCAGCCGGCCTCTTCGCTGGCGAGAAAGGCGACGACCTTTGCCAGGTCTTCCGGTTTTCCGATTCGTCCGGCCGGGGTGCGGCTTGTGAGTTGGGAATGTAACGTTTGGAGCCGAGGCTTGAAAGCGCAATGACGGAGCCGCCGTCCTTTTCAAGGAAAGGGAGGGCGGTTTGCGTGAGGACCAACAGCGCCTTGGCGTTGACGTCAAGCGAGAGGTCCCATTGGTTGACCCGAAGTTTTTCGACCGGCTTGAAGGCGCCGAGCGCCGCATTGTGGACCAAGATGTGGATTTTTCCGAATTCCCGGCCGGCGGCCTCGATCAAAGATTCGGCCTCTTTGGGATTGCCGACATTGGCCTGGACCGTGAGGACCCGGGCGCCGTGGCCCTTCAGGATTTTTTCCGTCTCCCGGGCCGCCTCTTCATTCCGGAGATAATTGAGGACAATCGCCGCCCCCTCCCGGGCGAATTGTTCCGCAATCGCACGCCCGATTCCCCGGGAGCCCCCCGTGATCACGGCGACTTTCGTCTGGAATCTTTTCATCGTCAGGCGAGAATTGTAACATAATACGTTCCTCGGAAAGGAGGTTCAATGGCGAATACGCTGGAAGAAGATTACGCCGATTTTATTCAAATTCAGGGCCTGAAGGGCCAGATTGATATCCCGAAGGTTTGTGCGGAGTTTGAAATCACCGAAGACGAGCTTTTCGGTTTCATCAATGACCGGGTCGGCCGCCTTGAAGAACAGGGGATGACGGCGCAAAACGTGGGGGAAACCCTCGGCACGGCCTTCCTTTTCGGGTTTTGGCTCCGGGGCGTCCGGCCGGCCCCGGGGGCCTGAACCCCAAAACTATCTGTTTGTGAAACAAGGAGTCTCATTTAGAATAAACTGCTTTGAAACTCTATCTGGTCAACCCCCGGTTCGAGCCCACGATCTGGTCCTTCGAGGGGCTTCGCCCTTTCACCGGCACCCGGTTTCTCACCACCCCCTTGGGCCTCGCCACGGTGGCCGCCTTGACGCCTCCTCACTGGGAAGTTGTGGTCCACGACGAGAATGTGGAGGAGCTTGATTTTGAAACGGACGCCGATCTCGTCGGCATCACGGCCTTCAACGTCCAATACCAGCGCTCCCTCGAAATTGCGGCGGAATTTAAAAAAAGAGGGAAGCCGGTGGTTTTCGGCGGCCCTTACTGCAGCCTCTTTCCGGAGGCCTTTGAAGGAAAAGGAGATCACCGGATTTCGGGCGAGTGCGAAGAGATTTGGCCCGAATTTTTGAAGGATTTCGAGCAGGGGAAGGCCCGGGAGCTTTACCGGGCCGCCGAAAAAAAGGTCAATCTTGAAACGTCTCCGACGCCCCGCTACGACCTCCTCCGGGGCGAGCGCTACAACGTGTTTGTCCTCCAGTCGAGCCGGGGCTGCCCCTTTCAATGCGAATTCTGCGATATCATCGTGATGGACGGCCGGGTGCCCCGCACGAAAACGATTGAGCAGATGATTGCCGAGGTCGACCATTGCGTGAAGCAGGGGGCCCACTACATTCTCTTCGGCGACGCCAATTTTATCGGCAATATTCCGTATGCCCGGAAACTCCTCGGCGCCCTCGTCGAATATCAGGAGAAGAGGGGCTACCCCGTGGAGTTTTGCTGCGAGCTTACGATCAACGTGGCCCACCAGCCCGACCTTCTCGGCCTCCTTCAGGCCGCCAATTTCTATTCGGTCTTCATCGGGATCGAGTCCCCGAGGCGGGAAAGTCTCATCGAGACCAAAAAGCTCCAAAACACCCGCAAGGACATCCTGCACGACATCGAAGCCATTCACGCTCATCACATTTCCGTGATGGCAGGGATGATCGTGGGGTTTGATTCCGACGACACCCTGATTTTCAAGGAGCAGTATGACTTTCTGAAGGAGCTCGGCGTCCCTTTCACAACCTGCGGCACTCTGATGGCCCTTCCCAATACGCCGCTTCTAAAACGCCTCGAGGCCGAAGGGCGGATGCTGGATCTCGAGTGGTCTTCGATGAACGGGCACGGGGCGGCGGACTGCAATTTTGTCCCCCGGCAAATGACTCTCGATGAGCTTCGGGCCGGACACAACTGGCTGATCCGGTGTCTTTACCGCTACGACGCCTTCAGCGACCGGCTTGTCACCCTTCTCAACCGGTTCCGGAATCAAAACCCGGAACACCTTCGGGCCAGCCTCGACCGGAAATTCGCCCTGCTCCTTGTTAAAATTTTGAACTACTACCTCCTGACCTTTGATGGGGAACGCAGGACTTTCTTTGCCCGGACCTTTTGGCGGGTCTTAACGGATGGCCCGTTTTCGACGTCCAAGTGGCTCGAATTTTTCCGATGGATTGCCGCCTACCGGGCCTTTCGGAAATATGTGATCGAAACCCACGGGGACCCCGAGGGCATGGACCCTGACAATCCGCTATTTTCCCGGCCGGCCCCCGTCGAGGAACCCGAAAATAAACGGCTCCTGGTTTGTCCGAGCCCTGTGGTATAATTCCGGCTTTAAATGGGCCTCGAGACCCAGATCCGGGAGATTCAAAGGCGGGGACTGGACTGGGTGGTCGGTCATTTTCCCGGCATTGGATTGGACGAGCGGGCCGAAGGTTTCGTAGCGCTCTTTAAAGATTTCATCCCGCAGTCGGCCAAAGTCCTGGACATCGGCGGCGGGTGGGGGTTTTATGCGGGGCCGCTCGAGCGGGTCCGTGGGTGCGAGGTCACGGTGCTGGATGTGGTCGAACCCGGGTTTCAAAAGGCGCCGGTCGTCACCTACGAAGGGGAGCGGATCCCGTTTCCGGACCGCTCGTTCGAGGTGAGCCTCTTGGTGACGGTGCTTCATCATATGCCCGATCCCGAGAAGGTGCTGGCCGAGGCCCGGCGGGTGACCCGGCGTCACGTGATCGTGGTGGAAGATCTTTACAACACTTCACTCGGAAGGTTTTGGACGGCGCTCCGGGATACGTTGTTTAACCTCGAATTCGTGGGGCATCCGAGGAATTTCCGAAGCCGGGAAGGCTGGCGCCGGACATTTCAGGCGCTCGGGTTTAAGATCGATCACGAGCATGAAGTTGACACGTGGGTTTTGGGGGTCCGGATTTTAAACGGAATTTTTGTTCTGAGTCACGCCCATGGATGAGAACCAAATTTTTAGAAAAGTTCAGGAGTGTCTGGCCGGGGCGCTGGGCCTTTCGGCGGAGGAGATCCGTCCCGAATCCTCCCTCGTCCGGGACCTCGGCGCCGAATCGATTGATTTTATCGACATCCTCTTCCGCCTCGAAAAGACCTTTGATCTCAAGATCCCCTCGGGCGAGCTCTTTCCCGGCAACGTGCTGAATCAGGAGGGGCTCGTCTCCGGCGGCCGGGTCACTCCGGAGGGCCTGAAGGTCCTTCGTGAAAAGATTCCATTCCTTGATTTTACCCAGTTTGAGAAAGAACCCCTTGCCGCCAATCTCCCTGCGCTTTTCACGGTGGGGATGATTGCCGATTACCTTCGGGAACGAGTCTCCAGGAATATCTCCTCTTCCTCTTGATGCCATTGGGCCTGAAACCCCTCGGGGTTGGAATTGATGTCCTCTCGTGGAAACGGACTCAGCGGTTTTTAGCTTCCCATTCCTTCCTCTTGATCGACCGGCTTTTGGCGCCTTCCGAACAAACTCTTCTTAAAAATGCCGCCGACCCCGTCCCCGTTTTTGCCCGCCTCTTTACGGCCAAGGAAGCGGTGATGAAGGCCTTGGGCGGCTCCTGGGCGGACGTGGGCCGGTTTCAGCAGATTACAATCTCACTTGAGGGTAAAAACCGGTTCACGATGGAAGCGCCCTCCTGCAAAGACATTAAAGCAGAAGGAAGTTTCTTCGAGACCCCCAGCGGCATCGGCGCCAGGCTTGTGCTTTATGGGACCGGTGAGACATGAGCTGGGTTTGGCTGGACGGGGTCGAAGCCTTTGAAAAGGCGAAGCGGGTCACGGCCTGGAAAAAATGGGAGGCCGGATTTCCCCAGACTTATCTGATTGAGATGATGGCCCAGGCGGGCGCCGTTCTCCTCGGGGCGGAGAGCGATTTCGAGGACGACGTCGTCTTCATTAAAATTGAGGAAGTGGAATTTTTAATTCCGCCCCGGCCGGAAAAACGGCTGGACGTGGCCGTGGAAGCGGAAGGCCTTCGAAAGGAAGCCGGCTGGTTCCGGGGAGAAATTTTTCAGGAGGGGGAAAAAATTGCAGGGGGCCGGGTGCTTTTGATGAATGTGGGAAAACTCAAGCCGGGGGCCCGAAGCCCTATCACGTTTCCGGCCAGGCTGATTGAAGGATTGAAGGCCGAATGTCCGGGCGAAGAGTAGTCATCACGGGGATCGGGACGGTGAGCGCCTGCGGCCTGGGTTATGAGCCGCTCTGGCAAGCCGCCGTGAAAGGGGAATCAGCCATCCGCCCCCTTTCCGAATTTTCCACGAACGGCTCGCCGGTCCGGGTGGGGGGAGAGATCCCGGATTTCGAGGCCGCCGACTTCGTGAAGGAAAGAAAAAGTTTGAAGGTCATGAGCCGGGACATCCGTCTGGCCGTGGCCGCCAGCACGCTGGCCGTCCGGGACGCCGGTCTGGTGGTTGAATCGATGGATGCCACACGGGCCGGCGTGACGCTGGGCGCTCCCTTGATCAATAATGAATTGGACGAACTCGGGCTCGGGATCCGTGGGGCGCTCGATTCCGAAAAGCGGTTTCAAATCAAACGTTTCGGCCGGGAGGGAATCCGGGCGCTTTACCCCCTCTGGCTTTTGAAATACCTTCCCAACATGCCGGCCTGCCACATTTCGATGACCCACCGCTTGAAAGGCCCGAACAACACGCTGATGACCTCCTCCACGGGCGGCCTGCAGGCGATCGGCGAGGCCTTTCGAACGATTCAGCGGGACGATGCCGATGTGATGCTGGCCGGCGCCACGGATTCAAAATTGAATCCCGTGGGCCTCGCCCGTCTTCATCTCCTGGGAATCCTTTCCACGAACGGTCACGAACCCCGCCGGGCTTACCGGCCGTTTGACCGGAGGCGGGACGGGATGGTGGTCGGCGAGGGGGCCGGGATTTTTGTCCTGGAGGAGCAGGGACACGCCTCGAGGCGGGGGGCCCGGATTTACGGAGAGATTCTGGGCTACGGCACCAATTTTAATCGGGAAGGGCAGTCCGTAAAAAAGGCGCTCGAAGAAGCCGGCCGGGGCGCCGATGAAATCGATTTCGTGCACGCCCACGGGAGCGGGGTCCGGGAGGAGGACATTTCAGAGGCAAAGTTGATCGCCGGAATTTTTCAAAACAGTTCCCGTCGGGTTCCCGTCACGGCCACCAAATCGGTGACCGGTCACCTGATCGACGCCTCCGGGATGACCGAGGCGAGCCTGGCCCTTTTGGCCCTCGATCGGAATCTCATTCCGCCGGTGGTCAATTTGGAGGAGCCGGACCCGGAATGCGACCTCAATTTTGTCACCGGGGCGCCCCGGCCGGTCGCTGCCCGGACATTTCTGGTGCACGGAATGGGACTCGGCGAACAGAGCGCCGCCGTCGTGGTGGGCCGCCATGAAAAATAATTTTCCCCGGAGGGTGGTCGTCACGGGCCTCGGGGCCGTCACACCGCTCGGGAATTCCGTCGCCGAAAATTGGAAGAACTGGACCGCCGGAAAATCCGGGATTGGGCCCATTTCCCTTTTTGACGCCAGCGAGTTTCCCGTGAGGATCGCCGGCGAAGTGAAAAATTTTGATTTCAATTCATGGAAGCATCGCCAGCCGGGAATGGCCTCGGCCGGCCGCTCGACCTTTTTTACCCTGCAGGCGGCCGAAGAGGCCTTTCGGGAGGCCGGCCTCAAAATGGAGGCGGAGGACCCGGAGCGGGTCGGGATTTATTTTGCGGCCGGCGATTGGGGGATCAATCTGGAGGGATTCATTGCCACGGTTTGTTCCTCGTGGGGGGAGAACGGCAGAGTGGTGGACCCGGAATCTTATCTGGTGCGGAGCCGGGATTACCTGGAAGGTTTCCGGGAACTGGAGATCCAGCCTTTCATGACGGTCAAACATTTGGCGGGACAATTCAAAATTAAAGGCCCGGTCTCAAGCTGCCTGACGGCTTGTGCGGCCTCGTCGCAGGCGATCGGCGAGGCCTTTGAATGGATTCGCCGGGGCGAAACCGATATCGTTTTGTCCGGCGGGGCCCACTCGATGATTTACCCTTTCGGCGTGGCGGGCTTCAGCCAGCTCACGGTCCTCTCGAAGCGAAATGACGAGCCCGAGCGGGCCTCCCGGCCCTTTGACAAAGAGCGGGACGGTTTCGTGCTTTCGGAAGGCGCCGCCGTCCTCGTCCTGGAAGAACTCGGCCACGCCCTCAAAAGGGGCGCCCCGGTTTACGGGGAGATCACCGGTTACGGGTCCACGGCCGACGCCTACCGATTGACGGACATGGACCCCGAGGGGGACGGGGCGTGCCGGGCCATTTCGGGGGCGCTTCGAAAATCAGGGCTGGGGCCGGGTGACATCGATTACATCAATGCCCACGGCACGGCCACTTTCGTGAACGATACGATCGAAACCCTGGCCATCAAAAAGGTTTTCGGTGAGCGGGCCTACGAAATTCCGGTGAGCTCGATCAAATCCATGCTCGGCCACACGATTGCGGCGGCCGGGGCAACGGAGGTGATCGCTTGTCTCCTTGCAATCCGGGATGGAATCCTTCCGCCGACCATCAATTACGAGGAGCCGGACCCGGCCTGCGACCTTGATTATGTCCCGAACGAGGCCCGGTCAGGGAAAGTCGACGCTGCCTTGAGCAATTCCTTCGGCTTCGGCGGGCAGAATATCTGCCTCCTTGTGGAGCGCTATGAAGGCTAGACCCCCCCGGAATTTATTCGTGACGGGCGCCACGGGCGGCATCGGGAGGGAGCTCGTCCGGATGTTTCTTGAGGAGACGCCGGACCGGCTTTTTCTTTTGGTGCGGGCGAAGAACTCTGATTCCGAAGAAGTCAGGATCGAAAAACTTCTCAAGAAAATCGGCACGAACGGCGCCTCCAAAGACCGGATCCGGGTCGTCTCGGGCGACCTGACCCAGCCCAGGCTCGGGCTCAGCCCCGGGGATTGGGAAACCGTGACCCGCCAGACGGACGAGTTTTATCACATTGCGGCGTTGACAAACCTGGGGGCGGAGTGGGACCTCTCGGAAAAAATCAATCTACACGGAACAAATTGTGTTCTCGAGACGGCGAAGGAGGCCCTGCGGTCGGGCCGTCTGAAACGGTTTTTCTATTTCAGCACGGCCTACGTGGCCGGAAGCTTCACCCGCATCTGCTCGCTTGAAGATGAACTTCCCGAGAACCCCTCGTTTGCCAATAATTACGAAGCGACAAAATACCTGGCGGAGAAGCGGGTCCGTGAGGAAATGGCGCAGGGCCTTCCTGCCGTGATCTTCCGGCCGAGCATTGTGGTGGGGGATTCAAAGCGGGGGGCCGTCTCCGAATTCAAGGTGATTTATCCCTTTTGGCGGCTCTTTGCCCACGGCCTTCTAAAAAAGCTGCCGTCCCGCCTCGAGAATTCCTTCAATATCGTCCCCATCGATTTTGTGGTGGAGGCCGCCTTTCACCTTTCCCGGCGGGACGATTCGGTCGGGAAAACGTTTCACCTTGTGACGGAAAATCCGCCCACGCTCGGACTCCTGCTCCGAGTCAAGGAGGAGTTCGGGATTTCCTCGCCGGTCGAGGTCATTCCCCCGGAGGAATTTTCGGTGGAGACGCTCGACCCCTTTGAGCGGGAGATTTTCTCGAAGATCGACCCTTACCTCGGCTACCTCACGAGCTCGCTCAGTTTTGACACCCAAAATGCCCGGAAGTTCCTTCGAGGCACGGGGACCGATTTTCCAAAGACCGACCGGAATTTTTTGAAGAAGGTCCTCGGTTACGCCCTCGAAAAGGGATACTTCCTCAAGCTTACGGCCTGACGCCAAGCCTTCCCAAAGACATCCCTGCACAATTTGACTTTCGGTTTCAGAATTTTTCGGTAGAATAAAAGCCGTTTTATTCAGCAGAATCAGGGTTGCGGGCGATTTTATCGTCCTGCGGAAAGATCGGATAAGCCTGCGAGAGCAGGGATATTGCTGGAAATTCCTTCCGGTAGACACGATTTACCCTTAGAACCAAAAAACTAAGGAGGGTAAATCGATGAAAAAGAAAACTTCCCGCCAGATCGTTCCCCTTGAGATGATTGAGGAACGTATCTTCGTGATCCACGGAGTAAAGGTCATTCTGGATTCAGATTTGGCTGAACTCTATGGAGTTTCAACCAAACGCCTGAATGAACAGGTCAGGCGCAATCGCACCAAGTTTCCGGAGGATTTTATGTTTCAGTTGACTCAACGGGAGACCCAAGAGCTTTCCCGTTCGAGGTCACGAGAGGCGGCTTCGGAAGAGGGGATCGACTTGAGGTCGCAAAATGCGACCTCAAGTGGGTATGGCGGACGTCGTTACCTCCCTTACGCTTTTACCGAATATGGGGCGCTTCAGGCTGCCAATGTTGTGAACAGTCCCAAAGCCACAGCCATGAGCCTCTACATCATTCGTGCTTTTGTGCGGATGCGGGAGATTTTTGTGGTCAACCAAATCTTGGAAACTAGACTGACCGAAATCGAAAAATTCCTACTGAGTCACGACGGAGAATTAAAAGACCTCCACGAGAAGATTAAAAGATTGCTCGTGCCGCCAAAAACAGACGCCATTGGCTTTAAGTTGACGTCTCTCCGGCCGGGAAAGATTGGGTAAACGGGTGGTCACAATCTGTGACCACTTATCCTGATGTTCCATTGAAGGGGAACGAGTGGTGATGTTGAAGGGCCGGCGGCAACCCCATCGAGGAGCTGAGTTTGTTGAGCTTTCCCGTAAAGAGAGGAGCCGGTCGCTCCCGGGTAGGGGAGTCACCCGCCTCCCAGCCTTAACGCCACTTGACTTCTTTTTTTTGAAGGGCGTGCCAGGCGGCGTCGGCTAAAATTCCGGCCAGGATGAAACCCGCCAGCGGGTGTAAAAGCGAGTAACCTCTCGGAGCCCCCACAATTTCCGAGGCCTTCCAGGCCACCAGAACAATTAGAAAGAGAACCGAGAGACCGGCTGGAAAAAAGAAAAAGGGGAGGGTTGAGAAGGCGAAAACTGAGAGCGCCTTTGCGAGAAGGCGAGCTGGATTTTTCTCGAAGGCGTGAAGGTAAATCCGCCGCCAGCCGAGCCAGATTCCACGAAGCGAGCGATACATTCGAGTCCCAAAAATTTTTGTCCCGAAGGCGCATTCGATCCGGAACCGGGCCGCCTTCGCCAGCCTCACAAGCGCAAAATCCTCCAGAAACTCACCTTTTACTTTTTCGTGCCCGCCGAGCGATTCGTAAACCTTTTTTCGAATCATCAGAAATTGCCCGTTGCCGAAAACGACCGGGGAATCAGGGTCGTTCACTTTGGCGAAAGGGAACCAGAGTCCGAGGAAAGCCATCGCCGCCGGCTGCAGAGTTTTTTCCCAGAACCCTTCGGCCAGACACCGGGGGGTGAGGGTCAGAAGATCAAGATTTTTTCCTTGGGCGTGGGCGAGGACGCTCGCTATCATTTGAGGTTCGTGGCGGGTGTCGGCGTCTGTAAAAAGGAGCCATTCGCCTTGGGCGTGGGGCGCTCCGTGCGCTAAGGCCCAGTTCTTGCCAGTCCACCCGGGGGGCACGGGAGGGGCATTCAGGATTTTGACCCGCTCGGGATGGGAACGGCTGTATTCCGAAAGAATTTCCGGGGTCCGGTCAGTGGAATGGTCATTCGTGACGATAATTTCTAGTGCGGGAAAATCCTGGCGGAGGAGGCCCTCCAGGCAATTTCCGATATTGTCTTCCTCATTTTTGACGGGGATGAGCACGGAAACGGAAGGCAGGGGTTGGGCTGAACCCGAGGAACGCATTTCGACCGTGGGGGTTTCCTTCAAGGCCCGGAGCGCCCGCCAGGCCCGGGCGAGCCAGACGAGCGCCGTGAGGAGATAAAATGAAAAGAGAAGGTTTCCCATTGAAGGCGAATTAAGGTAGCACAAAAATGAGCCGCCTATTTAGAAAATTAGCCGGGGCCGTCCTGGACCTCCAGTGGGTCATTCTGCTCCTTTATCTTTTAATCACGCTTCTTTTTGTCTTTGCCTTCAAGTCGCTTAAAATCGACCCCTCGACCGAGGCGCTCTTTGCGAAAAACACGCCGGAATACCGTTTCTACCAGGACTTCAAAAACCATTTCGGGAGCGACCACCTGGTCGCCATTGCGATTGAGACCTCCGACTATCTCCGGCCCACCCCTCTGAAGCTGACTCATATTTTGACTCAGGTCCTTTCCTCCGACAACCGGGTGGACCGGGTCGTGAGCCTGACGAACGTCCTCGACATCAAACACAAGGCCCTCGGCGTAAAAATTGAGCCGATGATCACAGGACTTTTTGAGGGGGAGAAGTCCCTTGAGGAATTCAGGGCCGAGGCGCTTGGCCATCCCTTTGTGCAGGGCAACCTCCTTTCCCGGGACGGGAAGGTGGGGGCCATTCTGGTGCGGCTCAAGACGAAACCCGGGGACCCTGATTTTCTCAAGGGTTACATCGGAGAACTCCGGGAGATTTTGAGGAAATTTCCGTGGCGGGGCGCCCGTTTTTATGTGGCAGGCTCCCCGGTCGAGCAGTATGACCTCGTGGATTACATTCGAAGGGACCAGGCTTTCTTCGTTCCCGCCGTGGGACTTTTTCTGGTCCTCGCCACCTTCCTGATTTATCGAAACCCGGCGAATGTCGTGGTGGCGATGTCGGTGGTCTTCACGACGCTCCTCTGGACCTTCGGCACGGTGGCCCTCCTCGGCCGGCCGCTCGACCTCGTGAATTCACTCCTGGCGCCTGTGGTGATGATAATTTCCGTGACGAGCGTCATCTATGTGATCAACCTTTTCTCCGAACTCCGACCGCACCACCCGAGCCTCCGGGAGTCGATTTGTCTCACGGTGGAGCACCTCGGCGTGCCCTGCCTTCTCACCTCGGCCACGATCATGTCGGGCTTTCTGTCGCTCGGGCTCAATCCCGTTCCGGCCGTGCAAAGCTTTGGGCTCTTCGCCTCTCTTGGCACCTTCTATGCCTATGTCGTGACGATGGGCCTCACACCCATCCTTCTCCCGCTCCTTCCTTTTAAGAAAGGCTGGCGGCAGGACCCCGGGCGGCACTTCTTCACCCGCACCGTTATTTTCTATCTGGAAAATATCGAATTTCACCTGAAGTGGGTTCTCCTGGGCGGCATCCTCCTCCTTTTGATTCTCGCCGGCTTTGGAATCGGGAAAATCCGGGTGGACACCAACCTCATCCGGGACTTGCCGGCCACGTCCCCCCTGGCAGTGGCGACTCACTTTATCGATGAGCGGCTCACAGGCGTCTACTCCCTCGGACTTTCCGTGTCCCGGACGGACGGAAAATCAATTGTCTCCCTGAAAACATTTCGCAAACTTGAGAGGCTCCTCCAATTTCTGGAGCGCCAGCCTGAGATCGCCAAGGTCAATTCGCTGGCGACCCTTGTCAAAAAAGTCCACGAGGCCCGGGTGGGGGGGCCGGCCGGTTTCAGGATCCCCGAGGAGGCGTCGACGCTTGAGACTTATCTGGAAAAGATGGCCGAATCCGACAATCCGGATTTCTGGAGTTTTATTTCCCGGGATTTTCGCCATCTCAGGCTGGAGGCCCGGATGAAGGCCGTGGGGACGGAGAGGGGGCGGGCGATGGAAGACCGGATCTGGGATTATCTTCGGAGGCATTGGGGGCCGGAATATGAGATCAAGATCACGGGGAGCGTTTTCCTTTTGGGGCAGATGGCCGAGCGGCTCGTGGCCAACCAGATTGAGAGTCTGGGCCTGGCCTTTCTCGTGATCCTTGGCCTCATCATGATTTTTTTCCGCTCGTGGAAAATGGCCGTGCTGGCCGCCATTCCCAATTTGGTCCCGATGGCCGGTCTTTTCGCCCTGATGGGATTTCTCGGGGTAGAGCTTTCGACGCCGACGGCGATGATCTCCAGTGTCGTGCTGGGCCTGGTGGTGGACGCCTCCATCCAGTTTCTCTACCGGTTCCGTTATGAGTTCCGGCACCGGGGCCATTATTTGCAGGCGCTTCACCACACCTACCGGAATGTGGGGCAGGCCATGGTGGTGACGACGATGATTTTGGTTTTTGGATTTGCCTCGAGCGTCTTCGCCAGCTTCCGGCCCACGGTTTATTTCGGGGTCCTGACGAGCATCACCATCCTTTTCTCCCTCGTCTGCACTCTGGTTCTCCTTCCGGTCGTGCTGGTGATGATGAAACCCTTTGGCCCGCAGCGCCTTGTGAGCCGCTCCCCGAAACAAACTTTGACACTCCAAAAGCACTCATCTATAATCGACGCCTAAACTTAGAAACATTTAGTTCCAATCCAAATGCCTCAAGACTCTGAACACGTCCGGGAAAGAAAAGCGAAGCGGGAAGCCTGCCTCAAGCAGGGGATGGCCCCTTACGGGGAAAGATTTTTGCCCATCGAGTCTTTGCAGGCGGTCCTGGACCGTTTTGAAGAGGGCCGCAAGGTGCGGATCGCCGGCAGACTGATGGCCCGCCGAAGCCACGGCAAAAGCACGTTTTGCGATTTAAAAGACGAGACGGCGAAGGTCCAAATCTACGTCAAGCAAGAAACCCTGGGGCCCGAGGGTTACGAGCAATTTTCCAACCTGGACCTGGGCGACATCGTGGGCCTCGAAGGCTCTCTTTTTCTTTCCAAGATGGGCGAGCGCACGGTGAAGATCGAAAAATTCACCCTGCTCTCCAAAATCCTCCAGGTCCTCCCGGAAAAATGGCACGGCCTGAAAGATGTCGAGACCCGTTACCGCCAGCGCTCCGTGGATTTGATGGTCAATGACGAGGTCCGGCAGGCCTTCCGCCGGCGGAGTCAAATCGTCCGTCAAATCCGTCAATTCCTGGACGAGCGGGGATTTTTGGAGGTGGAGACGCCGATGATGCAGCCCATCCCGGGCGGCGCCCGGGCCCGTCCTTTCGTGACGCATCACGAGGCCCTGGGGATGGATCTCTATCTCAGGGTGGCGCCGGAGCTTTATCTGAAGAGGCTCCTCGTGGGAGGGATGGAAAAAATTTATGAGATCAACCGCAATTTCAGGAATGAGGGCCTTTCTGTCCGCCACAATCCCGAATTTACGATGCTCGAACTTTACCAGGCCTATGCCGATTATACCGACATGATGAACCTCACAGAGGAGCTCATCTCGGGCCTGGCCCAAAGCCTGCACGGCGCCGAAGAGCTTGTCTTTGGCGACCGGGCCGTTCATTTCAAGCGGCCGTGGAAACGGATTTCCTTTTACGAGGCGCTCCGGGAGAAAACCAAAGTTGACTGGCGCAGGGCGGATATCAAGAAGGAGGCCAAAAAACTCGGGATTGAGTTTGCCCCGGCGGACGAGGCCATCGATGTTTTAAACTCCGTTTTCGGCGAGGTGGTGGAGCCGGACCTTTGGGAGCCCACGTTTGTGATCGACTACCCGGCGCTTCTGACACCGCTGGCGAAACCGAAGGAAGACGACCCGGAGCTTGTCTACCGGTTTGAGCTTTACATCGGAAAAATGGAAATCGCCAATGCCTTTTCGGAATTGAATGACCCTGTGATCCAGCGGGAGCGCCTCGAAAAGCAGGTGGAGATCATCGGCGGGACCAAAAAAATCGACGAAGATTTCCTGACGGCCCTCGAATTTGCCATGCCTCCCGCAGGCGGGCTCGGGATCGGGATCGACCGCCTGGTCATGATCCTGACCAATCGTTCGTCGATCCGGGAAGTGATTCTTTTTCCGCAGCTTCGGTTGTCCCCCCACCTTAATCCTCCCCCCGCTTCAGCGGGGGGAGGAGAGGAGGAGGGCGGAGTCCTTCTGTCATGAGCTACGAATCCTGGATCGCCTTCAAACACCTGACGAGGCGGCGAAGAACGGGTTTTATTTCGCTCATCTCTCTCATTTCCGTTCTGGGGGTGGCCGTGGGGGTCATGGCCCTGATTGTGGTGCTCGCCGTGATGACGGGGTTTGACCGGGAGCTCAAGGCCAAGATCGTCAGCGTGAATCCGCACCTTCGCATTGAAAAAGCGGGCGGGATTGACGAACCGGGGGCCGTGATTTCCAGGATTCGCTCCTGGGACCGTTCCGAAATTGAGAGCATTGCCTCGTTTGTGGAGGGGCAGGCGATTGCCCGTTCGGAGCAGAACGCCATCGGGGTGCTTGTCAAAGGAGTGGACCGCTTCCGGGAAGACCTTTCCATCTTTGGCGGGCATTTGAAATGGGGGACGCTTGATTTTGAGCCGGTGGAAGAAGTCCAAATCGAAAAGCGTTTCTTCGGGCTCTTTAAAAGGGAAATCCGCCGGTCCGTTCCTTCCGTGGTCTTGGGAGAGAGCCTCGCCCAAATCCTGGGCGTGGGCCCCGGCAGCCGGGTTTCTCTCATCACGCCCTTTGTGGAGGAGGGAAAGTCCTTTTCGCTGGCAAAGGCCGAGACCCAAACCTTTATCGTGGGCGGGATTTTCCGGATGGGCATGAATGATTTTGACACGGGGCTCGCCCTGGTGGATTTGAAGGAGGCCCAGGGGCTTTACCACCTCGGGGACCACGTGACGGGTTTGAGCGTGCGCTTCCGGGACGTGGACCAGGCGGAAAAATTAAAAAGTCACTTTCAATTCGAACTCGGGGCCGATTACTGGGTGCGCTCCTGGATGGATATGAACCGGAGTTTTTTCCAGGCCCTGCAGGTGGAAAAAAACGTGATGACGATTCTGCTGGCCTTGATCACGCTTGTGGCCGCTTTCAATATTGCCTCCACCTTGATCATGGTCGTGATGGAGAAAACAAAAGACATCGGGATCCTGAGGGCCCTCGGGGCGACCCGGCAGGGCATCCGGAAGATCTTTGTGCTCGAGGGGTTCAGCGTGGGGTTGGTCGGCGTGGTCTTCGGCGCCCTTTTGGGGGTTGTGGCGGCCCTCAACCTGAATCCGATCTCTGATTTTCTGGAGGAGACGACGGGCCTCGCCGTTTTCCCGAGCGACATCTATTATCTGGACCGGATCCCGACCGAGATTAACGTGGCCGATGTGACGACCATTGTGGCGCTGGCGCTTTTAACCTCGATTCTGGCGGGGATTTACCCGGCCCACCGGGCGGCGAATTTGAATCCTGTCGAGGCCCTTCGCTATGAGTAAAGTCAATCTTTTGATCGCCGAAAAGGTCCACAAAGATTTTCCCACCCCGGAAGGGCCGCTTTCCGTGCTGCGGGGCGTGGATTTTTCTTTGTCCGTGGGCGAGATGGCCTTTATCGTGGGAAGATCGGGGTCGGGGAAGTCGACCCTGCTTCATCTCCTGGGCGGGCTGGACCGGGCCACGGAAGGGAGAATTTTTTTCAAGGGGAACGACCTGAGCCAGATGAACGAGAAGGAACTGACGGTCTACCGGAACCTGAAGATCGGATTTATTTTTCAGTTCTTCCATCTTTTGCCCGAGTTGACCCTTTTTGAAAATGTTCTTCTGCCCTCCCTCATGGCCCGGCGGTCGAACCGGGAGCGGGCCCGGGACCTGGTTCGCCGGGTGGGGCTCGAGGGCCGGGAGAGGCATTTCCCGCACGAGCTTTCAGGCGGGGAGCAGCAGCGGGCGGCGATTGCCCGCTCGCTTGTGAACGAACCGGAAATTCTTTTTTGCGACGAGCCGACCGGAAATTTGGACGACGAAACGGCGGAAACGGTCTTCCATCTTTTAACCTCGCTCCACCGTGAAACGGGCCTGGCTTTGGTCATCGTGACTCACGACGAAGAGAGGGCCGGACAGTTCGGGAATATTTCCCGGTTTCACGAGGGCGTTCTCGTGAGGAGCGGGACGAATCCAGTAAAGGAGAGCACTTAAATGGAACTTGAAGTTTACATCGACGGGAAATGGTATCCAAAAAGCGAGGCCCGGATTTCGGTGTTTGACCACGGACTTCTTTACGGGGACGGGGCCTTTGAGGGGATCCGTTCCTACAACGGGCTGGTCTTCAAACTCAAAGAGCATTTGGACCGCCTCTTTGAAACGGCCCACACCATTTTGCTGAAGATCCCGCTCGACCGGAAAGAGTTGACAGAAGCAATTCTGGAAACGCTCCGGCGAAACCGCCTGAGGGACGCCTACATCCGGGTTGTGGTGACCCGGGGCGTGGGGGACCTCGGGCTCGACCCCACGAAATGCAAGCGGGCGACGGTCATTATCATCACCGACAAGATCGTTCTCTATTCGGAGGAGCTTTACAAGAACGGCCTGGAGATCATCACGGTGCCCACGGTCCGGAATTTTCCGGAGGCCGTGAACCCGGCCTTAAAATCGCTCAATTACCTCAATAACATCCTGGCGAAGATCGAGGCCAACAATGCGGGCGTGGTCGAGGCGCTCCTTTTGAATCACCAGGGGTATGTGGCAGAATGCACCGGTGACAACGTGTTCATGGTTAAAAATGGCACTCTCTTGACACCGCCCGTCTACGTGGGCGTTCTCAAGGGGATCACCCGTGAGGCCATTTTCGGGATTGCCGCCAAAAAGAAATTGCCGCACGAGGAAAAAATCCTGACCCGCCACGACCTCTTCAATGCGGAGGAGGTTTTCCTCACAGGCACGGCGGCAGAGGTCATTCCGGTGGTGAAGATCGACGGACGGACCATTGGGACGGGCAAGCCGGGCCCCACAACCCGGGAGCTTATGAAGGCCTTTCACGCCCTCACCCGGACCGACGGCGTCCGGTATTAACGTGTCCCCACCGGACGGCGTCCGGTTGGACGCCGTCCGGTGCTCGGTGCTCGTTTGTTGGTATAGGTTTTGCTGTAATGCTATAATTAGGGCGAAATCAGCAGGACACGAAGCCGTCTAAGGAGCGATTGACACCATGGTTTGTAACCTTTGCGGGACGAACGAGGCGAGCATTCACCTCACCGAGATCGTCAATGACCAGATGGTCGAGATCCATCTTTGCGAAACCTGCGCCCAGGAAAAAGGCACGCAGTTCAAGACCCACTTCAACCCGGGCGAGCTTTTAAGCGACCTCACCCATTTGGCCAAGGAGATGTCCGGGATGGGCGCCGGCCCCGCCGAGAAGACGGCTTTGAAATGCCCCAATTGCGGTCTCTATTATGAAGAATTCGGCCGGACCGGCCGCCTCGGCTGCGCCGAATGTTACGAGTCCTTCTCGAAACTTTTGCTTCCTTTAATTAAACGGGTCCAGCATTCGGTCCAGCACGTGGGAAAACGTCCGGCCCAGGCGCCGCCCTCCACGTCGCCCGTCCGTTTGACCCACGATTTGAAGGAGCTCCAGAACCGGCTCCGCAAATCGGTCCAGGAGGAGGCCTTTGAAGAGGCGGCCAGAATCCGGGACCAGATCAAGCACCTGGAAGAAAAACTGAAAAAGGGAAAAAGGAAACCCAGCAGATGAGCGGACTCGTTGACAAGTTTCTAAAAAGTCCGACGGAGTGGCTCCGGGCGAGCGGTCCGGAATCGGATGTCGTGATCAGTTCCCGGATCCGTCTCGCACGCAACCTGGCCGGCTTTCCCTTTCTGGCCAAACTGGCGAAGGGCCAGGAGGAGGAAGTGATTGATCTCCTGGAGGAGGCCGTCTCCCAGACGCCGGCCTTGAAAGACGTTTTTTTCATTCGTTACCACGACGTGACGGAGCTCGACAAGCAGTTCCTTCTCGAGCGCCACCTCATCAGCCGGGAACACGCCATGGACCAGGGGCAGAAGGCCGTGGCCGTGAGCCCCAATGAAGTGGTGAGTCTCATGATGCTGGAAGAAGACCACGTCCGGCTCCAGGTGCTGCAGTCGGGGCTGAACATTACGGAGGCCTGGAGGATCACGAATGAGGTCATCAATGAACTCGAGCGAAACCTTCCCTTTTCCTTTCATGCCGGCCTCGGTTATATGACGGCCTGCCCCACCAATGTGGGGACGGGGCTTCGGGCCTCCTGCATGCTCCACCTGCCGAGCCTCGTAATGACGAAGCAGTTGAACAAGGTTCTGCAGGCCCTGGCGAAAATGAACCTGGCCACCCGGGGGCTTTACGGGGAGGGGACGCAGGCGACGGGCAATTTCTTCCAGATTTCAAATCAGATCACGCTGGGACAGAACGAGGAGGAAATTATTGCGAGCCTTGAGGGCGTGATCCACCAGATGATCACGCACGAGAAGGAGGCCCGGCAGCACCTCCTGGAAAAGCGAAAGGCAAAATTTGAAGACCAAATCTGGCGGGCACTCGGCGTCCTCAAGACGGCCCGGGTGATTGCCTCCGAGGAGTCGGTCCAGCTTTTGTCCATGGTCCGTCTCGGTGTGGACCTCGGTTTTATTCCGAGCCTGACGTATCAGGAATTGAACCGCCTGTTTTTATTGATCCAGCCGGCCCACCTGCAGAAGATCGACGGGCGGGCGCTCGGGGCCACGGAGCGGGACGTGCGGCGGGCCGAATTGATCCGTGAGAAATTAAAAAGTATTTCTGTCTAAACGGTCTTTTTAACAAGAAGGAGTCATCGTTTATGTTTGATCGATTCACGGAAAGGGCGAGAAAGGTCATCATCCTGGCCAAGGAAGAGGCCAAGCGGTTCAACCACGATTACATCGGGACCGAGCACATCCTCCTGGGTCTCATCAAAGAGGGCGAGAGCGTGGCGGCGGCCGTCCTGCAAAATTTGGGCCTCTCGCTGGACACGATCCGCCTCGAGGTCGAGAAACTGGTCCAGTTCGGCCCGAGCACCATCGTCTCGGGCGACATCCCGTTCACGCCGAAGGCCAAAAAAGTGATTGAACTTGCGATGGACGAGGCCCGCCGCCTCGGCCATAACTACATCGGGACCGAGCACCTCCTGCTGGGCCTCATTAAAGAAGGGGAGGGTGTGGCAAGCCACGTCTTGATGAATGTGGGCCTGGACCTGAATAAGGTGAGGGCGGAAGTGATCAAGCTTTTGGGTTCCTCGGCGCCGGGAGGTTCGGCGGGCGGCGGGGGCGGCTCGGCCACCGGCACCGGCAAATCCAAGACCAAGACGCCGGCCCTGGACGCCTTCGGGCGTGATTTGTCGACCCTGGCCCGGGATGGAAAACTCGACCCGGTCGTGGACCGGGAAAATGAAATTGAACGGGTCGTCCAAATCCTTGCCCGGCGCACCAAAAATAATCCGGTCCTTTTGGGAGAGGCCGGGGTGGGGAAGACGGCCATCGTGGAGGGCCTCGCCCAGCGCATCGTATCGGGGGACGTTCCCGAGATCCTGAGCGACAAACGGATTGTCGTCCTGGACCTGGCCTTGATGGTGGCCGGGACGAAATACCGGGGTCAATTTGAAGAACGGATCAAGGCGGTGATGGATGAAATCCGCCGTTCGGAGAATGTGGTCATTTTTATTGATGAGCTTCACACGCTGGTCGGGGCCGGCGGGGCGGAAGGGGCGATCGACGCCTCCAACATTTTGAAGCCGGCGCTTTCCCGGGGAGAAATCCAGTGCATCGGCGCCACCACGCTTGACGAATACCGCAAATACATCGAAAAGGACGCCGCCCTCGCCCGGCGGTTTCAGACCATCATGGTCGACCCGCCGACCGTGGAGGAGACCATTGCCATCCTGAAGGGGCTCCGGGACAAATACGAGGCCCACCACCGGGTGAAGATCCTGGACGAGGCCCTGGAAGCGGCCGCCAAGCTTTCCGACCGCTATATCACGGGCCGTTTTCTTCCCGACAAGGCCATTGATTTGGTGGACGAAGCCGGCTCCCGGGCCCGCCTCTCCGTGACGACGCTCCCCAAGGATTTGAAGAAACTCGAGGCCGGGATTGAGGAGCTCAAGATGGAAAAGGAGGCGGCGATCAAGGGGCAGGATTTCGAGAAGGCCGCCAAACTCCGGGACGAAGAGCGGAAATCCAAGGAAGAACTGGCCCGTCTCCGGAAAAGCTGGAAGGAATCCAAATCCGAGGTGGAGATCCAGGTGACCGGAGAAGATATTGCGACGATTGTCTCCAAATGGACCGGTGTTCCGTTGCTGCGGCTGGAGGAAAAAGAAACGGCCCGGCTCCTTCGGATGGAGGATGAAATCCACAAGCGGGTGATCGGTCAGGGAGAGGCGATACGGGCCATTTCGAACGCCGTCCGTCGCTCCCGTTCCGGGCTTCGCAACCCCAAGCGTCCCATCGGGGCCTTCATATTCCTGGGACCCACAGGAGTCGGGAAGACCCTGCTGGCCCGGGCGTTGGCCGAGTTCATGTTCGGCGAAGAGGATGCGATCCTTTCGATCGACTGCTCCGAATACATGGAAAAGTTCAATGTCTCCCGTCTCGTGGGAGCGCCCCCCGGCTATGTCGGCTACGAAGAGGGGGGGCAGCTTACGGAAAAAGTGAGACGCCGCCCCTATTCGGTGGTGCTTTTCGATGAGATCGAAAAGGCCCACCCGGATGTTTTTAATATTCTCCTGCAGCTGATGGAGGAGGGGCGGCTGACGGATTCGTTCGGCCGGAAGGTCGATTTCAGGAACACGATCGTCATCATGACCTCCAACGTGGGCGTGGACCTGATCCGCAAACAGGGGGAGCTTGGTTTCCGGCCCAAGGGCGAGGAGGAGACCTACGAGTCGATGAAGCGGAAATTGATGGACGAGGTGAAAAAAGTTTTCCGTCCGGAATTTCTCAACCGGGTGGATGACATCATTGTCTTCCACAACCTCACCCGGGAAGACCTCGAGAAAATCATTGAAATTGAATTCAAGGAACTGAAAGAACGGCTCAAGGATAAGAAGATCGAGATCACGATTTCGCCGGAGGCCTTGAAGTTCCTGATCGATAAAGGTTATGACCAGACCTTTGGCGCCCGTCCCCTGAAGCGAACCATCCAGCGCTTCGTCGAAAATGTCCTGGCGGAAGAAATCCTTTCTGGGAAATTTCAGGACGGAGACAAAATCAAGGCCGAACTTCGGGGGGAGATTCTTACTTTTGAGAAGGTGACGTGAAGCGTTTCCGGCCCGGGACGGCAATCCTTCTCCTTGTCTTCGGTCTGGGCCTTTTAGTCTCGGCCGCCGGCTACGGTTTCATCCAGACTCAAATCGGCGGAGCGGACTTTAAAAGTTTCGCCGAGTCCCGGGCCGGTGAAATTTTGAAGACGAAGGTGAAAATCAGGGGGCTCCGCTACCTCCCTCCGGCTCAAATTGCCCTCTGGGGCCTTGAGACCACGGCCCCGGAACCGGAGCTGCCGTTCTCGATTCTCGAAGTGGGGAAACTTTCCTTTGGCTACGGCCTCTTCAACCTGCTCCGGGGCAATTTCAAGGTGCCCTCCCGGATTCTTTTGGACTCGCCCCGGGTCCGTCTGGAACGGGGCCAATCGCCTTTTTCCTTCGTTCATTCCACTTTTTCCGGGGCCCAAACAACCCCGGTCAAGCTCGAGATCCGAAACGGAGAATTCCGGATCCCCTGGCCGAACGGGGAGAAGGAGCTTCTCCTGACGGAGGTGGATTTCAAGGCGAAATTGGATGTCCGGGGCCAGATCCGTCTCCGGCTGAATTCCCGGCTGGCGGGAGTGATGGAAGGAGAGGTGAAGATCCGGGGCTCCTCCGACCTTCGATTTCAACATTATCAATTGGAAGTCCTTTTGAAGAATGTCAATTTCCTTGCCGACAGCGGAATTCCCATCAAGGCGATGAACGGCCGCTTTTCCCTGAGCGACACCTCGATCGAATCTCTGGGGCTCACCGGTCTCTTCCATGATTGGGAAGTGAGCTGGATCGGGAAGGTCGACCAGTGGCAGACCAAACCCCGGATCTCCCTGGAGGTAGGTCAGGAAAAGACAAGAACTCCCGTCCGGCTTTCCGTAAACGCTGATTTTGAAAAGAACCGGCTCGCCGGATCCCTGGCCTGGCGGGGACAGGTTTATCCTTTTGAAGGCATTGCCCTCCGGGAGGGGAAGGTGGTCCGCTTTCCGGCGGTGGCGCTGCCTCATCAGTATGCTGCCAACGGGGAGATGGATTTGGCGACCGGAAATTACTCGCTCCAACTGGACCGGGAACGCCGGCGGATTGAAATCCGTTCCAATGTGAGCCGGCTTAAATTTGAAACCCATTTTGAATTGGACCACGTATCCGTTGCCAATTTGGACTGGGTGATTTCAGCAAAACTGACTCTGGAGGCGCTCACCCGATCGTCACGCCGTCAGGCGCTCGGCTACAAGGCCTCTCTTCGCACCGATTATCTGGTCATCGAGACGGAGCCCCTTGAGGACTTTGGGGGGAATTTTGAATTGAGCTCCGAAGGGCTTGAGAATATCGATCTCCATTGGGGAGGCGTCTTTCATCTGGGGGGACGGGTTTTATTCAAGGGGACCGAACCCCGGACCGACTTGGTCCTCCGGGTGAAGGGGTTTCCCCTGGCCTCGATTCAAGATTTTGCCGGCCGTCCGATCCCCCGGAATTTGTCCGGAAATTTGGAGGGGAAACTCAAACTTCGGGGCGAATTGAACCGGCCCGACGTCGAGGGCTACTTTACGATCGAAGAGGGCACCCTGGACAAACTCGATTTTGATCAAGCCATTTTGCAGTTTCAGGGATTTCCTCCCTACCTGAAACTTTACGATTCGAAGATCCTGAGGGGACGGAACACCTTCAAGCTGACGGGCGCCATTAATCTGGCCCTTGGAAACGTGTTCCACGGGATCCGGATCAAGGGGCCCGATCACCTGGTGATCTGGAAGGGGATGAGCGTGGGATGGAAGGCCGGGGAATCGGCGGTCGAAGGCGAGAAGCCCCTCAGCTCCCAGGTGGCGGTCGGTTTTGAAATGGGGGCCGGGGAGGGGAAGGAAAAAGAGCAGGGAGAGTCTCATGCGTTGGTGGGGCCCAAGTTCAAATTCTAGGGAGATGAGACGATGAGCCATCGGCTCGAAACACTTCGGAAAACGGTGTCTCTCCGCCATTGGCTGGGAGGATTCGGCCGCCAATCTTTAAACTTTGCCTACCACGCCGGGGGAATCTCGCTCCTTTTCCGGGATGCCGTGGCGACGCTTTTTTCCACGCCGCTTCGGTGGCAAACCACCCTCGATCAGATGAACCGGATCGGCGTCACCTCCCTGCCTCTCGTGTTTCTGACGGCCCTTTTTACCGGCATGGTGCTCTCCCTGCAATCCGCCTACCAGCTTCGCCTTTTCGCCGCAGAACAATTCACCTCGGACCTGGTGGCCCTTTCCATTACCCGGGAGCTCGGACCGGTCCTTACGGCCATGGTCGTGGCCGGACGGGTGGGGGCCTCGATCGCCGCAGAAATCGGAACCATGAAGGTGACGGAACAAGTGGACGCCCTTCGGTCCCTGGCCACCGATCCGGTCCGGTATCTGGTGGTCCCACGCCTCGTGGCCGGTTTCTTCATGCTCTTCTTTTTAACCATTTACGCTGATTGCATCGGGATGCTGGGAGGTTACCTGGTCTGTGTCTTCAAGCTCGGGATCAGTTCGCATCAATACGTCAAGCGGACCATCGAGATTCTAATGATTAAGGACATTATGACGGGCCTGGTCAAGGCCTTCATCTTTGGCGCCGTGATTACCACGGTGGGCTGTTACTTTGGGTTCCGGACCGAGGGCGGCGCCGAAGGCGTGGGCCGTTCTACCACGACAGCGGTGGTGGTGGCCCTGATTTTGATCATTGCGCTGGACTGTTTTTTCACCGCCTTCTTTTATTTCTTTTAGAGCCCATGATTCAGATCCGGGGCCTGCATAAATCCTTCGGCAGCAATCACGTGCTCCAGGGGCTTGATCTTGAGATTCAGACGGGAGAGACCCTGGTCATTATCGGCCGCTCGGGCTGCGGGAAGAGCGTTCTTTTGAAGCACATCATGGGCATTATGGAGCCCGACGAGGGGACGGTCGAGATTGACGGCGTCGATCTTTTTTCCCTTTCCCAGCGGGAGCTGGACCAATTCCGGCTGAAACTGGGCATGCTCTTTCAGGGGGCCGCTCTTTTTGATTCACTGACCGTGCGTGAAAACGTCGGGTTTTCACTCTATGAGCACACGCACCTCCCGGAAGGAGTCGTTGGGGAGAAGGTCGAAGAAAAACTGGGGCTGGTGGGGCTGGCCGGGATCGGGGACTTGATGCCGGCCGAGCTTTCAGGCGGGATGAAAAAACGGGTCGGCTTGGCACGGGCAATCTGCTATGATCCTAAGATTATTCTTTATGATGAGCCGACCACGGGGCTTGATCCGATCATGGCGGACGGCATCAACGAGTTGATCGTGGAAATGCACCGGAAGCTCCGGGTCACGAGCGTGGCGGTCACCCATGACATGAAGAGCGCTTACAAGGTGGCAACCCGGATTGCCATGCTTTATCGGGGAAAAATTATCGGGATCGGGACGCCGGACGAGATCCGGGAGTCCGAGAATCCGGTGATCCGGCAATTCATCTCGGGATCGGCGACGGGGCCGATCACCGATTAAAACGGAGGGTCTTTCGGGATGAAGAAGACACAAAACGAGGTCCTGGTGGGGACGTTTGTGATTTTCGGCTTTATCCTTCTTTCCGTTGTCGTATTTTTCGTCAGCGGAGTTTACCTTCTGAGGCCGGGCTACCGGGTTAACGTGAATTTTAACTACGTGAGCATCCTGGACCGGGGGGCGCCGGTGCGGATGGCAGGGGTCCGGGTGGGGGAAGTGAGCCGGGTGACGCTCCTGGCAGACAAGGAAACGGGCCAAACGGGAGTCCAGATCCAAGTTTTCATTGCAAAGGGGGTGGAAATTAGGGAAAATTACTCCTTCAACATCCGGGGGACACATATCTTAAGCGAGCCGCACATTGAAATTACCCCTCAGCCCGGAAAGGGTCCCCTCCTGAGGGAGGGCGATACCCTTCGGGGGATTGACCCGGTGCCGATGGAGGCCTTGATTGACCGGGCAGACCTGATTGCAGGCCACCTGGAAGAGATTTTGGGCCGCTTGAAGGGGGCCCTGGATGACAAGGAAACCGGGGCCGATATCCGGGAAACCGTGAAAAACCTGGCTTCCCTGACCGGCTCTCTCAACAAGATTTTTGAGGGTTCCGAGAAGGACATGACCGAAAGCTTGAAGCACCTCAACGCCTCCACGCAGTCGCTGGAGACCCTCCTCGGAAAGATTGAAAAGGGGGAGGGCACGCTGGGGAGTTTGGTGAGCGAAGATGAACTTTATCAGGAATTGCGTGATTTTGTTCAGGAGATCAAGACCCACCCATGGCGGCTCCTGAAACGGGATGATGAGAAAAAGAAAAAAGGGGTTCCGGGAGTTCCCTTTGTTTAACTCGGTTTATTCAACTCTCTTAAACGTTCTTCAATTCATTAAAAGGAGTGATGACCATGATCCTGATCTTGAGAATTCTATTCGTGGTGGTTTGCACCATCGTCGGCTATTTTTCGGAGTTCCAGTGGTTTTTTCCGTTTCCCCTGCCGCACGCCCCCTGGATCGGCGCCGGGATCGGCCTCTCGTTTTCGGCCCTCGTTGTTTTACTCGACGCCTTCTTTAAACGATACACCGTCCGCAATATCCTTTCGATCCTCCTCGGCATCGGATTGGGGCTTGCGGTCCACCGTTTGGTCATGAGTGTGGCCAATGACTTTGCCCTTTCCGAAGACATCCTGAAACAAGTCGGCGTCGTCTCGGCCGTGATGTTCAGCTACCTCGGGGCCGTGACCATTCTCCGGGGGCAGGACGAATTTAACCTGCTCATCCCGTTTGTGAAACTGGAAAGCAAGGGCCCGGGGGAAGAACTGATCCTTCTCGACACGAGCGTCATCATCGATGGCCGGATTGCTGACATTGCCGAGACCCATTTTCTGAGCGGGCGGCTCGTGCTGCCACGGTTTGTGCTGAAGGAACTTCAATTGATTGCTGATTCCGCCGATCCCCTCAAGCGGAACCGGGGCCGGCGGGGCCTCGATATCTTGAACCGTATCAAGGGGAACCCCCACGTCGAAGTCAAAATTCAGGAGATGGATTTTCCCGAACTTTCCACCGTCGATGCCAAGCTTGTGAAGATGGCGCTGGCCGTCAACGCCAAGGTCTTTACGAATGATTTCAACCTCAACAAGGTGGCCGAGCTTCAGGGAGTGAAGGTGCTCAATATCAACGAACTTGCCAATGCCTTGAAGCCAGTTGTGATCCCTGGTGAAGCGATGCAGGTCAAGGTCCTCAAAGAGGGGAAAGAGCACGATCAGGGAGTGGCCTATCTCGATGACGGGACGATGGTGGTGGTCGATAACGGCCGCCGGCGGATCGGACAAACCATTTCTGTCATGATCACAAGCGTCCTCCAGACCCAGGCGGGCCGGATGATCTTTGCCAAGCCTGCGGACGAGGACTCGGGCCGCCGTTAGGAGTGCCGCCCGAAGGATTGGAATGAGTGTCAGTCTGATCATTGCCGCAGCCGGTTCGGGCCGAAGATTCCAAGCCGCCGGGAGGAAGAGAAATAAACCGGGCAAGCTGTTTGTGGCGCTCGGCCCAAGACCCCTGCTTCGCCGCACGCTCGAGTCCTTCCAGAAGATTCCCTCCCTCAAGGAAATTATTGTGGCGCTCCCGGGCGGTTCGGAAAAATGGGTGAGGCGTCACGTCTTGGCGGGTTACGACGGACCGCCGGTCCGTCTCGTGCGGGGCGGCCGGACCCGGGCCGAATCGGTCTGGAAGGCGCTTCAAAAAACTTCTCCGAAAAATTCCTGGACCATGGTCCACGACGGTGCCCGGCCCTTCCCTCCCCGGCAGGCGGTCCTGGAACTCCTCAGGAAAAAAGACCAGGCCGAGGGATGGGTCCTGGCCCGCCCGGTGGTCCCGACCCTGAAACGGGTCTCCTCAAAAAATGGGGCCGTTCTCGGGACCGTGGACCGGACCAACCTGTTTGAGGCCGAGACGCCGCAGCTCGTGCGCCGTTCCCTTTTAATGGAAGCCTATCGTCATCATCCCGATCCTTTTCGGGCGACGGACGAGGCCAGTCTTCTGGAATCCGTGGGCCGCAAGGTCAAAGTGTTTCCTCACTCGGGTTTCAACCTGAAAGTGACCACCCCCGCAGATTTAGACTTGGCCGAAGCTTATTCTCTCAGAGGCTCAGGCCGCCCGGCCGCCCCGGTGCCGGTAAAGGCCGGGTTTGGACGGGATACGCACCGTTTGGTCCCCGGGCGAAAATTTTATCTGGGCGGGGTCCGGATCCCGTTTGAAAAAGGGGCTCTCGGCCATTCCGATGGCGACACCCTCCTCCATGCCCTGGCGGACGCCCTCCTGGGGGCGGTCGGGGCGGGCGATATCGGCGATTGGTTTTCAGACCGGGACCCCCGCAACAAAAATATCCGGAGTGAGAAAATTTTGAGAAAAGTTTTGGAAGAGTGCCGCCGCCGGGGGTGGGCGCCGGCGCAGCTCGATTCCGTGATTCTCCTGGAAAATCCGAAGCTGGGGCCCCTGAAGCAAATCATACGGAGAAACCTTGCCCGGCTGACGGGCCTGGAGCCGGGGGCGGTTTCCGTCAAGGCCAAGACCCTGGAAGGGTTGGGCCCCGAGGGGGAGGGCCGGGCCGTGACCTGTGAGGCCCTGGCCGTCTTGAGGAGGATTCCGGCGTGATTCGAGTTCGCTTTGCGCCTTCGCCGACCGGGTATCTCCATATCGGAAACGTGCGCACCGCCCTTTTTAATTACCTTTTTGCCCAACACGAGGGAGGAAAATTTATTCTCCGGATCGAAGACACGGACAAGGAACGCTCCCGGCCGGAATTTATCGAGGGACTCGTCGAAGATTTGGCCTGGATGGGGATCCGCTGGGACGAGGGGCCGGGGATCGGCGGAGACTCGGGGCCCTACCAGCAGTCCGAGCGGCTTGAGATTTACCGGAAATTTCTTCGTGATTTGATTCAAAAAGGCAAAGCCTATGAATGTTATGTCACGGAGGAAGAGATTGAGGAGATGAAACGCCAGGCCCGGCTTGAGAAAAAGCCGCCCCGCTTTGACAACCGGGGCCGGAATTTCTCCCGGGAGGAGATCGAGAAGAGAAGGGCCCGGGGCATTCGCCCCACCGTGCGCTTTAAAATTGAGAACCCCCGGCTCAAGGTCCACGATTTGATCCGGGGCGGGGTGGAATTCAATCTGGATGAAATGGCCGGCGACTTCGTGATCCAGAGGGCGGATGGGCTCCCCACGTTTCACCTCGCCGTCTGCGTGGATGACGGTCTGATGAAAATCACGCACGTGATCCGGGGCGAAGACCACCTTTCCAATACTCCCAAACACATCCTGCTGCTTGAGGCAATGGGTTTCAAGCCGCCCCAATACGGGCACCTGTCCCTGATCCACGGCCCGGGCGGGGAGCCGCTTTCGAAGCGCCTCGAAGCGGTGTCAGTCCGGGAGTTTCGCCGGCGGGGGGTTCTTCCCGAGGCCCTCGCCAATTACATTGCGCTCCTCGGCTGGGCACCGGGCCAGTCGCCCGGTGCCGGACGAACGGGCGGCCGATCGCCGCTTGACCCACCGGCTTCGGGCGGCGACCGGGAAATTTTCACGTGGGAGGAATTGAAAGAGGCCTTCGACCTCAAACAGGTCAACAAGTCCGCCTCCCTGTATGACCCGCACAAGCTGGATTGGGTGAATGGCGAGCATTTGAGGAAACTCCCGGACGAAGATTTTTCCCGCCGTGCCCTGGCTTACCTCAAAGCGGAAAAGAAATTAAAGTGGGATGAAACCGAGGTCCACCGGGTCCTGCCGGTCTTTAAGGACAATATCACCCGCTTTGAAGAATTGGAGGAGCGCCTCCGGATTCTGGAGGACAACTTTTCCTACGAAGACCCGGCTTTGATCAAAACTGAAACAGCCCGGGAAATTTTTAAGGCCGTGCTTTCCATCCTCCCCACGGTCCGGGGGGAAGGGGAGGCCCTGTTTGAATCTTTGATGAATGCCCTGAAGCCCCAATGCAAGGCCCGGGGGAAGGAACTTTTCATGCCGTTCCGGATGGCCCTCACGGGCAGGGCCCACGGGCCCGAGCTTAAAAGGATCGTCCCGGTCCTCGGCCTGGAACGGTGCCGGAGGCGGTTCGAGCGTGCGCTTCAAACCTGAATCTGAGGATTTGGAATGAACCCCCTTCGTTTTCACAACACGCTTGCCGGAAAAATCGAAGACTTCAAAACAATCCGCCCGGCGGAGGTTGGGATGTATACCTGCGGGCCCACGGTCTACGATTACGCCCACATCGGAAATTTCCGGGCGTTTGTCTTTGAAGATCTCCTGCGCCGTTTCCTCGAATTTCGTGGGTTCAAGGTCCGGCACGTGATGAATTTAACGGACGTCGATGACAAAACCCTTGCCGGGGCACGGCGGGAGGGGAAGCCCTTGGCCGAATTTACCGAGAAATACACCCAGGCGTTTCAGGAAGACCTCGACACCCTGAATATCCTCCGCCCCAACCACCCGGCCGAACAGCCCCGGGCCACCCGTGAAATCCCGGCCATGATTCAATTGATCGAAAGGCTTCTCAAAAAGGACCGGGCCTATGTGAGCGAGGGCTCGGTCTACTACCGGGTCTCCTCCTTTCCGGGCTACGGCAAACTCTCCAGGAAAAATCTCGAACAAAATATCAAGGGCGCCCGTGTGGATGTGGATGAGTATGACAAGGAGGAAGGGGCTGATTTTGCTCTTTGGAAAAAAGCAAAAGAGGGGGAGCCCGCCTGGGATTCGCCGTGGGGAAAGGGGCGGCCCGGCTGGCACCTTGAGTGTTCGGCCATGAGCATGAAGTATCTCGGCGAGACCTTTGACATTCACGCCGGCGGGGAGGACCTGATTTTCCCGCACCACGAAAATGAAATTGCCCAGTCCGAGGGGGCCACGGGCGTTCCTTTTGTCCGCACCTGGATGCATTGCCGTTTCCTTCTGGTGGACGGGGAGAAGATGTCGAAGTCGAAGGGAAATTTTTATACGCTCCGGGACCTCCTCGCCAAAGGTTACGATCCGATGGCGATTCGCTACGCCCTCCTTTCAACCCACTACCGGCAGCCGCTCAACTTTACCCTGGAGGGATTGAAGGCGGCCCGGGAGTCCCTGGAAAGGCTCGACCATTTTTATGCCCGGCTCACGGATCCTTTGATGAAGACCCGTTCTGAAAAAGGAGGGGCAACCCGCCGGGTTGCGCTCACAAAAATTTTTGAAGAGGGGCTCATCCGGTTTGACGAGGCCCTTTCCGAGGACCTTGGAATTTCCGAGGCGATGGCCGTTGTCTTTGAGTCCCTGCGGGAAGCCAATCAGCAGTTGGACCGGGGAGGGTTGACGGGCGAAGATTCATCGGCCTGCCGGGGAATTGTGGAAAAGATCGATTCCGTTCTGGGGCTTGGGATTGCGGACAATTTAAAGCCCTCTCCGGCCGTCTTAAAACTGATGAAAGAGCGGGAAGAGGCACGGCGGAAAAAGGATTTTCAAGGCTCCGACGACGCCCGCAAAAGAATCGAACAGCTCGGCTGGAGCGTCAAAGACGGCCGGCCGGGGGAGCCGTCGCAGCTCAAAAGGAAAAAGCGGGTATGGGAAAAAGAATAAAAGGCGGGTATTTCATCACCTTTGAGGGGGCGGAAGGATCGGGCAAAAGCACGCAGATCCGCTTTGCTGTCCGGCTCCTCAAGCGAAAGGGGTATCCGGTCGTGCTCCTCAGGGAACCGGGGGGGACGGCGGCGGGAGAAGCCGTCCGGAAAATTTTGCTCGACCGGAAACTCCACCGGATGAAAGTAGAAACGGAACTTTTGCTTTATTTGGCGGCCCGGGCCGAGCTCGTGCGCCAGAAAATCGAGCCGGCGCTCCGGCAGGGAAAAGTCGTGGTGCTGGACCGCTATGAAGATTCGACCCTGGCCTACCAGGGCTTTGGCGGAGGCCTTCCTTTGAGGGTGATCCGGTCTTTGAGCCGTTTCACCCGTGGACACTTCGTTCCCCAATTGACCTTTCTCCTGGATGTCGGGAGCCGGGAGGGACTGAGACGGAGCGGCCGGCGGGACCGGGTCGAACAGAAGCCGGTTTCCTTTCACGAAAGGGTGAGAAAGGGCTTTCTCCAACTGGCCCGCCGGGAGCCCCGCCGTTTCGTGGTGCTTTCAAGCCGTGAACCGATTGCCCGGGTCCGGAAAAAGGTGGAAGAGGTCCTCAGTGCCCGCCTTTAATCCGCTCCTCGCCACTCAGCTCCGCCGTCAGCGGATCGGCCACGCCTACCTTTTTACGGGCCCCGAAGGGCCGGACAAAATCGAGCTGGCGCTCGGCTTTGCCCGGTCTTTAAATTGCGAGAGGGAAAAAGTATTCGAGGCCTGCGATTGCCTGAGCTGCCGGAAAATCGAAAAGGGAATTCACCCCGACGTGCGGCGTTTCGGCCAGGATGAAAAGAGCCGTTCCATCAAGATCGAGGAAATGCGGGCCTTGATTCACGAGGCATCTTTGAAACCCTATGAGGGTCGGTGGAAGGTCTATCTGGTGGAGGGGGCCGAGCGCCTGACTCCGGAGGCGGCGAACGCCCTTTTGAAGACCCTCGAGGAGCCGGCCGGCCGCTCGGTCTTCCTCCTTTTGGTGGAAAATAAATCCCATCTGCTGGACACCCTTCAATCCCGCTCGTTCGAGATCCGTGTGGCGCCGGGCCAGTCGCCCGGTGCCGGACGAACAGGCGGCCGATCGCCGCTTGACCAACCGGCGCCGGGGCCGGAATCGGAGCCGGCCGTGAACCGCCTTCGTGAACGTCTCGAGGCGGGGGGCTGGAAAAATTACCTTGCCGGACTCAGGGAGACGGCCCGGCCCGGGCTTTTGAGCGAGCTCGAGTCCCTTCTCTTTTACCTGAGGGACTGTTCCGCCGCTGAGTGGGAGCAAAACCCCGGGCGCTCGAAAGATTTTCTCGACGCCCTCGACACGGTTTATGAAGTCGAGGAGGCGCTCACCGCCAACGTCAATCAAAAACTGGCGCTCACGCACCTTGAAATCCGCCTTGGAAACCTTTTGCATGGCTAAGACGTTTTACCTCACGACCCCCCTTTATTACGTGAACGCCCGTCCCCACCTGGGGCACGCCTACACGAATGTTCTTTGCGACACCTTTGCCCGGTATCACCGCCTTCGGGGCGAGAAGGTTTTCTTCCTCACCGGGACCGACGAACACGGCACCAAGATCGAAAAGGCGGCCCTGGCTGTAAAAAAAGAGCCCCGCCAATTTGTGGATGAAATCGTGCCCCAGTTCAAGGACCTCTGGAAACTCCTCGGGATCGAATACGACTTTTTTATCCGCACGACCGACCCGGCCCACAAAAGGATTGTCCAAAACATTCTGCGGGACCTCGAAAAAAAAGGGGAAATCTACAAGGCAAGTTACAAGGGATGGTATTGCACGCCCTGCGAATCTTTTTGGACCGAGCGTCAGCTTGCGGACGACAAGTGCCCGGATTGTCATCGGGAGGTCCAGGAACTCAGCGAGGAGAATTACTTCTTCAAACTCTCGAAGTATCAGTCGTGGCTCGTGGATCACATCAAGACCCACCCGGATTTTATCCGGCCTGAAAACCGCCGGAACGAAATCCTGGGTTTTCTCCGGGAGCCCCTTGAGGACCTTTGCATTACCCGGCCCCGGGCCCGCCTGGCCTGGGGGATTGATTACCCCTCGTCGAAAGAGCACGTCGTCTACGTCTGGTTCGACGCCCTGGTCAATTACGTGAGCGCCGTGGGCTATACGGAAGACGCAAAGAAATTCGACTCCCTGTGGCCCGCCGATTTTCACCTGGTCGGAAAAGACATTCTCCGCCAGCACGCCGTTTATTGGCCGATTATGCTGAAGGCCTCGGGACTCGAAATCCCGAAGACGGTTTTGGCGCACGGTTGGTGGACGATGGCCGGGACCAAGGTCTCCAAATCGAGAGGGAATGCCGTGGACCCGGTCGAGCTGGTGAAAAAATACGGCGTGGACGCCCTCCGGTATTTTCTGCTTCGGGAAGTGAGGCTCGGTTTGGACGGCGCCTTTTCAGAGGATCTCCTGGCCGAGCGTTACACGACGGACCTTGCCAACGACCTTGGGAACCTCTGGTTCCGCTTTGCCTCGATGCTCGAGAAATATTTTGAAAAACGGATCCCTGAAATCAAAGCAGGCTCTCTGGAATCGGCCGGCGAACTGAAAACCTTCCGGGTTCTCTTTCAAAAGGTGACGGCCGAGGTGGGGCAGCTTGATCTCCGGGAGGCGCTGGAAATGATTTGGGCGCTCGTGACGGATTCCAATCAGTTTGTGGAAAAGAAAAAGCCGTGGGTCCTGGCGAAAGACCCGGCGAAAAAAGGAGAGCTTGCAGAGGCCCTCGTGATTTTGGGCGAGAGCCGAAGCTGGACGAGGCCGAGGAGCGGGCTTAGCCTGAAATTTATGCCCTTCATCGATACCCACGTTCATCTCCATTTTCCCGAATACGGCGAGGACCGGGATGCTGTGATTCGGCGT
Organism: Candidatus Omnitrophota bacterium; assembly: GCA_016179745.1. Lineage (GTDB taxonomy): Bacteria > Omnitrophota > Omnitrophia > Omnitrophales > JACQLI01 > JACPCP01. The sequence goes on from JACPCP010000017.1 coordinate 73,624, forward strand.
TCCCGGGAGGCCGGGGTGGATCTCTTTATCAATGTGGGCACGGACCGGCAAAGTTCCCTCGATTCCCTCAAGCTGGCCCGTCAGAATGAGTTCGTTTACTCAACGGCCGGGATTCATCCCCACGACGCCAAAGAGGCGAGCGATCAGGATTTCCAGGCGCTTGAACAACTCCTCCACGAATCCAAGGTGGTGGCAATTGGGGAGGTGGGGCTCGACTTCTACCGGAATCTTTCGCCGGCCGAGACGCAGAAAAAAGTCCTGAGCCGGTTCTTTGAGCTCCACCGGAAAACTCAAAAACCCCTCATCCTCCACGTCCGGGAGGCCTACCGGGAAATGAAAGAGCAGATCGATTCGGAGCTTGGCCCTTCCGTGACAGGTGTCATGCACTGCTTTTCAAGTGACGCCGAAACGATGAAGCAATTTCTGGACCTGGGGCTTTACATTTCCTTTGCGGGGCCCCTGACCTACAAGAAAAATGACCCCCTCCGGGAGGCCTTTCGGGCCTGCCCGCTGGACCGGCTCGTCCTTGAGACAGACGCCCCCTTCCTGCCGCCCCAGACACAACGGGGGAAGCGCAACGAGTCGAGTTTTCTCCTGGAGACGGCAAGGCTCGGCGCCGAGCTCAAGAAGATTTCCCTCGAGGAATTGGGGGAGCGGACGAGCGAAAATGCGAGAAGGCTTTTTGGTCTATGACCCTCCTGGCGGACATCCGAAATTTTTTTGTCCGGGAACGGCTGTGGGGATTTTTATTCCTTCTGGCGGCGGCCATTTACGGAACGGCCGTGTGGAGAGGAAGAGCAGAGGTCCAGGAGCCCCCTTCGAGCGCCCTCGAGATGCTGAAGACGGCCGAACACAAATTGAAGGAGGAAATTCATTCGGTAGGGGGCGTTCAGATGCTTCTCCGGAGGCGGCCCCGGCTTTTGACGGCGCTCAATTTGTTTACCTTCCTGGTGTTTGGAATCTTTTTGACCGGGCTTTGGATTGATTATTACTGGGTGACCCGCCCCGCCTGGAGGCAGGGCCTGGGAAAATCGGCCGGCCCCCCGGAGGCGGGAGGCTGGGGCCCCAGCACGATTTTTAAGGTGATCCTCATTTTCATCCTGGCCGGCGTCGGTCTGAATGGGTTCCTTACGCTCTTGAGATCGGTCTTTTTCCCGGGCCTCGGCCAGAATCTTTTTATCCTGGTCCACACCACACTTTCGGACCTGGTGTGCGTGGGGGCTGTTGTCTATTTCATCACCCGCCGGGGAGGGAACTGGCGGGATTTGGGTTTCAAGGGCGTGCGTTTTTTTAAGGACATGGGCGTGGGACTGGCCGGTTATGCGGGACTCGTTCCAATTTTTGTCCTGTCGCTTGTGGCGGTCGTCCTGGCCGCCCAATGGCTTTCCTATGAGCCGCCCCCTCATCCGCTCGTGGAGGTGTTTCTGGAGGAGGAGAAGCGGGCGCCGGGGGTCGTGCTTTACTCTCTCTTTCTGGCCTGTGTGGCCGGCCCCCTTTTTGAGGAGATCTTTTTCCGGGGGTTTTGCTACCCGGCCCTGAAGAAGCGGTGGGGAATGGGGACCGGTCTGGTGTTGAGCGCAGCTTTTTTTGCCCTGATCCACCAGAATGCGTTTGCCTTTTTTCCCATTTTTATCCTGGGGCTCGGCTTGGGCTATCTTTATGAAAAACGGGGCACCTTGATTCCTTCGATTGTTCTTCACGTCGTCCACAATTCGATTTTTGTGGGCTATTTTTTTCTGGCCAAAGAAGTTTTGATCGGGAGTTGATGACGATGGGCCTGGGTTTGTTTTACACGATTTTTCTGGGAGCGGGCGTCTTTTTGGTTTCCGTGACTTTTCATGAGTTTTGTCACGGTCTCCTGGCGGACCGGCTCGGGGACCCGACCGCCCGCCGGGCCGGACGGCTGACCCTGAACCCCCTCCGGCACATCGACCCTTTTTGGACGGTGCTCCTGCCGGGGCTCCTTTTCCTTTCGACCCACGGGAGCTTTGCCATCGGCATGGCCCGCCCGGTGCCGGTCAATTTCCTTCAGTTGAGGCACCCGAAGCGGGACATGATCTGGGTGGCGGCCGCCGGCCCCCTGGCCAATTTCCTCCTGGCGGGCCTCCTTGCGATTTTATTCAAGCGCTTCGAGCTTCCCCTCTTTCTTTATGCGGTCTATTTTAATTTGGGGCTCGGAATTTTTAATTTGATCCCCGTCCCGCCGCTCGACGGCTCCCGCATTCTTACGGGGATCCTGCCCTATCGCTGGGCCACGGCCTATGTCCGGCTTGAGCGCTACGGTTTCCTTCTGGTCCTCCTGCTTTATTTCTCGGGGGCCCTGACGCAGATCCTTATTCCGGCGATGAATTTTTTGTGTCACCTGCTGGGCATTCCGGGGCTTTCCATTTAACCCATGGCCTTCCCGCCGCTCGATTTTTCCAAAGACCGTTTGAAATTGCTCGACCAGCGGAAACTGCCCGGGGCCGTGGAGTGGCTCGAGTGCCGGACGGCTGAAGAGGTCGTCCAGGCCATTCGTCAGATGGTGGTGCGGGGGGCCCCGGCGATCGGGGTGGCTGCCGGCTACGGGCTTTATCTCGGCATTCAAAATTTTGAAGGCCGCCGGGAAGATTTGCTTAAACTTCTGGAGGAAAAGGCAGCCCTTCTCAAAGAGGCAAGGCCCACGGCGGTGAATTTGGCCTGGGCCGTTGAGCGGGTGAAGAAGCGGGTCCTCTCGGAAAAGAGCCGGTCGGCGGACGAACTGAAAATCGCCGCTCTTCAGGAGGCGGAGAAAATCCGGGAGGAGGATGACCGGCTTTGCCGGGCCATCGGAAAGCACGGCGCCCGGCTCTTCAAGGCGGGCGAGACCGCCTTGACCCATTGCAACGCCGGGGGATTGGCCACCTCCGGCTACGGGACGGCGCTCGCCGTCTTCTACACGCTCCAGGAAGAAGGAAAGGCCGTGAGTGTCTATGCCACCGAGACCCGGCCGCTTTTGCAGGGGGCCCGACTGACGGCCTGGGAGCTGACCCAATCCAGGATTCCGGTGACCCTGGTCTGCGAATCCAGCGTGGCGAGTCTGATGCGGGCCGGAAAAATTAAACGGGTCGTTGTTGGCGCCGACCGGATTGCGGCGAATGGCGACACGGCGAATAAAATCGGGACTTACGGGATTGCGCTCCTGGCCAAGGCGCACCAGATTCCTTTTTATATCGCAGCGCCCAGCTCCACCTTTGACTTTTCCATCTCCTCCGGAAAAAAGATCCCGATCGAAAACCGCTCGTCCGAAGAGATCACGGAAGGGTTCGGGAAGCGGACGGCACCCGCCGGGATTCGGACGGAGAACCCGGCCTTTGACGTCACGCCCCACAAGCTGATCGCCGCCTTCATTACCGAAAAGGGGGTTTTGAACCCCCCCTATTCAAAATCCTTAAAGGTGCTGCGTCTTTCGAATGATTCGTGAATTTCAGAAAGCCTCCTTTTTGTCCCACTCCGTGCGTCAGACCCTTGGCTGGGCCCGGGCCTTGGGAAAAAAGCTCAAGCCCGGGGCTTGCGTTGCCCTCACGGGTTCCCTCGGGAGCGGGAAGACTCTCTTCATCAAGGGGCTGGCGAAGGGCCTCGGCGTCCGGGACTCAAACCGTGTCAAAAGCCCGACCTTTGTCCTTCTTCACCTCTACGAGGGCCGGGTCCCGATTTATCATTTTGACCTTTACCGGCTGGACCGGGAGGCCGATCTCGACGCCGTCGGATTTGATGAGTTTGTCCAGGATCCCTCGGCCGTTTCCTTGGTGGAGTGGGCGGACAAGGCCCGCTGCCGAATCCCTTCCGGGGCACTTTGGGTGAATCTTAAGATCACGGGTCCCCACTCGAGAAAAATCTCTCTTGAAGACGATTCTGGCATTTGAGACTTCCGGTCCGGTCCTGAGTGTGGCCCTGGGCGCCCGGAACGGCCGGGTCCGGGAAGCCCGGGCGAACGGCCGCCTTCAACATTCCGAAAATCTGATCCTCCTCATGGAACGCTTACTGAAGAAAGAGCGGCTGGGATTGAACGGGATCGATGCCTTTGCCATCAATCGGGGGCCGGGTTCCTTTACGGGGCTCCGGATCGGGTTCAGTTTTTTGAAAGGATTCCTCGCCGTCCGGAAAAGGCCTTGCTACGGGGCTCTCAGTTTGGATATGATCGCAGCCGCCGTGGATTTAACCGAAGCCTCACGACTGGGGGTCCTCGTGGACGCTCGAAGGGACCGCATCTATACCCGTTTTTACCGTTCCCGAAAAGGGGAGTGGGCCGCCGAGAGGAGGCTTGAACTTCTGACACTGCCTGAGTTGAAGCAACGCATTTCAGAGGAGACGGCCTTGGTCGGTGATGGATTGGTTCGTTACGGCGAAGGCTTGCGTGAAACCTTCGGCCAGAGAATCCGATTTTTGAAAGAAGACGCCTATTTTCCCACGGCAGGGATTTTGGTCCGTTGGTTTCAAGCCCGAGACCCCCGTCTCCAGCCGCTTCGGTCTGTCCGTGACTTCCTGCCGCTTTATTTTCGGGCCTCCGAGGCCGAAGAAAAGAGGAAGGAGGCCTCTCGTGGCCGTTGAAACGCTCAGTTTGGGATCGAAGGTGTCCGCCCCCCACGGCCCCTGGATCGAAGTCCGGCTCGACTGCATTCTAAAGAACCTTGAACGGATTCGGAAAGTTGCCGGACCGTCGGTGGGTGTGATGGCGGTGGTGAAGGCGAATGCCTACGGGCACGGCCTGGTGCCCGTTTCAAGGGCCCTGGAGGGAAAGGCGGATTACCTGGGGATCGCCTCGCTCCGGGAGGCCTCCATTCTGAGGGAGCAGGGCATCACGCTTCCCCTTTTAATTTTCGGACGCCTTCATCCCGACGAGATTTCGGCGGCCCTTTCCCTGAAGCTGACCTTGACCGTCTCAAGCTTCGAAGAGGCGGAAGCCATCTCCGAAGCCGGGACACGGTTCGGCCAAACGGTCCCGGTTCATATCAAAGTCGATACGGGCATGGGACGGCTTGGCCTTTCCCTCCTTCAGGCCGAGCCGGAGATCAAACGGATTTGGAAACTCCCGTCGCTCCTCTTGGAGGGCCTTTACACCCACTTTCCCACGGCGGAACGAAGAGAGGATCCTTTCGGGGAAGCGCAGTTGGAAAATTTTGAACGGTTGATCCAGGTCCTGGAAGACGAGGGGATTCGCTTTCCGCTGCGTCACGCTTGTAACAGCGCCGGCGCCCTTCGGTTTAAATCAAATCGGCTGAATCTGATCCGCCCCGGAATTGCGCTCTACGGAGTCTATCCGGACCGGATTTTTGAGGACGTTATTTCACTAGAACCCGCCCTTTCACTGAAGACCCGCATTGCCTTTATAAAACGGCTCCAGCCGGGGGATTCCGTGAGCTACGGGCGGGAATTCATTGCCGCCCGTCCCACCACGATCGGCGTCTTGCCGGTGGGATACAGTCACGGCTATCCTTTTCAACTTTCCAATCTCGGCGAAGTCCTTTATCGGGGGAGGCGGTGCAAAATTGCGGGCCGGGTTTGTATGGACTGGACGATGATCGATCTCGGGAACGATCCTTCAGTGCGGGTGGGGGATGAAGTCATCCTTCTCGGTTCGGAGGGAGGCGAGTCCGTGGATGCCCAAGGACTTGCTTCCTGGGCCCAAACCATTCCCTATGAAATCTTGACACGCCTTGAGCCGGGAATCCCCCGGTTTTACCGCCCCCTGTGATCGCCCGTTTTAAAATCCGCCGCTTGAAACAGGTGGATTCCACCAGTCATGCCGCTTTCCGTTGGGCCCAGCGGGGGGCGCCTTCGGGGACGGTGATTGTTGCGGATTACCAAACCCGGGGACACGGCAAATTCGGCCGCAAATGGGTGGCGCCCCGGGGGAAGAACCTTCTTTTTTCTGTTCTCCTCCGGCCGAATTTTAAAGCGGTCAAGGCGCCCCTGTTAACTCAAGTCGCTTGTCGGGTCGTTGCCGGTGTTCTGGAACGGGAGTTCAGACTTCAGACTACCTTTAAGCGTCCCAATGATGTGTTGGTGCGGGGGCGAAAAATCTCGGGCGTCTTGGTCGAGGCAAAGGGACGATCCAATGGCGACCTCGACTGCCTCGTAATCGGGATTGGTCTCAACGTGAATGCACGTCCGGAGGAGCTTGTGCCGGGGGCCACTTCCTTGATTGAGGAAACGGGGAAGAAGCAATCGAGGCCGAAACTGTTGAGGAAGTTCTTGGCCGGGCTAAAAAGAAATCTGAAAGGATTCGGATGAGCAGAAATACCCTGTTTTGCCTGGACATCGGAAACACCTCCCTGAGCTACGGCCTTTATAGGAAGGGACGCTTTGTTCTGATTGGCAGAGAATCAAGTGACAGGTTCCCACACTTTAGAAGAAAATTGATAGGAATTATAAATAAGAACCCAATTAGTTATATATTAGTGACATCTGTTGTCCCAGAAATCACCCTTAAATTATCAAAATTGGCGGGCAAACTCCCCAGAAAAACGCATTGTTTAATCGTGGGTAAGAGTATATCCATCCCAATCAGGCACAAATATAGAAAAGGCAGTCAGTTGGGATGGGACCGTTTGGTCAATGCCTGGGGGGCACAAAGAATCTATGGAGCCCCTGTCCTGATCCTGGATTACGGAACGGCTTTAACCTGTGATCTTGTCTCGAAGGCAGGGGTTTTTGAAGGGGGTTTAATCATCCCGGGCCCGGAGGTGGCTTTTAAGGCGCTCTCCCGGCAGGCCAGGCTCCTTCCCTCACTTAAATTTCCAAGCAAGGCCAAAGAGTTTATCGGACGCAACACGGTGAGCGGCATGAGATCCGGCATCCTGCAGGCTTACGGGGCCATGACGGATGGGCTCGTTCAGCGGTTTAGGCAGAGATTCGGACGGCGCCTTCGGGCCGTGGCGACGGGGGGGTATGCCAAGGTCTTATCGGCTTATTCCCGGGAAATCGATGTGCTGGACCCCCTCCTGACGCTCAAGGGGCTGGTAGAGGTCTTTAAGGCCTCCAAGTTTTCTAAAATTCCCTCTTGATTTTTTAGATCCCCTCCCTATAATTAGCACTCGAGAGTTGAGAGTGCCAGCACTCCGGTGCCGGCCAGGGGGTTGGCGGTTCGGCCCATGAAGTTCTTTTGAAATAATTCCAGTCGAGTCGGCAGTTCTCACCCAAACTCAGCAGTCACCCATTTCCAAGTTCAAAAAGGAGGAGTTAAAAAATGGCGAAGCAGATTCTTTTCGAAGATGAGGCAAGAAGGACGATCCTTCGGGGCGTCGACAAGCTGGCCGATGCCGTGAAGGTGACCCTCGGGCCCAAGGGAAGAAACGTGGTGCTGGAGAAAAAATTCGGCGCCCCCACGGTGACCAAAGACGGCGTGACCGTGGCCAAGGAAATCGAACTCGAAGACCCCTATGAAAATTTGGGGGCCCAGATGGTGAAGGAAGTGGCCTCCAAGACCTCCGACACGGCCGGCGACGGGACCACGACCGCCACCGTTCTGGCGCAGGCCATCTATCGGGAAGGTCTCAAGAACGTGACGGCCGGCTCCAATCCGATGGCCCTCAAACGGGGCATTGAGAAGGCCGTGGCCGCTATCGTCGAAGAACTCAGCCGATTCTCCAAATCCATCAAAGACAAGAAAGAGACCGCCCAGGTCGCCACCATTGCTGCCAATAATGATTCCACGATTGGCAATCTGATTGCCGAAGCCATGGAAAAGGTGGGCAAGGACGGCGTCATCACGGTCGAAGAGTCCAAGACCACCGCCACCACGCTGGACGTGGTCGAGGGCATGCAGTTTGACCAGGGTTACCTCTCACCTTATTTCGTGTCGGATGCCGAACGGATGGAGTGCGTGTTGGAGGACCCCTACATTCTAATTCACGAGAAGAAAATTTCGGCCATGAAGGACTTGCTGCCGGTGCTGGAGGCAGTGGCCCGGGCCGGAAAGCCCTTCCTGATCCTTGCCGAGGAAGTGGAAGGCGAGGCGTTGGCCACCCTTGTGGTGAATAAAATCCGTGGAACCCTTTCCGGAGCTGCGGTGAAGGCCCCCGGTTACGGGGACCGCCGGAAGGCCATGCTGGAAGACATTGCGATTCTCACCGGAGGCAAAGCCATTACCGAAGACCTCGGGATCAAGCTTGAGAATGTCCAGCTTCGGGACCTGGGACGGGCCAAGCGGGTCGTGGTGGACAAAGAAAACACGACCTTGATTGAGGGCGCCGGAAAGTCCGCAGAAATTCAGGGCCGGATCGGCCAGATCAAAAAACAAATCGAGGACACCGATTCCGACTACGACCGTGAGAAACTTCAGGAACGGCTTGCCAAGCTGGCGGGCGGCGTGGCGGTGGTCCATGTGGGCGCTGCCACCGAGACTGAGATGAAAGAAAAGAAGGCCCGGGTGGAAGACGCCCTGCACGCAACCCGGGCAGCCGTGGAAGAAGGCATTGTCCCGGGCGGAGGCGTTGCCCTCCTTCGGGCCAGCGCCGTCCTTGAGAAACTGAGGCTCAAAGGCGATGAGCAGGTCGGCGCCGAAATTGTTCGCCGGGCCCTCGAAGAGCCCATTCGCCAGATTGCGGAAAATGCGGGCGAAGAAGGCTCGGTCGTGGTCGAGCGGGTCCGGGAAGAGAAGGGCTCCGTAGGCTTCAACGCCGAGACCGGTGAATTTGAGGATCTTTTGGAGGCCGGGATCATTGACCCCAAAAAAGTGACCCGGAACGCTCTGGAAAACGCCTCGAGCGTCGCCTCTCTATTAATTACGACCGAGGCCCTGGTGACAGAAATCCCCGAAGAGGAGAAAATGCCGGCCATGCCGGGCGGCATGCCTCCCGGAGGAGGAATGGGCGGAATGTATTGAGAGGCAATTCAAAATTCAAAATTAAAAATGAAAATTTAATGAGAGGAATGAAGGAGATCAAAAAATGAAAATTAAACCGCTGGGAGATAAAGTTCTGGTTGAGGTTTTGGAAGCCGAGGAAAAGACCAAGGGAGGGATCATTCTCCCGGACACGGCCAAGGAGGAGAAGACCGAAGGAAAGGTCATTGCGGTCGGGACCGGAAAGGTGCTCGAGTCCGGGAAGGTTCAGCCCCCGGAGGTCAAGAAAGGCGACCGGGTTATCTTTGGCAAATACGCCGGTGATGAAATCATCATCGACGGAAAAAAACACAAGGTGCTCAAAGAGAGCGAAATTCTCGCTGTCTTCGATAAAGAATAAAGAGACGGGAGGTTAAAATCACATGGCAGCGAAACAGATTTCTTATTCTGAAGAGGCCCGTGCCCGCCTAAAGCGGGGCGTGGACCTTCTGGCGAAAACCGTGGGGGTGACGCTCGGCCCCCGGGGAAGAAATGTGGTCCTCGAACGGAAATTCGGGGCGCCGATCATCACCAAAGACGGTGTCACGGTGGCCAAGGAAATTGATTTGAAGGATCCTTATGAAAATATGGGGGCCCAAATGGTCCGGGAGGTTGCCGAGAAAACTTCCGACATTGCCGGCGACGGAACAACCACCGCCACCGTCCTGGCCCAGGCGATTGTGGCCGAGGGGCTCAAGAATGTCACAGCCGGCGCCAACCCGATGGCCCTCAAGCGGGGCATCGAAAAGGCTGCCTCGGCCGTCGTGGATTCCCTCAAGAAGATTTCCAAATCGGTGAAGGGCCGTCCCGATATCGAGGCCGTCGGCACGATCAGCGCCAACAATGATTCCACGATCGGGAAACTCCTGGCCGAGGCGCTTGAGAAGGTCGGCAAGGAAGGGGTCATCACGGTGGAAGAATCCAACACCATGAAGACCGAGCTCGAGGTCGTCGAAGGGATGCAGTTTGACCGGGGCTACATTTCGCCTTACTTTGTGACGGATGCCGAACGGATGGAATGCGTCATAAAGGAACCCTACATCCTGATTTTCGAGAAGAAAATTTCCGTCGTGAAGGAAATGATCCCGCTGCTCGAGCAGGTGGCAAGGACCGGCAAACCCCTTTTGATTCTGAGTGAGGAAGTGGAAGGGGAGGCCCTGGCGACCTTGGTGGTCAACAAGCTCCGGGGGGTTTTGTCCATTTGTGCCGTGAAGGCCCCCGGTTTCGGCGACCGGCGGAAGTCCCTGATGGAAGACATTGCTACCCTCACCAAGGGAAAATTTATCTCTGAAGACCTGGGGGTCAAGCTCGAGAACGTGGAACTGGCCATGCTTGGGACCTGCCAGCGGGTGGTCGTGGATAAGGACAATACAACCTTGATCGGCGGCGCAGGGTCTCAAAAGGAAATCAAAGGACGCTGTGAGCAAATCCGGGCCCAGATTGAAAAGTCCGATTCCGAGTATGACAAGGAAAAGCTTCAGGAGAGATTGGCGAAGCTGGCGGGCGGTGTGGCTGTTGTCCGTGTCGGCGCCGCCACGGAAGTGGAGATGAAAGAAAAGAAGGCCCGGATTGAAGATGCCCTGCACGCCACACGGGCGGCGGTGGAAGAAGGAATCGTCCCGGGCGGGGGCGTGGCCTTCCTTCGGAGCCTCTCGGCGATTGACTCGCTGAAGCTTTCCGGCGACGAAGCGACCGGAGCTCAGATTGTCCGCCGGGCCCTGGAGGAGCCGGCCCGCAGGATTGCCCTCAATGCCGGCTCAGACGGTTCGGTGGTCGTTCGCCGAATCCTGCAGGAGAAGGGAAGTGTGGGATTCAACGCCGACACCGGCGAATACGGCGACCTGACGGAACAGGGCGTGATCGACCCCACGAAAGTGGTCCGGGTGGCCATCGAGAACGCCTCCTCCATTGCGGGGCTTTTCATCACCACGGAGTGCGCCATTTCGGAAAAGCCGAAAGAGGAAGAGGAAAAAGAGAAGTAAATTCACCGGATTGACAAAATGACCGGTTCTCGTTAGCATACCGCATGGTTTCGAGAACGGATCCAAAAACAAAGGCCAGACATAAAAAGTCTGGCCTTTGTTGTTTCCAAACGACCCACGCAGGAGAGAAGGATGGCTGAATTTATCGGAAGAGATCGGAAGGCACGGCGGGCTTACGGGTTTGACGAGATTGCCCTGGTCCCGGGGGAAGTGACGATCAACCCGGACGAGGTGGATGTCCATTGGGAGATCAGCGGGAAAAATTATCCGGTCCCGTTTTTGGCCTCTGCCATGGACGGGGTCGTGGACCCGGCCTTTGCCATCCGGATGGGAAAGCTGGGGGCCACGGCCGTCCTGAATCTGGAAGGGGTGCAGACCCGTTACGAAAACCCCGAAGAAATTTTTGAGAAAATCACCCGGGCCACGCCGGAGAAGGCGACCGAGCTCGTCCAGAAAATTTACACCGAACCGGTCAAGGAAAAGCTGGTCGCCAAACGGATCCAGGAGATTAAAAAAGGAAAGGTCCCGGCGGTCGTGAGCTCCATCCCGCAGAAGGCGGAAAAGTTCGGGAAGATTGCCCAGGAGGCGGGGGCGGATCTCTTTGTGGTGCAGTCGACGGTGACGACCGTGCGCCACCTGGCCAAGGCCTATCAAGTGGTGGACTTCGGTAAATTCTGCAAGGGGATGAAAATCCCGGTCATCCTTGGAAATTGCGTGACTTATAAAGTGGCGCTGGAATTGATGGAGACCGGGTGCGCCGGAATCTTGGTGGGGATCGGGCCCGGCTCGGCCTGCACCACGAGAGGGGTGCTGGGTCTGGGCGTCCCCCAGGTGACGGCGACCGTGGACACGGCCGCCGCCCGTGACCTTTACTTCAAGAAGTCAGGCCGTTATGTTCCGATCATCGCCGATGGCGGGATGTCCACCGGGGGCGATGTCTGCAAGGCCTTTGCCTGCGGGGCCGATGCCGTCATGATCGGTTCCGCCTTCGCCCGGGCCAAAGAGGCGCCCGGCCGGGGGTATCATTGGGGCATGGCCACCCCCCACGTGAATCTGCCCCGGGGCACCCGGATCCACGTCGGGACCACGGGGACCCTGGAAGAAATTCTCTTCGGGCCGGCCCGCCTGGATGACGGGACGCAAAATCTGGTCGGCGCCTTGAAGACCTGTCTGGGAAATGTCGGGGCCCGGGACATCCGGGAGTTCCACCTGACGGAAATCATTATTGCCCCCGCCATTCGGACGGAAGGAAAACTCTTTCAAGCGGTGCAGCGAGTCGGGATGATGAAATGAATGAAAAGCAATACCGTTGTTGTTCTTGATTTTGGTTCCCAGACTACCCAGCTCATTGCCCGACGGATCCGTGAACAAAAAGTCTTCTCCTTAATCCTTCCTTACAACGCCTCTCTCGGCGAAATCCTAACTCACCAGCCGAAGGCCCTCATTTTCTCCGGTTCCCCGGCCAACGTTTACGGCCGCTCGGCCCCGTTGCCGGACGCCGGCATTTTTGAAACCGGTCTTCCCATGCTTGGAATTTGTTACGGGCTTCAACTGGTCGGCCATTTGCTGAAAGGGAAGGTGAAGCGGAGCGAGAAGCGGGAATACGGTCATGCGGAGTTGACCGTGAACACCCCGGGCGGGCTTTTTGACGGCCTGCCCCGAAGATTTCCCTGTTGGATGAGCCACGGAGACCAGCTTGTGAAACTGCCGCCGGGTTTCAAATCCCTGGCCCGCACCACGAGCGCCCCTTATGCGGCCATTGCGGATCCCGCCCGGCAGATTTACGGAGTCCAGTTTCATCCCGAGGTTGTCCACACCCCGCTCGGCGGCCGGGTCCTCGCCAATTTCCTCTTTCGCATCGCAAAATTAAAGGCCGACTGGACGCCCCGTTCCTTCATCGAAGAGTCCATCGAGAAAATCCGGGAACAGGTGGGCGGCGAAAAAGTGGTGCTGGGACTTTCAGGCGGCGTCGATTCCTCCGTGGCGGCTGCCCTGGTTCATCGGTCCCTCGGAAGCCGGCTCACGTGTATTTTCGTCGACAATGGGCTCCTGCGTTACGAAGAGGCGAAACGGGTCCAGGAGGTTTTCCGGAACCACTTTCAGATGAAACTCCGGTGCGTGAATGCCGAGAGGACATTTCTCCGGGAACTGGCCGGTGTCACGGACCCCGAGAAAAAACGGAAGATCATCGGCCGTGTCTTTATTGAGGTTTTTGAGAAGGAAACCCGGCGGCTTGGAAAGGTTGATTTTCTGGCCCAGGGGACTCTTTACCCCGACGTCATTGAATCCGTCTCTGTTTACGGCGGCCCAACGAGCACCATCAAATCCCACCACAACGTGGGCGGGCTGCCGAGCCGGATGAAATTTCGATTGGTGGAACCGCTCCGGGAACTTTTTAAGGATGAAGTCCGAAGGGTGGGAAAGGCCCTGGGCCTTCCGCCGGAAATTATCGAACGCCAGCCTTTTCCCGGGCCCGGGCTTGCCGTCCGGATTGTCGGCGAGGTGACGAAAGAGCGGCTCGATCTCCTCCGCCGGGCGGACTGGATCGTGATCGATGAAATCAAGAAAGCGGGCTATTACCGGAGGCTTTGGCAGTCGTTTGCCGTGCTCCTTCCGGTCAAGAGCGTGGGGGTGATGGGGGATGAACGGACGTATGAAAATGTGGCGGCGGTCCGGGCGGTCACGTCTCAGGATGGAATGACGGCCGACTGGGCCAAGCTGCCGGACGATTTACTGGCCCGGATCTCCAATCGAATCATCAACGAGGTGCGGGGCATCAACCGGGTGTGCTACGATATTTCCACGAAACCTCCGGCCACCATCGAATGGGAATAAATGAAAATGCCGCATGCTGATTTCGTTCACCTTCATTGCCATACACAATACAGTCTCTTGGACGCCGCTTCGAAGATTCCTGACTTAATGACGCAGGCGGCGGAATTCCGATTTCCCGCCCTGGCCATGACGGACCACGGCAATCTTTTTGGGGCCATCGAATTTTACGAAGAGGCCCTCCGCCACGGCATCAAGCCCATCCTCGGGATGGAGGCCTACATTGCCCCCGGTTCCCGCTTTGACAAGCAGGGACACGGGATCAAGGAGGCCTCCTTCCACATCACCCTTCTGGCGAAGGACGAGGCCGGTTACAAGAATTTGATGAAGCTGACCACGATCGGCTACCTCGAGGGATTTTATTACCGGCCGAGGATTGACAAGGAAATGCTGAAGATCCACTCGGAGGGGCTCTTGGCGCTTTCGGGCTGCATGAAAGGGGAGGTCCCTTACTACACCTGGAACGAACAGCCGGAGGAGGCCCGGCGGGCGGCCCGGGAATTTGTGGATATTTTTGGAAAGGAGAATTTTTTTCTGGAGGTGACGGATCAGGGGCTTGAGCCGCAGCGGAAAGTGATTCAAGGGACAGCGGCGCTCGCCCGTGAATTGGGGCTCCGGCGGGTGGCCACCAACGATGTCCATTACCTTTATCAAAAATCAGCGGCGGCCCACGATGCCCTCATCTGCATCGGCACCGGCTCCGCCCTCGACGAAGCCAACCGGATGCGCTACCACGGCGACCAGTATTATTTAAAGTCTTCGGAAGAGATGAAACGCCTTTTCCAGGAAATTCCGGACAGCCTCCAGGCGACGCTTGAGATTGCCGAGCGGTGCAACCTGGAGCTTGACTTCAAAAAAACCCACCTGCCGAATTTTGAGCCGCCGGAAGGGAAGACCCGGGAAAATTATCTCCAAGAGCTCTGTTTTACCTTCTTAAGGGGCCGGTTGGCCGGAGAGGCCCCTCCGGACTATCGGGAGCGGCTGAATTACGAGCTCTCAATCATCCATAAGATGGGGTTCACGAGTTACTTTCTCATCGTCTGGGATTTTATCCGTTACGCCAAGGAAAAGGGGATTCCGGTCGGTCCGGGCCGGGGGTCGGCGGCGGGGAGCCTCGTGGCTTACTCCCTCGGGATCACGGATATCGACCCCATTACCCACGGCCTTATCTTTGAACGCTTTCTCAATCCCGAAAGGATCAGCCTGCCGGATATTGATATCGACTTCTGTTACGAGCGCCGGGATGAAGTCATCGATTATGTGAAACGAAAATACGGGGCGGAGAACGTGGCCCAGATCATTACCTTTGGGACGATGGCGGCCCGGGCCGTGGTCCGGGACGTGGGGCGGGTGATGGGCTTCACGTATCCGGAAGTGGACCGGCTTGCAAAGTTGATCCCTATGGAACTCAACATCACCATTGAGCAGGCGTTGGAACGGGAACCGAGGCTCAAGGAGGCCGCCACTTCAGAGCCCCGGGTGGGCCAATTGATGGAAACCTCCAAGGCCCTGGAAGGCCTGGTCCGCCACGCCTCGACCCACGCCGCCGGGGTCGTCATCTCGGACGTCCCCCTCACCGAATACACCCCGCTTTTCAAGACCGATGACCAGACCACCACCCAATACTCGATGACGGCGCTTGAAAAAATCGGCCTCCTCAAAATGGATTTTCTCGGCCTCAAAACTTTAACCGTGATCGACGACACGGTGAAGATCGTCAAGCGCACACAGGGAAAGGAAATCAAGATCCAAGAGATCCCTTTTGACGACCGCCCCACGTATGAAATGCTGGGCCGGGGGTACGCCATGGGGGTGTTCCAGCTGGAATCGAGCGGGATGCGGGACCTTTTAAAAAAGATGAAGCCGAGTCAATTCGGCGACCTGGTGGCCCTCCTGGCCCTTTACCGGCCCGGGCCTTTGGGGAGCGGCATGGTGGATGATTTCATCCGGCGAATGCACAATCCGGCCCTGATCCAGTATGACCATCCGAAACTGGAGCCTGTCCTTCGGGAGACTTACGGAATCATCCTTTATCAGGAACAGGTGATGCGGATCGTAAGCGACCTGGCCGGCTTCAGCCTGGCGAAGGCCGATTCGCTCCGGCGGGCGATGGGGAAGAAAATTCCCGAGATCATGGAGCGGGAGAAAAAGGCCTTCATGGAAGGGTGCGCCCGCAAGGGGATCTCGGGGCGGATCGCCGAGCGTATCTGGAATTTGATCGAATACTTCTCGGGCTACGGTTTCAACAAAAGTCACAGCACGGCTTACGCCTTTATTTCCTATCAGACGGCCTACCTCAAGGCGAATTTTGCGCATGAGTTCATGACGGCCCTCCTCACTTCCGAAATGGGCAATACGGACAAGGTGGTGCGCTACATTGAGGCGTGCAAGAAAATGGGACTCGAAGTCCTGCCTCCCTCCGTGAATGAAAGTTATTCGGAATTTTCCTGTGCCACGGAAAATCGAATCCGGTTTGGGCTCACCGCCGTGAAAAATGTCGGCACGACCGCCATCGAATCCATCTTAAAGGCCCGGAAGCAGGGCGGGCCCTTCCGTTCCTTTATCGATTTCACGCAGCGGATCGATTCCCGGGTGGTGAACCGGAAGGTCCTGGAGAGCCTGATCAAGTGCGGCGCCTTTGACGAATTCGGCTGCCGGCGGTCACAGCTCATGGCCCAGATCGATCGGGCTTTGGAGGTCGGATCGACCCTGCAGCGGGACCGCCAGCGGGGCCAGCTTTCCTTTTTTGGCCAAACCGAGAACGCCTCCCAGTTCGAAGGACCGACCCCCTTGCCGGACATCCCCGAGTGGCCGGAGAGCCAGCTTCTGGCCTTCGAGCGGGAGATGCTCGGCTTTTATGTGACGACCCACCCTTTGACGAAATACGCCAAGACCTTAAAGAATTACGCCACGGCTTCCACGGACACTTTGAGTGAGTTCCGGGATCAGGAGGAGGTGACGCTCGGGGGGGTGGTCGATGCCCTCAAGGAGATTGTCACGAAAAAAGGGGACCGGATGGCTTTTCTCACTCTTCAGGATTTGAGCGGCTCCTGTGAGATTATCGTTTTCCCTGAGCTCTACCGATCCTCGCCGCTTCTCATGAAGAAGGACGCAACGATTTTTATCCGGGGGAAGATCAATTCCCGGGACGATATCCCGAAGGTGATCGCTGAAGAGGTGGTGGACCTTGACGACGTCCAGAAGCGCTTTACCCGGCTGGTCTCGATTGACCTTCACACGGCCGGCCTCGACAGCGAAGTCCTGAAGAAACTCAAAGAGATTTTAAGTTCTCACAAGGGGAAGGTCCCTGTCTATCTAAGTTTTCGGGACCCGAGCGGGAAGACGGCCGTAATTCAGCCGGGCGATGCGTATCGAGTCGAGACGAGCGAGGCGCTTTTCCAGGCCATCGAGGGCCTCGTCGGCGAAAACGCCGTCAAGATCCGCTGACTCGTCACGCCATTGTGGAAAGGTAAGCTACCTCTGTGGGATTTCCAGAGTCCAGAAAAG
>JACPCP010000018.1 GCA_016179745.1 Candidatus Omnitrophota bacterium
TGTTTGATGCGGAAGGAATTGAGGAGCTGGCCGCATCGATTCGAGAAAAGGGAATCCTGCAACCCGTCGTCGTGAAAAAAATAAAACAGGAATCAGCGCTTCCGGGCGGAGGGCCCCGGTATGAATTGATCTGCGGGGAGAGACGGTTGAAAGCGGCGCTTCTTTCCGGCTTGGAAAAAGTTCCTGCCATCGTGAAGGATGTGGCGGAAAGCGACTTCTTGGAATGGGCCCTCGTTGAAAATATCCAGCGGGAGGATTTAAACCCGCTTGAAGAAGCGCGGGCCTTTGAGCGTCTCGCTACGGAACGGAATCTTTCACAAGATGATGTGGCAAAACGGGTTGGAAAGAGCCGGGCGGCCGTCACAAACGCCATCCGATTGCTGCGGCTCCCGGAGGAGGTTTTGGGTTATGTCCGGGAGGGAAGACTGACGGCCGGGCACGCCCGGGCTCTTGTGTCGCTTTTTTCGTCGGAACATCAAATTCAGCTGGCGCGGCGGATCGTCAAGGAGAATCTTTCTGTGCGGCAGGTAGAGGACTTGGTGGCGAGGAGCGCAAGAAAAAGGCGGGCGCGCCAAGCGCGCCGCCTGACGCCGGAAGTGGCGGACCTTGAAAACCGCCTCGCCCGCTTTTTCGGGACCGAGGTCCGGGTTTTTGCCAGAAAGAATTCCCCGCAAGGCAGAATCGTCATTCATTATTTTTCTTTGGACGATCTGGACCGGATCCTCAAACAGGTTGACCTGCCCCCAGCGGTCTAATATAATTTCCCGAAATCCTCTGGAATTTACAGAAATCTAGCTCAACCTCCACGGTTTTTCGTGCGGCAAGGGTAAAGGATGAAAGAGAAAGAGGCGACCCTCGTTTTAATCAAACCGGACGGGCTGGCCAAGTCGCTGACCGGCAACGTCTTGACGCGTCTGTCGGAGGCGAAACTTGAGATTGCCGCGTCAAAGTGCCTCCGGGTCTCGAGGCAGTTGGCGGAGGAACACTATAAGGCCCTTCGCGACAAACCGTTTTACAACGAACTGATTGACTACATCATGGGGAAATATCATGACCGGAAAAAGGTCATGGCCCTGGTGTATGTCGGGCCGGGCGCAATCCTGCGGGTGCGGGAGCTTTCCGGCGCCACCAATCCCGAAGAGGCCGATCCGACCACGATCCGGGGGCAATACGGCCGCATCACCACGAAGGGGGTGTACGAAAACGTGGTCCACGCTTCGGCCAACGCCCAGGACGCCGAACGGGAAATCAAACTTTGGTTCGAGCCCGGCGAAATTATCTTCCCCCTTTATCCCACCCAGCCGATCGAGACCACCGTTAAAAAACGAATCTGGTCCTGACCATGAAATTCCCCCGCCCGGCCGCGTGGCTCCTTACCTTCTTGATAGGCACGGCCGGATGCGGAGGAGTTTCGGGCGAAAAAGGGGCCACCGAGGTCAAGGTCACTTTCTGGGGAGGGCCCGAAGAAGTTGATATCATCACGCACTCCATCGAAGACTGGCAGAAGACCCGCCCGGAGATTAAAGTCACTTTTGAACACACACCCTACACCGGTTACGATTCGAAAATCCTGACCCGGATTGCCGGCGGGGCGGCCCCGGACATCATCACGACCGAGGTGGATTATTTCGTGACCTTTGCCACGAAGGGAGTTTTGGAAGACATGACTCCCTTTGCCGATCAAGACCCCGATTTCCGGGTGGCGGACTCCTTCCCCCAAATTGTTGACCGCTTCACGGTAGAGGGGAAGCTCCTCGCCATTCCCCGGGACGTGGCCCCCTTTGCCTGCGTGTTTTACAATAAAGACCTGTTTGACCAGGCCGGCCTGCCTTATCCCACGGATGACTGGACCTGGGACGACCTCTTGCGTTATGCCCGTGCGTTGACCAAGAAGGATGCGAACGGACGAGTTGTTCAATATGGTTTCTACAGCTGGGCGTGGAAAAATTTTATTTATGGAAACGGCGGCTCGCTCGTGGACGACGTCAGGCACCCGACCGCCTCCCGGGTCGGTGATCCCAACACCATTTCCGGTCTGCAGTTTTATTCCGACCTGGCGAACCTCTACCACGTCATGCCGACCCCCATGGCGCTGGCGAATCTGGGGATGGGGATTGATATGATGTTTGCGAGCGGCCGGCTCGGGATGTTTCTCTCGGGGATTTGGGAAACCCCCCTCCTTCGAAATTACGATTTCCGCTGGGACGTTGCGATGTTTCCCAAAAACCGGGAAGGAGTCCGGGGTTTCGGGACCGGCGGCTCGGGTTATGCCATCCTGCGATCCTCGAAGCACAAAAAGGAGGCCTGGGAAGTGGTCAAGGCCTTGACGAGCGAGACAGCGCAGGCGAGGCTCGCCGAGCGGGGGTTGGCGCAACCGGCCCGGATACGGGTGAGCGAAGGGGGGCATTGGGCCCAGCACCCGGCCCCGCCCGCCAACAAGGGGATGTTGAATCTGGCGGTTCAGAGCACGGTCTTCGACCCCTTTCATCCCCGGTGGCGCGAGATCCAGGACAAGTACTTGATCCCGGCCCTGGAGCTGGTTTTTACCGGCAAGAAGACGGCGGAGGAAGCGGCCCGGGAAGTCGACCAAAAAATTAACGCTGCC
This sequence comes from Candidatus Omnitrophota bacterium, assembly GCA_016179745.1. Lineage (GTDB taxonomy): Bacteria > Omnitrophota > Omnitrophia > Omnitrophales > JACQLI01 > JACPCP01. Next base: position 2,606 of record JACPCP010000018.1, read on the forward strand.
TTGCAGGGAAAGATGTAAGAGAAGAATGAGTTTGGCCATGGTGACAACCCCGCCGCCTAAGAAAACAAGAGAAAAAGAAAAAAAGTTTGAGTCTCCCTACGGCTATTTCACCGAAGACGGGATGGAGTTTGTCATCACCCGGCCCGACACCCCGAGGCCGTGGGTGAATGTGATTTCGAACGGCGATTACGGCGTGATCGAATCCCAGACCGGGTCCGGGTTCTCCTGGCTCGGCAATTCCAACCTTTCCCGGATTGTCCGGTGGGAGCAGGATTTGATCAAGGACGATTGGGGGAAATACCTTTATCTTCGCGATCGTGCGAGCGGGGAAGTTTGGTCCGGGACGTGGAAACCCTGCATGAGCGGGTTCGATTTTTTTGAGGTCCGGCACGGGTTGGGTTACTCGGTCCTCGCAAGCCGTTTTCAGAAAATCAAAACCGAGAAAACAATTTTTGTCGACGCCAAGGACCCGGTGGAAATCTGGCGGGTCCGGCTGACCAACGAGGATTCAAAACCCAGGCGGCTGAGTGTGTTTAGTTACTTTGAATGGTGCCTCGGGAACGCCGCCGACACCCACCGGGAATTTCACAAGACCTTTATCGAAACCCAGATTGACCGAGCCCACCACGTGATCTACGGCTTGAAGCGCCCGGCCCTCGTCCCCGGCCATATTTCGACCGGCCTTTCCGAGTCTCCGCTCGAGGCCTTTCACGCCGCCCACCCGAAACCCGTGGCCTACGAGGGGGACAAGGAGGCCTTCTTCGGCCGTTACGGCCCCGGCAGCGCACCGGCGGCCGTGAAAAAAGGAAGGCTTTCCAACTCGGACGGAAAATGGGGCGACTCGATAGCGAGCCTCCAGATCGAACTCGATCTGGCGCCGGGCCAAACCCAGGAGGTCGTCTTTTTGCTGGGGGCCGTCCGGTCCCGCAAAGAGAGCGAGACTCTGATTCAAAAATTTTCGGCCCCCGGATCGGCGGAAAAGGAACTTCAGGCCGTGAAGGCGCTTTGGCGAAAATTTGTGGAGGCGAGCTGGATCGAGACCCCGGATGAGGCGATGAACCTGATGACCAATGTCTGGCTGAAATACCAGACCCTTTCGGGAAGGCTCTGGGCCCGGTGCGGCTACTATCAATCCTCCGGCGGTTTTGGATTCCGGGACCAGCTTCAGGACAGCCAGATTTTTCTCCCGCTTGAGCCGGCGCTTTGCAAAAAACAAATCCTGCTTCATGCCGGGCACCAATTCCCGGACGGGACGGTCTATCACTGGTGGCACCCGGGGACCGGGATCGGCGCCGTGACGCACATGACAGACGATCTCCTTTGGCTCGTCTTTCTCACTCTGGCCTATCTTGACGAAACGGCGGACGAATCGGTTTTAAATGAAAAAGTCAAATTCCTTCCCGACCCAAAAACAAAACAGGTCACCGAAGCCGGCCTCTATGATCACTGTCTTCGAGCGATCGACAAGGTCTTCTCCCGCTGGTCCCCCCGGGGCCTTCCTTTAATCGGAGAAGGAGATTGGAATGACGGCCTGAGCCACGTGGGCGTCCGGTGGAAGGGAGAATCGATCTGGCTCGGACAATTTCTCTACGGCGTCCTGAAGCGGTTCAACCCTTATGTGAAAAAGCGGGACCCCCAACGTTCGGAGGATTACGAAAAACGGGCCGAGGCCCTGAAAGAGGCGATTAACCGGCATGGCTGGGACGGGGAGTGGTATGTCGGGGCGACCGGGGATGACGGCCGCCCGCTCGGGAGCAAAACTTCGGGTGAGGGGAAAATTTTTCTCAATGCCCAAACCTGGGCGGTCATTTCAGGCGTCGCAACGCCCGAACGGGGCCGGGCTTGTATGGCCTCGGCCGAAAAACTCCTCTATAAAGAATATGGCCCGCTCCTCCTGACGCCGGCCTACACGGTGACGGACCCCGGCATCGGCTACATCACCCGTTACGCCCCGGCCCTTCGGGAAAATGGCGGCGTCTACACCCACGCAGCCAACTGGGCCGTCCAGGCCGAGTGCATTTTGCGAGACGGAGAAAAAGCCCACCAGGTTTATCAAAGTTACTCGCCGCCCTGCCGGGGCCTGGATCCGGAGCGTTATTATGTGGAGCCTTACGTGACGCCGGGAAACGTGGACGGCCCCGAATCCCCCCACGAGAGCCGGGGCGGGTGGACGTGGTATACGGGTTCGGCCCAGTGGTGTTACACCGTGGCCATGAACTGGATCCTGGGCGTGCGTCCCGTTCGAGAAGGGCTTCTCATCGATCCCGTGATTCCAAAATCATGGCCCGGCTTCCAAATGAGGCGGCAGTTTCGAGGCGCAACCTATGAGATTGAGGTGAAAAATCCGTCGGGCGCCTCTGAAGGCGTCAAAACGGTTCGAGTGGACGGAAAACCGCACGCTTCTAATGTCATCCCCGCCTTTGGAGATGGGTCGACCCACAAGGTAGAAGTCCTTTTGGGCCGATGATGGCGAGGAGGCCGCCCCTCTTTGCGGCAGGCCTTCTCCTTCTTTCGGCCTGCACCTCCGCCGGGCAATTTTCCCAGCCGCCCCTTCCGAGCTCTCTTTATAACACCCTGATTCCTGCCGGGAAGACCCCCCGCTTTGTTTCAAGTTTTTTTCTGATCGATGACTTCAACGCCCGGGAGAACAAAACCCTCCTCGACCGTCCCTGGCAAATCGAGACGCCGGAAGCCCTCCGCTTTGACCTCGTGCCCCACGATTCGTTTCACGCAAAGCGGGGGAACTCCCTCCTCCTTAGGATTTCCCAACCCCCTCGGGCCACGGGCCTTCTTAAAAGTGACCTTAAAGGGACCGACTTGAGCGCCGCCCACGCCGTCGTCTTGAAGTGTGAAATCAAAGAAGGGACGGAGAAGACCTTCTCCGGAAGGCTTGAGATGGAGTTGGCGGACCTGCCCGGGAAAACAGCGAAATTTGATTTTACCCGGTCCTGCCTGAAAAACCCGAAGGGATTCAACGGTTGGCGTGAAGTCATTATCCCCCGGGGCAAGCTTTCCGGCCTCGATTGGAGCCAGCTCCATGAGATCCGGTTTCTGATTCGTTCCGGCGCCAAACCCCTGACGGCTGAAGTGGCCCTGGATGAAATCGCATTTTACGGACCCGGCGATGTGGCGCTTCAATCGAAAAAGGACAACCTGGCCGGTTTTCCCTCCCGTCTCACAGCCCCCGAGCGGGTCCGGGAATTGTTGGTCGAGCTCGACCCTCAGGAATTCTTGAGGGAAATCGCCCGGGACACGTGGAAATATTTTGAAAACGCCCTCGACCAGAAGACCCGGCTTCCCGTGGACCACCTTCGTGTCGGCGTCCCCGGGGACATCGGCACTTACACGACCCCCACCAACCTGGCCATGTATTTTCTGGCCTGCGTGGCGGCGAATGAATTGGGGTTTATCACCCGGGAAGAATCGGTGGGGCGGATTCAAAAAACGTTTGAAACGCTGGAACGGATGCAAAAACGGGACGGGTCCTTCTATAATTTCTATGACTCCAATACTCTCGAAGTGACACGCCGTTACGTTTCCGTGGTCGACTCCGGGTGGCTCTCTGCCGCCTGGATGGTGGTGAAACAGGCCTATCCCCGGGAACTCGGGGAGGCGGCGGGCCGCTTTCTGAAAAAGAGCAATTTCCGGGAATTCTACGACCCCTCCAACGGACAGCTTCGCCTCGGGTTCGATGAGACGCAGGGAAATTTTTCTCCTTTTCACTACGGCCTGCTTGCCACCGAGGCCCGGGTGGCAAGCTTTATCGGGATCGGAAAAGGGGATCTCCCGAGAGGGCATTGGTGGTCCATTTTCCGGGTCCCCCCAAAAGACTGGGACTGGCAGAGTCAGGTCCCGGCAGGTGAGACCGTCTCGATGGAAGGCGTTCCGGTTTTTGAAGGCTTCTACTCTTATGAGGGAAAAAAATTTGTCCCGAGCTGGGGCGGTTCCCTTTTTGAATTTTTGATGCCGGCCCTCGTTTTGAAGGAAAAAGATCTGGCGCCCCAGGGGTTGGGCCTCAATAATCAGCGGGCGACCGAGATCCACATCGACTATGCCCTCCAGCGGCAGAAGTATCCGGTGTGGGGGATTTCTCCGGTTTCGGTCTCGAGCGGGAAGCTCTGGCGCTACGGAGAATACGGAGTGAAATACCTCGGCGTCAAAGGATACCGGGACGAGGGGATCATCGCCCCCTACGCCAGTTTTTTGGCCCTGGAGACATTGCCGGACGAGGCCGTCCGCAATCTGAGACGGATGCTCGAGCTTTACGAAATTTACGGCGAATACGGTTTCTACGATTCGGTCAGTGTGAGAAACAGCCATGTCAACACGCAGTATCTAATTCTCGATCAGGGAATGAGCCTCGCCGCCATTGCCAACTATCTTAAGGAAGGGGTGATTCAGGAATATTTCCACCGGGACGAAGCCGCCCAAAAGGCCCAATCGCTCCTTGCCGCAGAGCGGTTTTTTGGCCGGAAAGACTAGCTTTTAAGGACTTTTTTAAAGATAAAATTCCGCTTCACAATACCCCCTTTATTCTTGTAGAATAACAACTTACTAGGACTGCTTTTGAGATCCCCCTAGCACCAGGAAAGGAGTCAAGGAGATAACCATGAGAATGAATTCGATGATTTTGGCGTTAAGCGTTTCCCTGTTTTTGTTTCCCAGTCTGCTTGTGGCCCAGGAAGAAGAGGCTGCGGCCGAGGAGCTCGTGATCGCCGATTTTGACACGGGCGACAAACCCAACAACATTGGCGGGGATTTCGGTTCTTGGGACAAAGACCCCAACGACGAAACCCAATTTTGCCAAACGACCTTTGAGACTCAGGATGCGCTGGGGAACGAAGGCGGTTATGCCCTCCGGCTGGACTATGACGTGGACAGCCCGAACCCCGCCTACAACGGGTTCTGGATGAAGTTAAACGGCGAAGACGCCACGCCCTACAATGCGCTAAGTTTTTACGTCAAAGGGGACGCTGAAAAGGGTTTCACGAAACGCGTCAAGATTGAATTGAAGGACATGTCCAACACCGCCTCTCCCTACATCGTGACCGGCCTGACGGACCAGTGGCAGAAGATCACCGTTCCCTTTGAAAAATTCCGCCGGGTCTCGGATTGGTCGGCAATGAATGAATTTGTTGTGGTCTTTGACGACATCAACTCCAGTCCCAAGACCGGCGCCATTTATATCGATCAAGTCGCCCTCACGAAGGAGTAAGTGGGGAAGAAGCCGTGGCTTCGGGCATCCAAACAGGGGGCTACTCTTCGATGATGATCAAGCAGGTGCTCCTCAAAGACCGGATCCTGACCGACAAGGAACGGAAAAACCTCGCTATCCTTGAGGTCATCCGTAAAAACGGTCCCATCTCCCGCACGGACATCTCCAAGGCGACCGAGCTCAACATCGTCACCGTCTCCAACTACGTCAACCACTACATCAAAAAGGGCCTCGTCATCGAGGGCGAACTCGATGAATCCACCGGGGGCCGCAAACCCGTTCTGGTCGAGCTCAACCCCAAGGCCGGCTACATTGTGGGCGTCGGCCTCAATATGCTCTCCGTGGTCGGCGTCCTGGTGGACCTTGAGATCAATGTCCTGAAGGAAGTCAAAAAGGAACGGGTGCCGGAAAATTCAGAGGCCGTGATCGAAAGGATGGTGGACCTCGCTGAGGAAATCATCCAGGCCTCCGAGATCGACAAATCCAAGATCGCCGGCATCGGTGTCGGGGTCCCCGGCATCATTGACGAGCGGGGGCGCACCATCCGCTGGCCCCAGAGCCTGGGCGACAAGGATGTCTCCATCTGCCTTTCGATCAAGGAGACTTTCGAGCGGGGGCTCAACATTCCGACCTATGTCGAAAACGATGCCAACGCCGCCGTCTTGGGCGAAAAATGGCTCGGCCTCGACCGGGAAGTCCGCCACATGATTTATATGTTTTCCGGTGTCGGGATGGGGATCCTGATCAACGGAGAAATTTACCGGGGTGCAAGCGGCGCAGCGGGCGAGCTCGGCATCGCAAGTCTTAAAGAGTCCAAAGAGGAAGCCTTCCGGCTGGCCGGCCAATTGGGCCGCTGGGAGATGGATCTCGGCATGGTCCGGATCGCCCGGGAGCGGCTTGAGAAAGGCGAGAAGTCCCTTCTTTCGGATTTCACCGGCGGTCACCCGGAGAAACTCGGGTTTCGGGACCTCGTCCGGGCCGTGAAGGAAAAAGATCCGCTGGCGCTCAGGATCGTCGAAGAGGGCGGTGTCTCCCTCGGGAAAAAGGTCGCCTTTCTCGTGAATCTCCTCAATCCGGAAATCGTGGTCATCGGCGGCGGGGTCGAAGACTGCGGCGCCCCCTTTCTCGATGCCGTGAAGAATTCGGTCCGGGAGTGGTCCGTGGAGGAGGCCACCAGCCGTGTCAATATCATTCCCTCCGCTTTTGGCGAAAACGCCGTGGCGCTCGGGGCCGTCGGGATCGTGGCCCGGGAAGTCTTCGCCCAGAGTTGATGAGTTGCAAGAGCCGGAAGCCGGTTTTCTCGAACACCTCGAAGACCTCCGAAAACGCCTCCTGACCGTCCTCGCCGCCATCGGGATTTTTTCCGTGGCGGGTTTCTTTTTTTCAAAGCCCCTTTTCAACTTTCTCACCCTCCCGCTTCGCCAAATCCAGGGAAACCCGCTCTATTTCCAGGCCCCTTACGAGGCCTTTCTCACGCAACTCTCCGTCTCTGTCCTGGCGGGGGCGGTTCTCGCAAGCCCGGTCCTCTTTACCCAGCTTTGGCTTTTTCTGGCGCCCGGGCTTTATCACCGGGAAAAACAGGTTTTGTTTCCTCTCATTCTGATTTCCATTCTTCTTTTTCTCGTGGGCGGCGCCTTCAGCTTCCGGGTCCTCGTGCCGGCGGGTTTGAAATTTTTCCTGAGTTACCAGACGGAATTTTTAAAGCCGCTTCTCGGCGTGGGGCCCTATTTCTCGTTTCTGGCCGGGATGATTCTGGCAGGGGGGCTTGTCTTTGACCTGCCGGTCGTAGTGCTCGGCCTCGTGCGGGCGGGGGTCCTGAATCAGGAAAGATTGAAGCATTCCCGCAAGGCCGTGATCGTGATCCTCCTGGTTCTGGCCGCCATTTTGACTCCCACCCCGGACCCGGTGAGTCAGCTGATTCTGACCGTGCCGCTTGTGATCTTGTTTGAGGCCTGCGTTTTTTTGGCCCGATGGGTGGAGCGGAAAAAATGAGAGTCCTCTATGCCGGCGACAGCCCGGCGGGCGGCCCGGCCCATTACCTCCTCGGAATTCTTCGGCGGATGAAAGCGCAGGTAAAGCACCTGGCGCCGGAGGAAAGACTCAGTCCCTCGACCCTCCAGGCGCCTTATGACGGAATCATCCTGAGTGATTTTTCAAGAGACCACGTTCCGGACAAATCTCAAAAGTTGATCGAAGGCCAGGTCAAAAAAGGGGCCGGGCTTTTAATGGTGGGAGGCTGGGCGTCCTTTTCCGGCCCTTACGGCGGCTGGCACGGCTCGCTTGTCGAAAAACTCCTGCCCGTCACCTGCCTCGGCCGTGACGACCTGGTCAGCTTCCCGGCCGGGGCCTTGATCCTGGAGAAGGTGAAGCACCCAATGTTTCGGTCCGTTTCTTTCACGAACCCGCCCTCCATCGCCGGCCTGAACCGGTTCCTTCCCAAAAAGGGCAGCATTACGATTCTTGCGGCAAGAAGAATTTTAGCGAGACTTCCCCTCACCCCCACCCTCTCCCCAAAGGGGAGAGGGCAGCGTGGCAGTTTTCGCAGGGGGCAGGGTGAGGGGGTCATTCGTTTAGAGGAGAGAGAGTATCCTCTCTTGGTTGTAGACCGGGAAAGACGGGTGGCGGCGCTCGCCACCGATCTGGCCCCCCACTGGTCGGGCGGGCTTTTGGATTGGGGCAGGCGCCGTTTGACGCTTCCCGCTCACGATGTGATTACGATTGAAGTGGGCGAAACCTACGTCCGCTTCGTCTCCTCGCTTTTGAAGTGGCTCACGAATGTCGAGTTGGACCCGCGCTACAGCCCGAAGGAACTCGCCGGGCGCTTTAAGCGTTCAAATAGTCTCGAAGGGCTCGAAGGCATTTTTCGGCTGGCTAAAGCGTTAAATCAGCTAAAATGACCCATCCATACACAATTGCAGATTTGTTCATTGATGAATAAATGAAGATATGCTATTCTTGGGTTATCTCGAAAGGGGGGTCCAAGAATGACGGCTACTTTGAAGGTGAACGCCCGGAATGATCTTCACCTGCCTGCCAAACTCCTGCGGCATTTGAACCTGGGAAAGGACAGGATCTTAAGGGTCGAAGCGAAGGGGAACGCCCTGATCCTGCTCCCGGTGGATTTGGAGCCGCGCTACAGCCAGGAGGAGCTCGACGGGTTGGACCGGCTGCATGCGGATGAAAAGAAAAAAGGCTGGATTCGCTTAGAAACCGGGAAAGACATCGACAGACTCCTTTCGTAACGCGCCCTCCTTGAAATCCCTAGCCGCCTCAAGCCACTTCCAAAAACAGCTCAAGAAGCTTTCGCGCCAGGAGCAGGAAAAAACTCTTCAGGTTCTGAAGGAGTTTCTCTCGGCCTTAAAATCGGGCCACCTCCCAGCCGGTTACGGTTTTAAAAAAATCAACGGCGACAAGTATGAGATACGGATTGATATCAGGAAACGGATCGTGATGAAAGCTGAAGGGGATACGTTGATTTGCCAGTTGGTTGGGGATCACGAGGAAGTGAAAAGATTCCTGCGAAATTACCGCAACAGGTAAAGCCGCTCGCCCCTTGAAATAGGTATCAATTAGTGATAACATTTTAGGCACCGATGAATTCCGAGATTCGAATGCAGATCGTCCGGATGGCCCACGAACGAGGGATGAAAGCTTCAGAGGTCGCCCGCCACCTCGCTCTTTACCGCTCTAACCTTTCCCTGATGGATTCGGGGAAGCGTTCCGTCTCTTTAAGAACACTCACCCGCATCGCTGATTTTTTGGGCTGCAGCCCCTCTGACCTGATCGTGGTGCGTTCCGCCAAAGAAGGGCCCCTCTTCCGGAGAATGAGAACCCGTGAAATTTTGAAGCGAAAGGAAGAAGCCTGCCGGGACGGAGAGGATAAAAGCTGGGTGCATCACGTCCTTTTGAACTGGCAGCGCCACACCCGTTTGGCCCGGCGGATCCAATGAAACGAAAACCCCTCCTCGATCCTTACCTTAAGGTGATTAAACAATTCAATCGTCTCGGGGTCCGTTACGTGGTCGTTGGAATGAGCGGAATCAATTATTACGCCAGAGATCCCCGCCAGACCTTTGGGACACTTGATTTCGACCTCTTTTTGGAGCCGACCCTGACCAATGTGAAAAAGGCAATTCCGGCGCTTAAGAGGCTTGGGTATCACGTCGCCGGCGAGAGAGAAGAAGTTTTGGAAGAAGAGCTGAAAGGAATTGTCCGGATCCGTCAGACATTGACGGCCACAACTGCCTACGGGGAGATGATCGAACTCCTTCTCGAAATCTCGGGATTTCCCTTCACCGAGCTGGCGAGGGACGCCGCCACTTTTACGGTCGAGGGGGTCGGGGTGCGGGTCGGGAGCCTTGAAAAACTTCTCCGTTCTAAAAAATTAGCGGGTCGTCCTAAAGATGCCGCCTTCCTCAAACGGTATGAAGCCCTCCTGGAAGAGGAAGGGATCGAAGAGGAGTAACGCGAATCTTCAACGCCCTGTATCGAGAGGCCTGCGCCTTAGGATTCCTAAAAAGGCGGGATGCGGCCCTGGAGAGGCTGCCCCGGCTGGGATTAGGCGGAGGCGAGGATGCTTTCGTAGCCCTGGAGAAGGGCTTCAGATTTGGTCGGCGTTGCGCCAGTCAATAAACTTAACAACCGTTTTCTTATAAAGGGTCTCACCCGAAGCCCCTTCGCCAACAACATACCCCTCCGGAGCTTCCGGATACCGGTCTAGAAAAGCCTTCATTCCAGCCGGCAAAACACCGGGGGCAAGACTGCTCTTGACTTCAATGGGAACCGGCCTTCGATTTACCACTTTTACGAAGTCCACTTCTGCCTTTTGCCTCGTGCGCCAAAAATAAAGAGCTGTGTTGGGAGAAATTTTCTGTAAAAGTTCGAGGAAAACAACCGACTCGTAGAGAATGCCCCTATCTGTCCGCAAGCTCAAATCGTACTCAAAATTTTTAATGACGGCATTTCGAATTCCCAGGTCATAGAGGTAATACTTTCTTGATTTCTTAAGCTCATTCGCCAGGTTGGTCGAAAAACTCGGAAGCGAATAACAAACGTAGGTTTGCTCGAGGACCGTTAAATACTTTTCAATCGTTCTCGGCGTTAACCCGACCTCCCGTGAAAGACTTGCCACCGACACCACGGAGCCCTGATGGTCGGCGAGAAGATACAGTAAATGATTAAAGGCCTTGACGTTCTCCTCCCTGACGAGCGCCTTAATGTCCTTCAAAATGTAGGTTTCAAGCAGGTCACAAAGATAAATTTGCTTTTCCTCGGGAGTCTCTCTTGCCAGAAGCCCCGGCAAGCTCCCCTCCACCAAAACGGAGTCCGGGGAAAGGCGGTTGTCCTTGTATTCTTTCAGTGACAACGGAAAGATTTTTATCAAATGCCTGCGCCCCGCCAGGCTTTCTTTCAAATGTTTGTGGATTTCAAGCGACGAGGACCCGGAGGCGAAGATCTTGACTCCGGACCCGCTGTCAAAAACAGCCTTGAAAAGATGAGATGCATTTTTTAAATAGTGGAATTCGTCCAACAAAACAACATCTGCCGTTTTCGTAAGAATCTTGAAGATTGCACTCTCCGATCCTTTGAATTTTAGAAGGTCGTCTGGAATTTCGAGATTGAAGTAGACCGTCTTCTGGCCGGTCTCCTTCAGGAATTTCTCAAGCTCCCGCAGCAAAAATGTTTTCCCGACCTGCCTCGCACCCAGCAGAATTGTAATTTCTCTTCGCTTTCGGTCATTACATAACTCATTGTAAATTTTACGTTTAGCGAGCATGAAAACAATTCTATACAACTGGTATATAAAAGTAAACACTCATTTCTGTGAGGCGGTGCTGGGCCGGGGAAAGGGCAAAGGCGGGATGCGGCCCCGGAGAGGCTGCCCCGGCCGGGATTAGGCGGAACGCCAGATCTGGAGCAAGGCCTTGAAGGCCCGTTCGTATTGGTCGGCGGGCACAAACTGGTCGAGATTCTCTTTTTCAACGATCACAAAGCGCCCCTCTTGTCTAAAGCCCCGGAGGAGGTTGGCGGGAAGCGCATCTTGAGAATGCTTGGCTGCAAGCAGGGCAGCGCGGGATTTTTCAAGGAGCCCAGAAAACCGTTCGATAAAAACAATCGGTTTCTTCCCGCGAATTTTTTGGAGCGCCTCATCGATTCCAAGCTCACTTCGAAGGGCGCCGGGAACATTGATGGCAAACTCGGGCTCGATGTAAGCGCCAGGCTGCGCGGCCGCCCATTTTTCATATTGATCTGACATCTCAGAAATCAACTGGGCGACACCGTCCGGCCCCGGCTGAATCGGCTGGAGGATCTCCACTTTTTTAGACCCCCCTAACGATCCGAGAATTTTCCCGATCTCTTGTCTTAATGATTCAAGCCGGACCGGGTCTGCCGGGACCCCGTAAGGAATGACAAGTGTCACGTGGACGTTGCCTCCCAGGAGGAGGGCCGGTGAAAGCCGGGCCACGGTTTCTTCGACCGTGGGCACCCCTTCAAGGAAAACCGCAGAGCGGGCCGGGCGGTTTTCGCCCTTCACCAGCTGAGCGCCAAAAGGAGTTTTGGGAGAGGGACGGACCTCGTCGATTTGCTCTTGGATTCCCAGATTCCGCGCTTCGTTTTCTCTCAGCGCCAAAATCATGGCATGAGCCAATTCCGGGAGCTCATCGTTGATTCGAGGATCAAAAATTTCGATCCCTTCCGTGACGTTCGCAATATTGATTACAAGAGATAGGGCATTGGACGCACTCCATCCCTCGGGAAAAAATCCAGCCGGGATTTGAAGCGCCAACTGATTAAGTCCGGGCAAGATGAGCGCCGCACCACGCGGCTTCACGAACGGCCGTGTTTTCCCGACGAAAATCTTGCCTGCCGGGCTCTCGAGTCTGACAACACCAGCGCTTTGCCCGATCATTTTTTCCAATTGCTCCGGTGAAGTAAGAAGCCCGGCTGATTCGACTGCCAGCGGCCCCTCATCACGCAATTCGGAGCGGGACTCCGGCAGGTCCTTTTTGGAAAGAGATTCCGATAGCTTACGGACCGTCTTCAGAGCTTCTGATTTTTGAGGGAGGTCTCGCTGAAGATCAAACTCGGCCCCCAACTTGATCCCCAAAGCTTTCAAGGCTTTCTGGATGAGACGGAATGATTTTGTGTCAGGTTTCGGGTGCAGAAGCTGGTCCATCAACTCCCGCTGGCCGATCCCCTGGGCCGCTAAAAGGGCCGCCTCTCTTTCGACGGGATCAAAAAGATCCATCGGAATGAGGGGCTCCGAAGGCAGGATTCCCCCTTTCTTCCGGGATTCCTGCATCGCTTGAACGATACGGCGCACCCAGTCTATCAATAGGAGAGATTGTGCGTAAAACCTGGTGAGTGGTTGAACCTCCTTTCCCGGTTTCTGCTGTCTTGCCTCGGAGCGGGGGAGAGCGTTGGCGATCACTGTGGCAAGGGTTTCAACTTCTTTAAATTGGGCGCGCACCTTGTTTAGAGTTTCCTCGGGGACCCCGAACGCTCTCAGCGCTCTCGTCAGGGCTTCCGGTTTGTCGGGAGGGACAGGAATTTGAATCGAATCAAAATGAATCTTGACATCGCTTCCTGTCCGGCTCGCTTGGATGGCGGGGACAGGCCGCCCCTGTTTTTCCAAAGACGCCTGAAGCACTCCTGTAAAAGTCTTTTTATCCTGGGGAAGTCCCACGGAGAGGTCCTTTAAGTGAATGATATCTACCGGTAGAGCGGCACCGATACGATCCTGATTAGCAAAGTCTCCCAAAGACGAAAAGAGGGTCAAAGAGTCTGAATCCGTCGAGCCCGTTACCGGGAATCTGAGGGCCCGCAGTTTCCAAGACAGGTTCGTTGATGGGGAGGCGGGGGCCGTGAGGGTGACATCCTTCAGGGTGACGACGCGGCTTCCATCCGCCCGCTTTTCAAACCTCACCCGGGAGGTCTTGCTTTCCGCCGCCCGCGCTTCGGAGCGGGGGGAGGAGAGGTGGTCGATGATCGGTTTGAGCTGATCGCTTAGTTCGGGGTGTGTCCCCCGCAGTCTTCTTTGGAGGAGTGCCAGGCGGGAGAGGGCCCCCCACTGTAGTGCCCGCCACTCGCCCATATTCTCCCGGACCGGCGAAATCTTTGCTTGGGCCTCGTTCAATCCACTTGCAAAGGCACCCAGATTCAACTCTGCCTCGATAAGTAATCTCTCATACTTCGTGTCCCAACTGTCCGATTTTGCGATTTCCGCAAGAGATAGTTGCCAAAGGGAGTTGCTTTTTGCGCGCCGGATTTCGGCGTCACGAAAGGACGGAAGGGCGGCTTCAAATTTCCTTTCAAACTCATCCGTCAAACGGTTAAGCTCCTCAAGCCGATTGGTGAGGGCCTTAAGAAAAGCGGGGACGGGTGAACCAAGCAGGGAATATGCTTCCGACTTTTGAAGGCCAAAGAGCCGTCTAAGCTCATCCGATCTATCGTCGTTTGAGTTAACCAATCTACGGAAGGCCGATTCAGTCAGAAGGAGGCCGTTTTCTTCAAGAAGCGCATCGATTTGATAGAACACCGATTCATAGGCACTCTTTATCGCCGAAGCCTCTCTTCTCATTTCATCAAAGAAAGATAGTCCCAGACCTTGTTGAGTCAAACTGTTAGTCATTTTCTCCAAAAAAGAAAGACCGCCATAAATTGATCGAATCCGCCCGTCTTGTAGAGAAAGGTAGTCCGCCGTCTCAGAAGAGCTATACGGAATACCAGGAGCGTCGGGGGAGTAGAACGTAACTATTTCACCGATCACTCGTGGGCGGTAAGACTTAGAGATCCAATATAGAAAACCCTCAAACTGCTCTTTCACCCAAAAAACCGTCCGGACAAAGGCATCTTTAATCCTCCCATAAACGTCCCAATAGAGGAAATCCCAAACTCGTTGTGAAGTAACGATCAGGATGGCTGCGACAAGCGCAACCGCGAAAATGAAGAAATAGCCGATTCCATTAAACACGAATGATGGTATTTCGAAAAAGGGTGTAGCCGGCGTTTGACCGGAGGGCCTGGTAGATTTTTCCCACGGGACCTCTTCACCCCGTTTTCTTGCCTCCAGTTCTTGCCGCAATCTTTCCAACTCATCTTTGATTTTTGCAATTTCCTCCGGCAGGACGAAGGGGACCTCTCCCCCAAGGTTGACGACGAGCCTTGTGATCCGCAGTCGGACCTCGTCGGTCTTCTTCTGAAGCCGGTCGAGTTTCCGTTCCGCTTCAAAAGGGTCCTCTTCGGCGAGGAACTCATCGATGGCCCGAGCAATCTCCGCCAGCTCCGTATCCAGTTGGTTGAGTTCCGCCGCAAGCTTCTCGGCATCTCCCCCCCCAAGCTCAGGGACCAATTTAAGAAGTTCCAGAATGAGAGGGAGATCCTGCGCTTCCTCTTCCCTCAATTGTTCTTGATCCTCCAAGGGAGAGAGCTGTTTCCTCAGTTTGTCCCGGTTAGACTGGATTCGATCGCTCAGGCGAAGGGCTCGTTCCATAAGATCCTGCTTGTCGAGGGGCTGAGCTTCCTTGGGCGCAGATTTCTCGGGAGGGGTTTTGGGAAGGGGGGTGAGTCTCAACGGCCCCGGTTTCGGTTTTTCCTCCTGGAGAATCCGGCGGATTTCATCCACAATGTCTTTTATGGAAACCTCTCGAACAACTTCTTCTTCGTTGACGATACGCACGCCCGGGCCCTTTCCATCCCGTTCCAGCCGGTCCAAGACCCACCGTATTAACTTTTCCCGTTCCGGTTGAGGAAGCTTACGGTAACGGCTTTCCAGTTCCTCGATCGCCTTTTCAAGTTCTTCCATATCTTTTTCGATCCCCGGCAGGTCCACTTCTTTCTCAATGATTTCTTCGATGACGCGTGTCAAAGTAACCGTGACTTCCGTGGGAATCGTTGCTGGCGAAACGGCGGGGGTTTCTTCTTCGGGGGCGAGTTCTGGAGGCGCCGGCTCCCTTTTTTCTTTTTCCGACAGATGGACCAACCGTTGTTTCAAGTCCCTTGCCCGCCTTAACAGCTCTTCTTTCTTGTTGTCAGGAGGCTGCCGACTTTCCACCGTAATCTCTTGCGGTTTCTCTTGGGAAGGAACGGCTTTTTCCGTGGGCTCCGGTTTTTCTCTGACGACTTGTTCCTCTCCAAGGGGTGGTTCGAGCAATTCGACAGGTTCTTGAGGTTTCAGGCCCTTCTCCGTCGTTTTTCCGGAAGCCTGCTTTTTCTCGACAACCCGCTTGCCCTCTTCCGCTACCAGCTCAAGGGCTTTAAATTCCTTCTTCAAGTCCTCTGGCAGAGGTTCTTCTTCCGGTCTGGGGGCCTCAATGGGTCTTGGCGTCAGCTTTTCTTTCTCCAGTTCGGGCATCACAACCAGCTCCCCTCCCTCCACCTCTTCCTCTGCTTCGGGTATTTCTCCAAAAAGCTGTCGGCGTAGCCGTTCCATTTCCTGTTCGACTTCCGAAATTCCTTTCGGGACTGAAACGGAAATCCTCCGCCCCTCATCAATGATCTCGACATCCAGGTCGAGGTCGTCGCTTAATCCCTCCATCTTTTTCTTCAGGCGGTCCAGTTTTCGCCTCGCCTTTTTCTTGTTTTCCTCCGACACAATTTTGTCGACGTCGTTTTCAAGTTCCCCAAGAGCCTTTTCCATTTTCTCAAGTTCTTTTTTCAGCGCCTCAGCATCTCTCCCGTCGAGATTGGGCACAAGCCGCACCACTTCAAAAATGAGGGTGATCGGGCCGTCCAGCAGGAACTCTTCTCCCTCCAGGGCCGGACTGCTATTCCGGAGCCTCTGTTTTTGCCGTTGGATCCGGTCGTATAAATCGAAGAGCCGATTCATGAGGTCTCTTTTTACCGCATCGTCGGGCGGGATCGGTTCGTGCCGGGGGCCCGCTTTTTGTTCGGTCGCCACGACCGTGGATTGGGGAGAGGGCTTGTTCAAAATTTGCTGTAGTGTTTCGCTTGTTCGTTTGGAAGCAATACACCCCGCCCCGCAGAGCACCGCCGCCGTAGCGGTCAAAAGCACCTTCTGAATCGTGCTCATTCGCGCTTCGGAGCGACTTTTTAGCTTCTCCAAGAGATTATTCAATTGGGTTTCAAAGCGAGTTGCACCCTCCTGGTTCCTCAGCTCCCGCACAAACTTGGTAATTCGAGCGTCTGTGCTTAAATCCGGATTTCGAGTAATCGCCACCTCAAGTACGGAGATTGGATGCTCGAATCGCCAGAAAGGTCCCTCAAGATCCTTTAATCGTGTGAGGTAATCCAGAAGGACATCAGGCCTTAACGTAGAGGAAACACTCGCATGGATAAACTGCTCCATGACTTCGCTTGCCCGGTTTCGAACCTCTATCGAATTGTCTGGCGTCACCCGCTCCAGAATCTTATCCACTAATTCAGTGTCGATAAACCCGGCGGAAATCAAAAATGACCAGCCGACCAACTCTTCTTTCGCTCCCGTGTTCCCATCCAAAGCCTCCTCAACCAGGTGCACGACAAAGTCACGCGTCAATAGGACCCGCGTTGCGTGAGCAATGTAATCGACTAATTGATCCCTGGCCTTTTTAGGGCGTTCGACCCCTGTTCCCGTAAGCCAGATGTCTTGAACGAGACCTAGCACAATCGAATTCAGCCGTGGTTCGTCATAACCGAGGACCGGACGCACCCTGCTCGCCAAAAAGGATTTGTTGACTTGCTCCTTGGAATGCACTTCCCTTAGAAAAGAGGCAAGCTTGTCAAACTTCTGATTCCCCCCGAGCTTTGCATACTGATGCAGCCAACCATCAATCTCCGGCTGTTTGCGCTTTGCCTCTGGCTCAGTCAGCTCTATGGACGAATCAATTCTAAATACCCTGACCCCCGCCCGCGCTTCGGAGCGGGAGGCTAGGGTTGGCGTCCAAGCTGGTTTAGCCCCCTTAACAACCCGGAAGATACCGTGGCTTTCAAGATTATGACGGATTTGGTCGGTGATTTTTTTTTGTCCCCCTGGCGTTGAAGGATCGATCACACCAGTGTTTACAGCTTTGAGAAGAGCCTCGACTGTTTTCGCCGGTTTCTGGTCTTGGCCTAACGACACTTGCCGGAGTGAATAGAACTCGTCGGTGTCCGTATCAAATAAGAGGTGACCGTCTTTTAGCATTTCGAGGAGCCATTTCCATTGTTGGGTGGTCTTGAGCTTGTTGCTGCCGGCTCTCACTAGCGCCTCGATGAGTTCCAAATTGTGCAGGAGGACGAGACGGTAGGTGTCGTGGCGGACCCCCCTGACCCGTTCTTCAATAATCTGGTCAGGCCGACTCAAAAGCTCCAGTAATTCCCCCGAGTCATTCAATCCCTCAAACAAGGGATCTGGACCGACTCTTTGAAGCTGTGCTTCGAGGCGTAGTTTCGAGCGTACCGCGGCGAGTCGCAACAGCTCGAAATAAAAAGACGGCTCTTGAAATTTTCCAAAGCTTCCAAGATCGTTGACATCCTCTACATCAAAAAGCACTCCTTGGCGATCATCCCATTCTGCGGGATTCCTCTTGGCGAGAAACTTAAATTGAGAAGCCGCTTGCTCTTCTGCGATGCGTACCGGGGGCGTTCGATAGCCCCCCCGATATGGTAGAAACGGGGTTGAAGTTAGAAGCAGAAAGAGTGGAATAAAGAAGACAATCCAATTCCTTTTTAACTCCGGTTTTAACCTCGGCATCGCGTCGAAGAATCGTCTCGCAAAGGGAACTCTTTGGGAATCTCCTTTTTGGGTCGTGAGAGTGTCGTCTTCAAGATTCCGCGCTTCGGAGCGGCGGAGGTCCGTGGGCCACTGACTTATCTCCCCCGGAAACGGTCCGTAAAGTTGCATATCTTTTTCCCGCGGGTCAAAATCAATATTGGACAATGTCTCAAATGTCAGCATTGCACTCCCAGAATAACGTAAGAAAAGATGTGTTTTGTTGTTTATCTTCCCCAAATAGACATGGAGGTAGTAGTCTCCTCCGAACGAACGGTCCTTACCGAATAGTAAATCTCCTTCTTTTATAGATTCCAGGACACTTTCATCCGCTGACTGGCGTGGTTTCTCAGAGTGAAATTTATTAAGCTGCTCGATGAGCGGAAGGGCATTTTCCCGGAGGCCAGATCTAAGTTCTAGCTCCAGTTCGTTCCTTCGTGACTCTATTTGATCGTCAGTGAGGCCCGGCTCGGCGGCGCGGGTATTCCTTGTTATCACAAGGGCCGTTAACACGCTCCAAAGCGTAAGGCCGTCTTTGCCTTTTAAAACTGATGTTTTCGTCTGGTATTCCCCTGTTTCAGGGTTCCGTATAGTCTTTTCCAATTGGAATCCACCAGGGTTGAGAATAGCTGAAAATACCTCCTTTGCCTCGAAAGTCAGTAGAGTTTCGTCTAACAGCACAGAAAGCGCGTTCGCGTGTTTTTCCAGTTGTGATGTTAGATCTTGACTCCGTGCTTCGGAGCGGAGGACAGGACCCTCTCCGAGGTCGCCGGTAAGTGTGTCGAGGGAAGTAGAAATTCCCAATTTTGCGATTTTCTGATTCACCTCGGCTAATGCCAAGGAGGCGGCGTCAGCTCCCTCTTGGGTAAACTCCTTTTTGGCGTTGTCCGCAATCATCTCGAGAATGGCCTGACCTGTAATGACAATTAACCTGTTTTCATCACCCGATCCTTTCATTGCCGTAAAGATTCTGTCCCTAAAAGTAGTGATGCCGGGAAATGGCCCTTCTGATTGTTTTGCATCGTCAATGGCATTCCGAATATAGCCCTCCCATTCTACTGCCAACTTTCCAAGGCCAATGGCGTGCTTCCTAATTTCCTTTGTCGCTTCAGGAAACTGACTGGCAAGCAAACCGTCGGTTTCCTCCTCCAACATTCCTTCTCGCAACCAATATTTTGCTACCTCCTCAATCCGCTGATTTGTCGGTACTTCTCTGGCCATTTGCACGAGGGCGTTAGCTTTCCGGAAGTACGCTTTGGCCGCGGACAGGATGGCTTTTTTGATAGACGGCGACTCTGCGTCTGGAACACTCCGCCCTAGCTCCTTACCAAATTCAGGAAAATTACCATGTTTCTTTCTTATTTCTCGTAATGTGTTAGGAAGGTTTTCCCAGTTCACGCCTGAGGCGCCATTTTGGGCCTCTGCGTCTGACAAAAGTTTGTTGATAGGGAACCCCAACTCGCTCATCTTATCCATAAAAGTCCGCCATGCCTGTTGTTCTATGAAATCCACGGGGACGATGGCAGTCGCCCGCGCTTCGGAGCGGAGAGCCTCGTCTGTTTGGTTTCGAGCCTCCGTAGCAGAAGATTCGATTTGGCCGATTTCGTCCAAGAGCTCATCCGGAGATCTTTGAGAAGAGACAAGCGGTTTTGTCAAGAAAATAGAATCGAGAAGTTCTTCAAGCACGACAAGGGCCCTTGTGGCATCGCCCGATTCAAGGAGGCGCGCGGCTTCCTCGGATCGTTCCTTAAGCTCGGCCAGTTTCTGGCTTAATTCCAGGCTCTCTCTCGGGGCCAGCGCAATTGCCTGGTCAATTTTGGGCAAGACCTCCTCTTTAAGCGCCGTTAGCGCTTCCTCCGATTCAGTCGCCCGCGCTTCGGAGCGGTCAGGGAAGAGCTGGGGGAAATCGGTTTGAAGGGAAGCGATTGCCGAGGAGACTTCTTCCGGGACCTGGATGGGATCCATGAATCCTTGTTCGGCATAACCAGGGAATCTGCGGATTTCGTCAATCCCTTTTTGAATCTCCAGGATCGCCGTTGCCTGATTGAGAGAGGAGGCGGTGAGGCGAAAGGGACTTAAACTTACCACTTTCCGGATTCCGATTTTAGACAGTGATCTACCCTCGTTAAATTGTTTAACCAGTGAGCGGCCGCCCCGTTTTTGAGCCCGGCCGTTTTGAAGAAGGAGGATCGTTGCATCGTCTCTCAGGCGCCCCTCCTTGCGGAGCTCATCGACGATTTCCCTTACATATCTTGTGTTTTCGCCCGTATTGGTTGCCTTGAGCTCAGGAATTATGTTTTCCGCACCGACGCCGGCTTTTAACATTTGGTCGGCAAAAAATTCTGCTTCAGGCACCTCAGTCTCAACGCCTTGTTTTAAAAGAGTGAAGGGGCGATACCACTCAGGCCGCTTTACAGGGCCCCGGCCGCTCGGGACAATAATGACATCAGGGTTTTTGTCCTGCGCCTTCTTTGCGATCTTTGCAGCACCCTCGGCCGCCTCCCGATAACTTGAACCGAAAACGATGACAAGATCAAAAGGCCCTTCCTGAATCCAGCTTTCTCCTTCAAGAGGTTTCCACTTGTCGGTTTTCACGTCATAGACTTCCCTGGCCGCAAGAAAGTCAAAGAGGACCTGGGCGTTTTCGTCTAGGGCTTCTCTCTGTTCTGTTGCGGGCCCGGTTTGAGTAAAGTGACGGAGTTCGGAGCGGGAGAGGGGGAGTGCGACGGGAGCCGGGACAAAGGATTCTTGAACCAGCCGGCTGGTTCCAATGGCAAAGCCCAGGGGTTTCCCGTCCAAAATGGGAATGAGCCGGTCTCCCTCCGGGTTCAATCGGAGCTCAGCCCTGCGGTCGGTTCCATACAAGCTCTGGCTGAAATTTGATGCGAATTTCCCCGCAGAGATTTTCTTTTCATGGGCCACAGTCGCCAGCCCCTCCAGAACGACCCGGAGTTCACTTCGCTGCTTTGCCTGACGGGTGCTTGGGGTCCACATTCGGCCGAACCGAACTTCGGCAGGCTGAAAATGAGCCGCATCATCAAGGTTGGCCGTATCGAAAGCGGTTTTCTTTTCGCCGAGGAGGGCAGAGACGTAGTCCTCGGAATTGACCTTCTCCGTGATGTGGGGGGTCAGGATGGTGTAAGGAATCTGCTTTTCACGAAACGTGTGAGAAAGGCCGGCCGTGTGGAAGCCGCCGGTGATGAGGATGGTAATTCCCCTCATCCTAGCCCTCTCCCCCTTGGGGGGAGAGGGGAGGGGTGAGGGGGAGGTAAGGATTTTTTCCACCATCGTCTCTTCACGCTGTTTGGCGAGTTCGTAAAACCGGAGGGCCTCCCCGAAGATCGATTCCAGCGTGTCGGAGTTGGAGGGAACCAGCTTCCTTTTTCCAAGCGGCGTTCTCTCGTGGAGCGCCTCCAGTTCTACGAGAAAACGAATCAGCGGCCGCTCGTCCGGATTTTCGGTTTGGACTTTGGCGTAATCTTTTGGCGTGAGCTCCAAATCAAACAATCTTTCATAAAGCCTTTCCTTATGGACGAGCCCGACAAACTTTTTGTCCTCTGCCTCACCGGAGACGGCGGACATGATTTTGTCAAAAAGCCTTTCGATTTCTTCAAAGAGCCTCCCGGCCTCGAGTTCACTCTGGAGAATGGCGGCTTCGAGGTAGCGGGTGAAATCGGGATACTGCTCGAAGGCAAACCCTTTTTCGAGCGTGGCCCCGACAAGGCGTTCGGCGAGATAGCGGGGGAGATCGTTTCTCCGGAAGCCCGGGTCATAAACCATCCCTGATTGATAAGGAGAGAAGGAGAGATTTTCAAAACCTTCGACGAGGTCCCGATCGAGACCGAAGCTCTTTAGGGAACCCACGAGATTTTGCCGGTCCGCCTGCACTTTTTCGGGGTTGAGCTTCGCCTCGATTTCCTGCAGGCGGAGGAGCCGGATCATCTGGGGCCAATCGAGCTGGCTTTCAAAGTAGCGGATGTCGATGCCGAGGATCGACCGGGCCGCCCGCTCCAATTCCAGCGCATAGGAGAGGAGCTCCATCTGGCCCGAGTCAAAGGCCTCTCTTGAGCGGAGGAGTTTACGGGCCTCCTTTTCAAGAAGCAGGGTTTCAAGACGGTCGAGAGAGCCCCGGAGGCCCTTTGTGAATTGGGCGGTGGCGGGCCGCTGGCGCATCACATATTGAAAGCTGGTGAGGTTCCTCTGGTAAAGCGCCGGGTCTTCGATTCCGTAAGCGGGGATGTCCCTTGTCGACTCGACCAGGAAAAGCTCGGCGCCGGTGAGCTCGCCCTTTTCGACGAGTTTCTCGGCGACACGCACGTTCAGGCGGTTGTCTTCAAAAAATCGGAAGTAATCGGGATTTAGCTTCTCGCCCGCACCTTCGATGAACATCGAATCAATGCCGTATTTCTCGTCGAGGAACTTCAGCAGGGCGTAGATTTTTTTCTGAGTTTCGGGATGAGAGTGGACGCTTTGAATATGAATGAGAGGAGGCGCTGAACCCTTTTGGTGATCCGGGATAAAGGCCTCTTCGATTTTCGCCAGCTCAGAGGGAATCCCCAGAGGAACGAAGGAAGAAACCATCGGAAGGCCCTCCGGCTGGGCCAATACCACAGGCGAAGGGATCAGCAGGGAGGCGAAGAAACAGACCGCCACCGAGCCCGCTACAAACTTTTCACATAGCTTAAGTAACCGCATTTTAAAAAAAGTGAACCTCGATTTTTGGAACCCCTTTCACTGGAACGACTAAAGAATACCCGACTCAGACCCTTCTGTCAAATAGTCACAAACAGCCTCGAGCCTTGACTCCTGAAGGGGTTCCGTGTATATTGAAACCCCATTGTTTTCAAAGGGATATGGAAAAGAAGCGATAAGTGATAAGCGGTAAGGGATAAGTCAGAAAGAAGCAAAAAACGGAAAAAGATAAGGAGGAGGGCGTGAGCCAGAAAGGAGTTACGATTTGGTTTACCGGGCTGCCAAGCTCGGGGAAGTCCACCATTGCCCGGGTGCTTGAGCGGCGCTTCCGCCAGGCAGGGCTCAAGGTCGAACTTTTGGATGGGGATGTGGTCCGGACGAATTTGAGCAAGGGTCTCGGCTTCTCCAAGGAAGACCGGGACGCCAATATCAAGAGGATTGGGTTTGTTTGTCATCTTCTCACCCGGAATGACGTGATCGCCATTGCGGCGGCCATTTCCCCTTATCGGGAAGTCCGGGATTACAATCGCCGTCTCATCGGGAATTTTGTGGAAGTTTACGTGAAGTGCTCGATCGACGAATGCGAGAAGCGGGACGTGAAGGGGCTTTTCAAAAAGGCCCGGGCCGGCGAGATCACGGGCTTCACCGGCGTCGACGACCCCTATGAAGAACCTCTCCATCCCGAGGTCGTCTGCGACACGGAAAAGGAATCCGCCGACCAGTCCGCCGAGAAGGTGATTAGGAAGTTGGAGGAATTGGGGTATCTTAGCGAAGCGTCGTCACACTCGTCATTCTGAGGCCTCCGAAGGAGGCCGAAGAATCTCAACTCTGAGATCCTTCGGCCGCTACGCGGCCTCAGGATGACAGCGATTGCATTAACAACGCGATTTCGACAATGAAAAAAATTGATTTGCATATGCACACGACGCACTCCGACGGGAGTTATCTGCCCCGGGAGCTCGTGCGCTACGCCGGCGAAAAGGGCCTCGGCTCGATCTCGGTCACGGACCACGACACGATGTCAAGTTTTGAGGAATGCGCTGACGAAGCAAAAAAGCTCGGGATTGAACTCATCCCGGGGATTGAGATCAGCTGTGATTTTGAGCCGGGCACCCTTCACGTGCTCGGTTATTTCATGGACCGGAACCAGCCGGGTTTCAAGGCCGTTTTGGATGAAATTCAAAAGGCGCGCCGGGAACGAAACCCCGAAATCATCCGGAAATTGAACCAGCTCGGGATTGAGATCACACTGGAAGAGGTCACGGCCGTCTCCGGAGGAAAACAAGTGGGGCGTCCTCATTTTGCCAAGATCCTGGTGAAAAAGGGGGCCGTGAAGACAATGGACGAGGCCTTTTGGAAATATTTGGCGAAGGGAAAACCGGCTTATGTGGACAAGCGCCGCCTTTCGTCCAAAGAAGGCATTCAAAAGATCCGGGAGGCCGGCGGCATCGCCGTGGCGGCGCATCCCAAACAGATGAAGCTTGCAGGCGAGGCGCTCACAAGAGAAATCAAGCGGCTCGTTGACGAGGGGCTCGGCGGCATCGAGGCTTACAATAGCTGTCAGAACCGGGACGAGGCCCGGCTTTACAAAGAGCTGGCGAAGCGGTTTAATCTCCTGGTGACGGGCGGCAGCGACTTTCACGGCGCCAACAAACCCGAAGTGGATTTGGGGTATCTCGGCGGCGGCGTGGAATTGGGCTATGAAGTGGTCGAATCGATGAAGGCCTCCCTGGCGAAGAGGTAAAAGGTGGCAATCTTGACAGCACCGCTGGAGTTAGAGAAATTAAATCAGGAGTTTGAGAAGAAAAAGCCCGGGGAAATCATTGCCTGGGCGGCCGGGGAATTTTCGCCCCGGCTGGCCATGACCTCCTCGTTTGGGCCGGAGTCCGGAGTTTTGCTTCATCTCGTCAGTCAAATCAATCCGGAGGTTGCCGTTTTGTTTCTTGAAACGGGCTATCATTTTCCGGAGACTCTGGAATACAAAGAGTCACTCGTGCGGCTTTTGGGATTGAAAAATGTAATTGATCTCAAAGCCGATCCGAAAGTCAAGGCCGACGTCGTCAAAAAATATGAGGGCGTGCCTTACGAGAAAAACCCGGACCTTTGCTGCCAGATCAACAAGGTGGAGCCCCTGGACCGGGCCCTTAAAGATTATGATGCCTGGATGAGCGGCATCCGCCGCAACCAGACGGATTTCCGGAAATCCATCCGTATCGTAGAGGAATACCGGCGGGCGGATCTGGACCGGGCCCGGCCGCTCTATAAAATTTCCCCGCTCTCCAATTTCACGTCACGGGAGATGTGGTGGTATTTAAAGGAACATAAAATCCCGATCCACCCGCTCTACGACAAGGGTTACCTCTCGATCGGATGCTGGCCCTGCACGAGGCCGGTCCAGGCAGGGGATGACGAACGCTCCGGCCGCTGGGCCGGGAAGGCCAAGACCGAGTGCGGCATTCACACCTTTATGGAAGTCAAAGAAGAAAAAAAGGAGAAAGAAAAACCGGGCTCCGGTTACTCTTCAAAAATATGATTGAACCTCACGGCGGAAAACTCATTAACCGGCTGCTAACCGGCAAAGAGGCGAAGGAGGCCAAGAAAAAGGCGGCCGGTCTCAAAAAGCTTGCGCTTACCCCCTTTGAAGAATCGGATCTGGAGATGATCGCTGCCGGCGCCTTGAGCCCGCTCGAAGGCTTTATGGGCCGGGCCGATTTTGATTCGGTCTTGGACCAGATGCATTTGGCAAGCGGTCCCGCCTGGACGCTCCCGGTCGTGAAATCAATTTCAGCGGAGGAGACGAAGTCGGTCCGGGCCGGCGGAGAAGTTGCGCTTGTGAATCAAGACGGCACGGCGCTCGCTATTCTCGCCCTTGATGAAATCTACCCGCACGATAAAAAGAAGCACTGCCAGAAGGCCTACGGGACCGAGGAGAGCGCTCATCCCGGCGTGGCCCGTGTGATCGGAATGGGAGATTTTCTCGCCGGCGGGAAGGTCTCGGTTTTTGAGCGTCCGGGGCACACAAAATTTCTCGAACACCGCCGGGACCCGGCCGAGACGAGGAAAATTTTTGAAGACCGGGGCTGGAAAAAGGTGGTGGCGTTTCAAACCCGGAACCCGATTCACCGGGCCCACGAATACCTGCAGAAATGCGCCCTGGAGACCGTGGACGGCCTCTTGATTCATCCCCTGGTGGGCGCCACCAAAGGCGACGATGTCCCGGCCGAGGTCCGGATGCGCTGCTACGAAGTCTTGATCGAAAAGTATTATCAAAAGGAGCGGGTGCTTCTCTCGGTCTTCCCGGCGGCCATGCGCTACGCCGGCCCGAAGGAGGCGATCTTTCACGCCCTCGTGAGAAAAAATTACGGCTGCACGCATTTCATTGTGGGCCGGGACCACGCCGGCGTCTCCCGCCCCGACGGAAAGGGTTTTTACGGGCCGTTTGACGCCCAGAAAATTTTCGATGAATTCAAACCGGAGGAGATCGGCGTGACGCCGCTTTTCTTCGACAACGCCTTTTACTGCCGTGCGTGCGGCTCGATGGCGTCGGAAAAAATTTGCCCGCACAACTCCCAGGACCGGGTGAGTTTCAGCGGCACCAAGGTCCGGGAGATGCTTCGAGCGGGCGAAATCCCTCCGCCCGAATTTACCCGGCCCGAGGTGGCCCGGGTCTTGATTGAGGCTTACCAAACGAAGGAGAAATAAATGGCGCCCCAGCGAACGAAACCCGCAGTGGCCGAGGATGCGTTGAAATTGGTGGGAAACACGCCGCTTGTGAAATTGACAAAGATGGCCGGTCCCGGCTCCGCCTCCCTTTATGCAAAACTGGAATCCATGAACCCCGGCGGGAGCGTCAAGGACCGGATCTGCCTCAGTATGATTCGGGACGCCGAGGAGAAGGGTTTGATCAAAAAAGAGACGGTCATCATTGAGGCCACGAGTGGAAACACCGGAATCGGCCTGGCTCTGATTTGTGCGGTCCGAGGCTACCGGCTGATCCTCACGATGCCGGATGACATGAGTTTCGAGCGCCAGCACCTCCTCAAGCGCTACGGCGCCGAGCTCATCCTGACGCCGGCCCTGGAAGGGATGAAAGGGGCGGTCGACAAGGCCGAAGAGCTCGTCCGCAAAAATAAGAATGCCTTTATGCCCCAGCAGTTTAACAACCCAGCCAACCCCCAGGCCCACCGGGAAACCACGGCAGAAGAAATCTGGGAGGCGCTCGGAGGAAAACTGGATGCCTTTGTGGCCGGCGTCGGGACCGGCGGAACGATCACCGGCTGCGGCGAAATTTTCAAACAGAGGAACCCCAAGATTAAAATTGTCGCCGTGGAGCCGAAACGTTCAGCGGTCCTTTCCGGAAACGAACCGGGCTATCACCGGATTCAGGGGCTCGGGGCCGGGTTTGTCCCCCAGGTCCTGAACCGTCAAGTGATCGACCAGGTGGTGCCCGTGGAGGATGAAACGGCTTGGGAAACTTCTCTGGCGCTGGCCCGCAAGGAGGGGATCTCGGCCGGAATTTCCTCGGGCGCCGCCTGCTCGGCCGCCCTCCAAACGGCCGCCGGACTGGGCCCCGGGAAGACTGTGGTCGTGATTTTTCCCGACTCGGGCGAACGCTACCTCACCGCCGCCGAGGAATTCTCAAAAAATGTCCTACGTTAAAGGGTTGAAATGCCGGGAATGCGGACGGGCGTATCCGAAACAGGCGATCTATGTCTGTGAGTATTGCTTCGGGTCGCTTGAGGTCGATTACGATTACGAAGCGATCCGGAAAAATTTCTCCAAGGAGAAAATCCTGAAAGGCCCGAAGAGTCTCTGGCGCTACCGGGAGCTTCTGCCGATTGACGGCGATCCCACCGTGGGCCTTTCCTCCGGATTCACCCCATTTTTCCGGACCAAAAATCTGGCGAAGCGCCTCGGGCTTGACGAACTCTACATTAAAGATGATTCCTCCTGCCACCCGACCTGGTCTTTCAAAGACCGGGTCGTGGCCGTGGCCCTTTCCAAGGCCCGGGAGCTTGGTTTCGACACCGTGGCCTGCGCCTCGACCGGCAATCTCGCCAATGCGGTGGCCGCCCACGCCGCCCAGGCGGGATTCAAGTGTTACATTTTCATTCCGGCCGATCTTGAGCTGGCTAAAATTGTGGGGACCCTGGTCTGCAAACCCACGCTCGTCGCCGTCGAGGGGAATTATGATGACGTGAACCGGCTCTCGGCCGAGATCGGCGCCAAATACCCGTGGGCCTTTGTGAATATCAATATCCGTCCCTATTACGCCGAGGGCTCAAAGACCTTCGGGTTTGAAATTGCGGAGCAGCTCGGCTGGAAAACACCCGCTCACGTCGTGATCCCGGCCGCCTCGGGCTCGCTCCTCACAAAAATTTGGAAGGCCTTTAAGGAATTTGAGAAACTCGGGTTTCTCGAATCCAAAGTGAAGACCCGGCTTTATTGCGCCCAGGCCACGGGCTGCGGCCCCATTTCCCGGGCGATCCTGGAAAAATCCGAGGTGATCCGGCCCGAGAAGCCGAAGACGATTGCCAAGTCGCTTGCGATCGGAAATCCGGCGGACGGTTACTACGCCAAGGACGCCGTGTTTCAATCGGGGGGCTCGGCGGCGCTCGTGACGGATGAGGAGATTCAGGAGGGGATCAAGCTGTTGGCCGAGACCGAGGGAATTTTTACCGAGACGGCGGGCGGGGTCACGGTCGCCTCGGCTTTGAAGCTGATCAAAGAAGGAAAGATCAAACCCAGCGAATCCACGGTGCTCGCCATCACGGGCAACGGCTTGAAAACGCAGGAGGCCATTCAAAAGTCTGTCGGCAGCCCCATCACGATCGAGCCGAACGTATCTTCATTTGAAGCCCGGGTGATGGGGGGCTATAATGCCCCGAAAACGGAGGAACGTCCATGCCGGTCAAAGTAAGGATTCCGACACCGCTTCAGAAAATCACGCAGGGAAAAGCCGAAGTTGAAATTGCGGCTTCGAACGTTAAAGAACTTCTTGATCAGCTCGAGAAAAAACACCCGGGCATCAAGGACCGCCTCTGCGACGAATCGGGCAAGGTGCGCCGCTTTGTGAATATCTACCTGAACGAGGAAGACATCCGGTTTCTCAAACAGGAATTGACCTCCTTAAAAGACGGGGACGAGGTCTCCATTGTCCCGGCCATTGCCGGCGGCTCCGCAAAAAATGGCTAAAAAGGCGCTCCACCTCATCTTTCCCGAGAAGCTGATCCGGGAGCCGATCATGTTTCTGGTGGCCCGGGATCATCATCTTGTGTTGAGCATCTGCCGGGCCCGCATCACGGCCACGGCCGGCGAGGCCACCGTGGAGCTCGAAGGCGGCGCCCAAGACCTTGAGCGGGCGGAGAAGGCCTTTAAGGAAAAGGGCGTCAAAGTCGAAAGCGTTCTAGGGGACGTGATTGAATAGAGACGGGATCGAGGCTTTAAAAAATCGGGTTCTTGGAGGGGGAGAAATCAGTTTTGACGAAGCACTCTCCCTGGCCCGTCTCGAAGAGCCCGAAGACATTAATACCCTCCTCGACGCCGCCCGGGAAATCACCCACTTCTTTAATTCCGCCAAGCCCGGTCTTTGCACCCTTCTGAATGCCAAAAGTTATCTTTGCGGGGAAGACTGCGGATTTTGCGCCCAGTCGGTCCGCTTCGACACGTCGGCCGACCGCTACCTTTTGATGGAACCGGAGAAGGTGCTGGCGGCGGCCAAACGGGCCGAGGCGCACGGTGCCCAGAACTTTTGTATCGTCACAAGCGGGGCGGCCCCCACGGACGAGGAATTCGAAAAAATTGTCGTCCTCTTCAAGCGCCTCTCCGAAGAATCGCATCTCAATCTCGACGCCTCGCTCGGCTTCATCACCGAAGAACAGGCAGAACGCCTCGCCGAAGCGGGTGTGCGCCGTTTCAATCACAACCTTCAGACCTCCCGGGAGTTTTACCCTCAGATTGTTTCGACGCACACGTATGACACCCGCCTTGAAACGATCCGGTCGCTTCTGGAGGGTGGGCTTGAGCTTTGTTCGGGCGGGATCCTCGGGATGGGCGAGACGGCGGAAGACCGGGTGAAACTGGCCTTTGAACTGAAGCCCTACAAACCCCACTGTATTCCCGTCAATGTCCTGAATCCCCGGCCCGGCACCCCGTTGGAAAATCAGCCGAAGCCCGACCCCAAAGAAATTTTGAAAACGGTCGCCCTTTTTCGATTCATTCACCCGAAGGCCAATATCAAACTGGCCGGCGGCCGGGAGGTCAACCTGACCCCGGAAGAGCAGGAGCGGGCGCTTCGGGGCGGGGCGAACGGCCTGATCCTCGGAGGCTACCTGACCACCACCGGGAATTCCGTGGCGGCCGATATGCAACTCTTGCAGCGGGCAGGGTTTGCAGTCTAGTTGGAACATTTTCTACCCGGTAAGAAAATCCTGATCACCGGCGGGACGAGCGCCCTCGGGAGCGCCTTTGTCCGGAAGGCCCTCGAGGCCGGCGCCACGGTCTTCTTCACCTACTTCAAAAACGAATCCCGGGCCCAGGAGCTGATCGCCCTCGGCGCCCGGGGTTTCCAGCTTGATCTCTCCGATTTTGAGGCGATCGACCGCTTCCAAAAAGAATTCCGTTCCCTCACGAAAGTCCTTCACGTTTTGATCCACAATGCGGCCGTCGCCGAAGACGCCACAATCCAAAATCTTACGGAAGAAGCCTGGGACCGGGTCCTCGATGTGAATTTGAAAGCGCCCTACGCCCTCACCAAGAAACTTCTCCCCCTTCTTTTTAAAGCGAGCCCGAGTAAAATCTTTTTTATCGTGAGTCAGGCGGCCCAGCACGGAATTTTCGGCGCCTCGAATTACGCTGCTTCCAAGGCCGGGCTCGTGGCCCTGGCCCAATCGCTCGCCCACGAATACGGCCGGAAAAATATTCTCGTCAACTCCGTGAACCCCGGCTTCATGAAATCGAAGATGACCGAATCCCTGCCCGCTGAGGTGATCGAAAAAAATGTCCGCTCGAGCGTGCTCGGGAGAATTTCAGATCCCGACGAGGCGGCCGGCTTTCTCGTCTATCTCTCCAGTGACCGTATGACCCAAGTCTCCGGCCAACTCCTCCACTTCGAATCAAGAAAGCTGTAAGCTGTAAGTGATAAGCTATAAGGAAAAGAGGGACAATGGCACACACGTTTAGGAGCCTTAAGGTTTGGGAAAAAGCCCATCAACTTGTCTTGGAAATCTATCGGGCGACAGAGCCGTTTCCAAACTCGGAGACTTCTTCTTGCCCACGATCTGAAATATTTGACCGGGGTGGATTACGAGCGCTTGTCGAACCTCACTGATGAGGTAGGCCGAATGCTTTTCGGTTTTCGTCGCAAGGTCACCTCGTGATTTCCATCGCCCACCCTCGCCGCTTACACTTTAAAACTTGACCCTTATCGCTTACAGCTTATAGCTTACAGCTGAATGAAACGAAGAGTGGTGATTACGGGGAGGGGGGTGGTGACGCCGGCAGGGATCGGCGTGGAAGAGTTTCGCCGGAGTTTGAAGGAGGGAAAATCGGGCGTGGGGCCGATCACCCGGTTCGAGCGGGGCGACCTTCGGGCCAAAAATGCTTACGAGGTTAAAAATTTCCACCCCCTTCCCGGCACGGGACTCCTCGACCCCTTCATTCAATACGCCCTCGCTGCCGCCAAAGAGGCGATCGGAGACGCCGGTTTTGACCCTTCGGCTGTGGACCCTTTTCGGATCGGGATCGTGGTGAGCTCCAGCAAGGGCGGGATGCACACCTTTCATCAGTTGTGGGATCGGTTTCACAAACGGCCGAGCGCCATCCTGGGCGCCCGGGTTTACGCCAATCTGGTCCCGAATTTTGGTGCCCAGTGGATTGCGAGGAAGTGGAAAATCCAGGGCCCGGCCAAGTGTTATGTGACAGCCTGTGCGACCGGCACCACCTCCCTCATTGAAGGGGCCCGGATGGTCCAGGAGGGAGTGGCGGATTATGTGATTGCCGGGGCGAGTGACGCCTGCCTTGTTCCGCTCCTCGCCGCCGCCTATGAAAATATGGGGGTCCTCTCGCCGGACGGAATGCACCCCTTTGACCGCCGGCGAAAAGGGTTTCTCCTCGGGGAAGGGGCCGGAATTGTTTTGCTGGAGACCCTCGAATCGGCGAAGGCCCGGCGGGTAAAAATTTATGGAGAGGTTGCGAGTTTCGCTTACGGGGTCGACTGCCACCACCCGGTTTCTTTTCATCCGGAAGAAGATGCGCTGGCCCGGACCTTGAAGAATCTCGTGCGTTCGGCCTCGATTTCCGTGGGCGACATTGATTATCTCAATCTTCACGGCACGGCGACGGCCGAGGGGGATCTCTACGAGACGGATCAAATCAAACGGGCCTTCGGCCCCCGGTCTTACTCCA
Source organism: Candidatus Omnitrophota bacterium (assembly GCA_016179745.1). Lineage (GTDB taxonomy): Bacteria > Omnitrophota > Omnitrophia > Omnitrophales > JACQLI01 > JACPCP01. Next base: position 34,609 of record JACPCP010000018.1, read on the forward strand.
TCCCGGCGAGCGCCACCAAATCCATCACCGGCCACATGCTGGGGGCGAGCGGGGCGGTGGAGGCCATTGCTTCCTTGATTGCGATGGAAGAGGGGTTCGTGCCGCCCACGGTTCATTATGAAGAGCCGGACCCCCGCTGCGATTTGGATTACACGCCCCACCGGGCGAAGAAGAAAAAAGTTTCTCTGGCGGTTTCGATCTCGATGGGCTTTGGCGGGGCCGACAACCGCGAGGAGCTCACCGTCGACCTGCAGCCGCGTGGCACGATCGCCTATATGGCTCCCGAGCAGATTCGAGGCGAGCTTCTCGACGCGCGCGCGGATCTCTATGCGCTCGGCTGTGATCAACGTTTTGCTGGAAGAAGAACTGGAAACGTTTCGACAGAAAGGTTTAATTCGAAAACTCCGGACCCTCTCGGATTGCCGTGGGACTCACGCTTTCTTAGAGGGGCGTGAGCTGATACTGTTTTGCGGCAATGATTATCTGGGGCTGAGTCACGACCCCCGGGTGATTGAGGCCGCCCGGGAGGCCCTTGCAACGCAAGGGGTCGGAGCGGGCGCCGCCCGCCTGATTTCAGGGACCACCGAATTCCATACCCGGCTCGAATCGGAGCTTGCGAAATGGATGTCGACGGAGCGGGCCCTGGTTTTTGGGGCGGGTTATCTGGCCAATCTCGGCGTCTTGACGGCCCTCGCCGGCGAGAAGGATCTCGTGGTGATGGACAAACTTTCACACGCTTCATTGATCGACGGCGCACGGCTCTCAGGCGCCACCTTCCGGGTTTTCCCGCACAAGAATTTGTCCCGGCTTGAGGAAATTTTGAAAAGCGCTTCAGGATTCCGGCGCCGGGTGATTGTGACCGATGCCGTCTTCAGTATGGACGGTGACCGGGCCGATCTCGAAGGGCTCGTTTCCCTCAAAGAGCGGTATGACTCTCTTTTAATCGTGGATGAGGCGCACGCCCTCGGAATTTTTGGAAATCGGGGGAGCGGACTCAGTGAAGAAAGGGGATTGGAGAACCCAATCGACGTCAGGGTCGGGACCCTTTCAAAGGCGCTCGGGGTCTTCGGGGGTTTTGCCGCCGCCTCAGAAACCCTGATCGAATCGCTTGTCAATTTCTCCCGCCCGTTTATTTTCGCCACCGCCCCGCCGCCTGCCTTGGCCGCCGCAGCATTGAAGGCGCTTGAAATCCTCCAAAGCGAGCCGGACCTCCGGAAGAAACTCTGGCAAAACGTGAAAGGAATTGGGGACAGGCACCTTTGGGGGGACAGGCAAACGGGGGTGTGCTCACCCATTATCCCGATCATCATTGGAGATGAAAAACGAACAGTCGAAATTTCAGAGCGTCTTCTCGAAAAAGGGATTTTGATCCCGGCCATCCGTTACCCCACGGTCCCTAGGGGAAAGGCCAGGCTCCGCCTCACGGTGAGCGCCGCCCACACGGAGGCGGATTTGAATCAATTGTTTCAGGCCCTTCCGGAGGTATTCAACGGATGAAAAAAAGAAACAAAAACAGGGGACAGGCACCTTTAGGGGGACTGGCACCTGAAAGGGGACAGGCAAAGAGAGACTATGCAGCCATCGACAAGAAATATGTCTGGCACCCTTTCACGCAAATGGCGGATTGGGAGAAGGAAGAGATCCTTGTGATTGAGAGGGCCGAGGGCTGTTACTTGATCGATACGGAAGGCCGGCGATACCTTGACGGTGTTTCCTCCCTCTGGTGCAATGTCCACGGCCACCGGGTTCCCGAAATTGACCGGGCCATCAAAGACCAGTTGAAGAAAGTGGCGCACAGCACCTTTCTCGGGCTTTCGAATGTGCCGGCGATTGAGCTTGCCCGGGAATTGGTCTCGATTGCCCCGAAAGGCCTCACCCGGGTTTTTTATTCCGATTCCGGATCCGAAGCCGTAGAGATTGCGCTCAAGATGGCCTATCAATATTGGCAGCAGAAAGGCGAGAAGCGGCGGCAGAAGTTTGCACGCCTCACGAACGCCTATCACGGCGACACGATCGGCGCCGTGAGCGTGGGCGGCATCCCCCTTTTCCACGACCTCTACCGCCCGCTCCTCTTCGAGACGATTGAAATCCCATCGGCCGATATTCAAAAAATGGAACCCGTCTTTAAAAAACACGGCAGCGAGATTGCGGCGCTCGTGATGGAGCCCCTGATCCAGGGGGCGGCCGGAATGATCACCCAGCCGCCCGGCACTCTCACGAAGGTGCGGGCATTGACCCGGTCGTATCAGATTCTTCTGATCTTTGACGAAGTGGCGACAGGGTTCGGGCGCACCGGGAAAATGTTTGCGGCGGACCACGAGAAGGTGTCGCCCGACCTGATGGCCGTGGCAAAGGGGCTCACGGGGGGATACCTCCCGCTTGCCGCAACCCTTTCTACGGAAAAGATTTATCAGGGGTTTCTGGGAGATTATTCGGAGCTCAAAACCTTTTTCCACGGACACACTTACACGGCGAATCCCCTGGCCTGCCGGGCGGCCCTGGCGAATCTCAAGCTCTTCCGGGAAAAGAAAATTCTTGAGAAATTGAAGCCGAAGATCGATGACTTAAAGACAGGGCTTCTGCGCTTCCGGGACCTTCCTCACGTGGGCGATATCCGGCAAATCGGCCTGATGGCCGGGATTGAGCTCGTGAGGGACCGGAGGGCGATGGAGCCGTATCCTTTGAAGGAAAAGACGGGGATCCGGGTCATTCAGGAGGCCCGGCGCAGGGGCGTGATTTTGCGGCCGCTCGGGAATGTCATCGTTTTGATGCCGCCCCTTGCGATTTCACGGGCCCAACTGAGAGAGCTGATCCATTGCACTTATGATTCGATTCAAGCGGTGACGGGAGGAAGAAAAGGTTGAGAACCCCCAAGGGAATTTTCATTACCGGGACCGACACCGGCGTCGGAAAGACGGTGGTGGGAGCGGGCTTGGCGCTTGTCTTGAAGGAGCGGGGGCTTCGGGTCGGCGTGATGAAGCCCGTGGCCACAGGCTGCTTCGGCGAGGGGAAGCGGCTTATCTCGGGGGACGCCGTTTATCTTTTTGAAGCGGCCGAAAACGAATACCCGGCCCTTACCAATCCCTTCCGGTTTCGAAATCCCCTAGCCCCGAGTGTGGCGAGCGTCATCGAGAAAAGGGAAATCCCCATCGAGAAAATCCGACGGGCCTTCCGGGAGCTCCAAACCCATTACGATTACATCATTGTCGAGGGCATCGGCGGGCTTCTGGTCCCGATCCATAAAGGCTACTTCGTGGCCAACCTCATCCACGAATTCGGCCTTCCGATCTTGATCGTGGCCCGGGGCGGGCTCGGGACGATCAATCACACGCTTCTTACAATCGACGCCGCCCAGATCCGGGGATTTCAAATCCACGGCGTGATCTTTAACCGGATGCCCCGGGTGAATCTCTCCGTGGCCGAGATCACGAACCCCAAGACCGTCCACGACTTGAGCGGCGTCCCCGTCCTTGGCACCCTGCCCGAGATGGAAGATGTCGATGTGGACCGCTGCCTCTTCGGGAGCCTTCGGGAAACCTTCAAGGAGAGGATCGACCTGGACCGCCTCCTCGGTCTCGAAACCGCCGCCCGCTGAATTCAAGATTCACCCCTTGAAGACCCCCAGGTATAAATACTAGCTATTACCTGTATTTTATTGACATCTCTTAAAGATTCAGCTAACTTACTACAGTCAGCTAGTAAATTTATGAAAGATAAAAGCCTGCTCAGGGCCCAACGGGCCATTCTAAATCTTGTCGCCGGGAAATATCCGCACGTTTACCTTGTGGGAGGGACCGCGATCAGCCTCCTCTATCGACACCGGATTTCTGAAGATCTCGATTTCTTCACGCAGCGGTATTCGGGAAAATTACATCGGGACATTGCAGCCTGGATTGAAAGCCAAACCGGCTTCCCCTCCCATTTGATTGCAGAGGAAAAGCGGAGGACTTATGTGCCGATGGCGGTTTACGAGTTTGAAACGGGGAAGGACGCTGTTCTCAAGGTTGACTTTGTGAAGGACATTGCGGCCTTGATCCAGCCAAGAAGGGACGACGGAATCGCTTCTCCGGAGGATGTCTACTATCGAAAGATCTTGGCCGTCATTGGATGGATTGCGGGCCGATCCCGGACCGGCCAGGTGTTGGCGGGCGGACGCCAAAAAGCAAAGGACCTCTTCGATATTTTTTATTTATCAGCGAATGTTCTGCCGTTGTCGATTTGGTTCCCCAGACATTTCAGCCGAGAGGCCTATGAGCGGCTGGCCGCCTGGTATCTCGGCGTTCCCCGGCAAAGAACGGTGATGGAGTTGCTCGAATTGGTCCCCGGCTGTGACACGAAGACCATTTTCAAAGAGCTGGACGACCAAGTCATTCACAAACTGAATCGAGTTTATCTCAGCTTATGAAGAGACAGAACTGGCATTGGGACATTAACCTCTCCTATGGGAAGATCAAAGAAATTTTGAAGCGTGAAGATGATCCCCGTTTCCCGAGATTGGCAGGGGCCCTCCTTTCCCGTGTTCCGGAGCCCGCCGAGGTCTTTGGGCTCATTTCTCCAGCCGCCTTTTGCCGGCGCTACCGGGCGATCGAGAGAGAAATCCTGTCCGACGAATGGACAAGAGAGAAGGCCGCCTTTTGGAAGGCCACCTGCCTCCGACTCTCAAGAGAGCTTCGGGAACGGGGTGAGAAAATCAGAAAACCGGGAAAAATCAAATTGGACGATTTTGACCGAACGCTCGTCTCGAAAATAAAGCAGTGCCGGAAAAACGCCCTCTTGTCTCAAAAAGAATTGGCCCAATGGATGGGCCTGAGCCAACAATACATCTCAGGAGTCGAAACGGGGCGGGAAAGGGTCACGATCGATTTCCTTAAAAGATTGGCGGGAATGACCCATCAACCGATCGAAATCGTCTTTCAAACCAATTATTCTCCGGAAATTAGGCGGAGCGGGCGAGGGCGGCCCGGATCTCGGGGTCGAGGGCGAGGCGGTTAAAAAATTCCGCAATCTGAGCGAGCCCCCTCGGAGTGACCCGCCGGAATGCCAGGGGATTCCTGGGGTCCTTTTCGAGCATCTCCCAGAGAAATTTCGAGCGGTGAACGGCTTCAATCAGCCGGATAAAATCAGGTACCCTCAAACCGGAAAGACCGATGACGGAGGGTTCGGCGAAGACGCCAAACCCGTGGAAATTACCGGCGTTTGTCAAGTCCAGGGGGGTGACTGGCGACAGGAAGAAGCCAGCGTCTTTAAAATCAGGAGACGTTCGGCTGATTCGACCCGGGTTCAAAGGATCATTTTCTCGATACGGCAGCGGAACTACGCCGGGGGCAGCGGCCGCAATCTTGCTAAAAGGGATTTGCGCCTCTTTGCCGCCCGCAAAGGCAATACCGACCCTCACCTCTGACCGCACAGCCTCACGCACAAAATTCTGAATTTCTTGAATCGCCTCATGGTCTGCAAGGTGTTTCGATAGGGCGAGGTCCAGAACCGTAGCGCTTGAGGGCGGGATTCTGAAGCTTGGATCAAAGATGCTGCTCCGGGCCGCCCGATTCACGAGCGAGGAAAAAAGAACAGGATTGCGCTGGAGTCCCAAGAAGATCGCCCGGGCGTTTTCAGAGAAACGGGCCCGCTCTCCAAATTTCAGGGCCTCTGCCGTCGAGACCCGCTCCGTGGCGGCGCCGAGGATGAGAATCCTCGAGGCAACCCCCCGGAAAAGATCTTTAATCCTGACGGGCTCGATGACGGCCGGGTCTATTTTTAGAGTTGCCGCTAGGATAGCCGCCGCCTCTTCCGCCGCTTGACCAAACCTTTCCGAATCAAGCCACTTGAGCATTTCCTCGGGCGTTTCCTGTTTCATCATTTCAGCCGCAAGATTCACAAGGGACTTCCGAACCTGGTCCCGCACGATTTCTTTTCGGTTCTTCGATTGTTTTTGCAGCCGGTCGACGAACCGGTCAAAATCCCCGTTCTCCGTGTAAAGCCGGACCATTTCCTCTGCCGTCAAATCCGGGAGGAATATCTGAAACTCTCCAGCCGCTTCCCTTCTTATGGGAGCGGCGTCTCGCACCTCCGCCCGCTCCCTGGGCGCCTCCGTTTGGAAAGCCTCAGACTTGGCACTTTCAGAAATGGGAGGGTGACCGGGCACTCCTCCCAATGCAGTTTCAATCGCGGCACGGAGCGCGTTGCGTTCATTTTTTTCCCACTCACCTAAATCAGTGCGACGGGTCTCCCGATGGAGTCTCTTGAGAGTCCGTGAAAGGAGATCCCGGCCTTCCTTCTCGCCGTAGGCCTGATACAGGCCGGCGAAGATATCTGAGTAATCGGAAGGGTAAGTAAGGATAAGGTTTCGCAGTCTAATCAAGATAAATATGAAACGCCTGCCGGAGACCGGCAGTCCCACATCGACAACCCGCACCGTCTTGGAAGAGGCTTTGAGATTGAGGGAGTTAGGATCGCGGATTGTCCACCGCCCCCTTGTCTTTTTAAGAATCTGGAAGAGCCGATGCGAGGATTCCCGGGTAACACGACTGGCCTCCTCCTCGATTCTCTCTGGTTCCGTTTCCTTAACTTGATCCAGATAGCTACTTAGAGAAAGGTAATTCGGTTCATCAATCAATTGTTCAGTCCACATCCCGTACCTTGGACTCCAGGTCCCCAGGGTCTCGGCGCTGGGGTCCTCCGGTTCATAGAGTTCAATGAGGTGGTCGACCTCCGTTCCCGCATCCCTTTTCCGGGGGAACCAGTTCAGGGCCACGGAATAAGGCGTTTCCCCATTTGTCACGTGGATATCCAATCGAAAAACACGCTTTTTCCCGCCGGCATTTAGAAATCGGATTGAGACTTCACGAACTTCCTGGAGAGGAATTACAACGCCGAACAGGGCCCAAAGGGTTGACTGGATGAGATAGGATCGTCGAAGCGCTTGCTCGACCCTGCTACGAAATTGCTTCTCAAGCGCCGGGCTTTTATCAGATGAAAGTTCTCCGACAGGAGTGAATTGAAAGGCCGCCTTCGTCTGCGGAGAGTCCCAGAAACTGTTCAGTTGGCTTCGAAAATAGGTTAAGACCTCCTCCGCCCTCTCACTAATTTCTTCAGGCATTCCGTAACGCCGTCTCCCGTAGAGCTTCCAATAGGTCAGAGCAGACCGAAGTTTAAGATAAAGGAGGTGACTACCTTCGATCCGGGGATCGATCGAAATGGTTCGGACCTGCTCTAGGAGAGCCATTATTTCCTGGGGGGCGGATGCGTCCCTCAGTTTTTGAACCAGTTCCTGATTTCGTATCTCAGCACGGGGTTTGGAGTTTTCTTCAAGAAATGCGATCACGCCCGCCAGGGTTGCCACTGAAGGAGAGAGCGGACCGATAAAACGAGGGGCGGTTTCCTTCTTAAGTCTGTCAATAAGCTCCCGAAGCCAGCCCCTGAGCGGGGAACGGAAGTTCCGAGCGCTGACATAAGCCTCCATCGTGATAAGAAACATGGCAATATCTTTAACTTCTCTTTCGAGGCCGCGTTCCCAAATCCAACGGAATACCTCGTCATCTTTTATCGTATCCTTATATTTTTCGATGTCCCGATGTTGGGGGGTGGATGCAATGGCCCAGTCCGTGAATTGGAAGCCGCCGCCCTTACGGAAGTGGATTTCCTCCTCCCCGAGGTCACGGTGAAATACGCCTTTATGGTGGAAGAGCTCAAGCGCCCGAGCGATTCTTAGAACGTCACTTAAAACATCTTTTTCATCCCGTCCGTGGCGTGGACGAAATCGGGGGTTCATCCGGTGAGCCGCCGTTTCGCCTTCAATCATCTCCTCAATCAAGTAGGTCTGGCCGGTCTTGGGAGAGGGACGTTCTGTGTCCCACCCGGTTCGTGCGGCCGCTTTTTGGATCTGGGCAGCTTCTGGATCCGTCAGGACGCCGGAACCGACAAGGCGGGGCAGATGGGGGGCCAGTTCTTCATCGGCGGCAAGCTCACGAAGTTTGGCTATCTCATCCTGCACCATCCCATTTTTGAACTCAGCTGACATTTCATAGCTGGCGCCCCCTACCGCAGTTTTAACGACGAATTTTTTTCCGCCCTTTTCCCCCACAAAAAGGTAAGAAACCGCCGTGGGCAGTCGCATCATCCAGAACTTCTCAAAGTCCCCAAGCCGCAAGCTCTTCGCCTCTTCCGTCCTTGCCTCAGCACGGAGGAGGCGTTTATTTCCCAGATCGGCTACTTGCCCGGCCCGGTCGCTTTCTGCACTGTCGGGAAGAGAGGGGGTGAGACGGGACAGGCGGTAGCGCTCGTTGAGCACATCAAGGTAAAGCGAGACCTGACTGTAATGGTCGTGGTTCCGTCCCGGAGCTTGAATGAGCCTTTCAGCCGTTTCGAGAATTTGAAGCCCAAGCGGAACGAGTGAGTGATCCTGAATCCCACTTGCCATGAGAATGAGTTTTTTTGCCATCTCATACAAGCCGAACTGATGCCCTCGTCCCCGATCCTTCTGTTTCTTAGTTAAATCAAGCACTCCCCGGTTTTTGATCTGCAGCTTCTCGATGTCCGCTAAGAGCGGAGGGAGATACTTTTCCAAGAGCTCACGATTCTCAGGCGAGGCCGTCATCACACCCAAGAGGGCCACCAGGAATTCTTCCACGACATACGAGTTCGGGTATTTATCATCGGAAGAAGGATGGAATAATTCCTGGCCGCTGGTGAGCCCTCGGAGAGGTAACCGGTTGAGACGCTCATCGAGAGATTGAACAAATGCTTTTTCGCCGACTCTCTTCCAAAAATCTGGATCTTCTTGATATCTTTTTATCTCGTCACCAAGTTCCAGCAAGCCCATGAACGTTTGAAGGAGAGCCTGCTGCAATTTGATGATACGTTGGCGGCCCTCCGGCGTCCCGGATCTCGATTTTGCCGCCGTCAGGTAGACCTCGAGAACTTCAAGCACCGATGACACCGTATTTCTTACTAATCGATCCATTTCGGTTATGTCTTTCGGTGAGAGAAGGTCGGGCGTTTCAATGGCCCCCCTCAGAACCATTACGGTCCGGTTCCCCCTCTCAAAAGAAGCCTCCTGTGGAATTTCCTGGATAATCTCTTCAGAGATTCTTAGAAGTCCCGCCCGCCTCGAATCTTGCGGGGGGAGGACTTCGAGAATTTTCTTGATCGGATAAAGTTTGTCATCGGGTTCTTTGATTTGCTGGATGCTCTGAAAAGCAAGCTCCGTGGCCTCCTCTGCAAGCTCCTGCGTTTGCGGGGTGGGGTCCCTTACTTCTTGCACTGTCTTCGCTAAATCGATCAGAGCACTTGTAGTACGCCTTTTCTCAAATTCCCTTTTGTCTTCATCGGTGATCAAAACGAGGGCCTCATCGCTACTTTTTATGACGCGACGGGCATCACGAAGGACTTCATAAGCTTCCTGGAATTTCCCGAGGTTTACCAGAATTTGGTAATATCGAAGCCGGTTCAAGACTCGGAAGTAAAAATTAGGATCGCTATCTTCCTTAAGGAGCTTGTCAATTCCGAGACTGATGATCACGGCTTCGTCCCGCAACTCTTTGTGCCGTGCAAGCTCAGAGAAAAGTAAAAAGAAGTAGTCGAGCCTTTCCTTCGGCTTCTCAATCTTTGGGACCAACTGGTAAGCTTGATTGAGATACTCAAGCGCAAGGTTTCCGTCGAGCGTGGGATCCTCGGCATCTCGTATCATTTTTGCTGCCTTAATGAGGAGTTTCCCTTCCCGATAGGGGTCCTCCGACCTACGCATCAATTTACCCACACCCTGCAGCCACTGCTTTGCAGCGGCGTCCCGAACCAACCCTGTCTCGCCTAATCTTATCAATGACTGATCCACGCTCCTCGCCTCAGCACGCTCCGTTGGGGCGGGGAGGAATGCGGCGGCGCTGGAGCGCTGTTCCGATCGGCCAATGCTCGTCCGAATCTCGGAGCGGAGGGTGAGAAGTTTTTTCTTGCGGTCGTAGGAGAGGATCGGTTCCTCCGGATCAAAGGCGGCCTGCAGGACCGCTCGAGCGGCGCCGGGGAGAAGGAGGAAGGTAAAAGAGAGAAGTTTCTTCAGCCCATCGGCGTCCTTGATCTCGGCGATCTTTGTGACCAACGCCTGGTTGGGAGCGTCTGCAGTAACAACCTCAAGAATCGTTTGAGTGAGATCGAGGGAGAGCTTCATCCCCCTCAGGGTCGCTTCCGCCGTTTCGATATCGACATCAGTAATTTCCAGGATGTCTTGAAACGGCCGTGTCATTTTTTGACCGGAAAATAATTTCTGGATGGCCCGGAGTATTTTTTCGTGGCTGGGATCAGACGGATTGAGTTTCAAAAAGGCCTTTGTGAATTCGACTTCGCTCGGTCGTTGACTAAGGAGCTTTGCCGTGGCGGCCGGTTGGGTTTCTTTGGCACTATTAAATTGATCAAAGAAGTATTCAAATCCGGCGAGAAGCGTTTTTGGATCTCTGACGGCCCCCTCCACCTCAAGCCCGTCCAGTTCCATCAGATGTCCCCAGGCTTCGAGGAAGCGTTTTTGATCCACCGCCTTCTTCACGGCCTCGTAAAGCTGCTGAACCTTTTGATCGAGTGACGCTGGAATCTCTTCTTCGTTGCGCGCCTCGGCCCTGCTTTGCCCTTTGGGCTTCGCAGAGGCCGAGTCCTGCGGAGCCTCTGGCGGAGCAGACTCGGCGCGGGAGTGCCAAACCCTGTCAATGAGTGTCAATGGAGCCTCGGGCTTCTTCTTTAAGTCGGGGAGATTAATTAAGATTTCGATTTGTGTTCCTATCTCTTTTCTTTCTCCCGGCTTCGTTTCAGCCTTCCGATAGGGCAGTGAATATACTTTCAGGACGTTTTCCCCGCTTGCCGCACTCTTTGTGTCCACGGTAATCACAACAGGGTGCTTTATACGAGCTAAGATTCTCGACACGTGGTAAAGACTTCGACCCAGTCCTCCTTTAATGGGAATCCCTTCTTGTTTCAACTTCTGCATCTCAGAGCTCGCCTTTGTCGTCACCTCCGAGGTCTGAAAGAGTTCCTGTAGAATGTCCCCGCTCACCCCAACTCCATTATCCTGAAGGCTAATCTGGAGCTTCGCTTCTGGAAGGAGTCTGGCGGAAAGCTTGATCTCCCCTTTGTACCCTTCGCTAGGATGCAAGACGGCACGAGTGATCACGGCATCAAAAGAATTCTGGATCACGTGAAGCCGCAGGATCTGCGTTGTCTTAGCAGCAATTTCTGTCAACTCTTTCGATTCCCCTGCAGCATGTTTCTCCAACTCACTCTTCAATGCCTCAATCGCCTGTTCCGACCAGCCCTGAAAACTTTCGTATTGCCTCTTGAACTCATCAAGCTGCTCCGGGCTTACACGCCTCACCTCGGCGCGGGGAGATTCGCCGAGGGCGGATACAGCCTGGGAGAGAGTTTCCAGCGATACACGGCTCCGGTTTGCGAGCGGGTCTCCGGATCGTTTTAAGGTTTCGAAAAGCTGTTTTGCATACGCAGCGCTTTGGCGATTTTCCATGTTTCCAGGAGACAGCTTTGAAAATCGCCTGCTTTGTTGAGAAAAAGGCAGATCTTCACCCCGGGAAAATTTTTCGAGCGCTTCCTGTCTGGCGCTCTGAGCCAGACGGGTCGCAGCCTTTTGAAATCGCTTAAATTCGGCTTCGTCCCTCAACAGTTTCAGAAGGGAATCCCTCGTCCGGTAAAACACAGTTTGTCTCCCCTTTTCCGGGCCTTCACCCCACGCAGAGTTGTACTCCTTTCTCTTTTCAAGATAGAGTGCGGCATCCTCCCGGCTCAAATCCGGAGCCGCTGCTTCACCCTTCAGGATCTTAAGGGCCTTTTCTTTGGCGGTATCGAATTCTGCAGGTTTGGCTTTCAGAAGCTCAACGATAGCGGCTACCAGACGATACTCCTCGTCAAACTCCTCAAAAGGCGCTTCCGATACGTTATCAGGTGTTCGAAACGCATTCGGGTTGATGAGGAAAGCGGCCCTGCCGGAAATATCTTTCACCCTTTGATCGCTCAAATGGCGGTCGCCGGAGGTGTGGATGTCAACCAAAGCCACAGCCACGAAGATCGTCTCTAACTCTTGAAGGAATTGGTTGACACCGCCTTCAAGTAAATAACCGTTGTCGACGAGCTCATTGACCCAATTGCGGACTTCATCGGAGTTCTGTAAAAAGTAGATCGATTCTGGGGGGGCTTTGTTGACGAGGCTCGAGAGGTCGGAGTGGCCGAGGACGGCCTTCACGGTTGCTTGCCTTACGATTTCATCCACCTTCGGATCCCATAAAAGGCTCAGCGCCAGACTTGCTCCGGCTTCTTGATGAGGGCCTCCCCGCAGTTCCTGAGAATATCCAATATCGTGGAGCGCGACGCTTCGGATCAGAATCGCTAGGCCCCGGTCGCTTAAGGCCCCTATTCTGTCCGAGAGCTGTTGAATGGATTTCGGTTCATGGATATTGGTCCGCGGGTCCAATCCCATAAAACCGTCGACATCCCCGGCCACGAGATGGTCGATGGCCTGGACCGCCGTCTGAACATGTTCGGATCTTGTGCGTTCTTGTGCGAGTTCCATCCCTTTCCGGTCCGTTAACTTCCAGCGGTTCTTTCCTTCATTGAACCGGTTGAAAAGATCATCAATAGTGTGGACTGCCTGACCTTCTTCGGTCCATTCTCGGACGATCTGTTTCAGGTATTCGGCCGCTGTCCGCACCTCGGCGCGGGCAGTTTCGACAAAGGTTTTCGTGATGCCCGGCGGTTCTTTCGGAACGTTCTCCTCCGTCCTCATTTCAGCACGCTCCGGAATCTGTGTCGGGATTAAGGCTGCGAGTTCACCGGCAACACGTTTGTAATCACGATCCACTTCGGTCTGGGGCACAGTCACGGAAACTTGGGATAACCTGGCGTTCGCAATCTTGGTTGCGTCCTGATGGGGGGTTTTTGAGAGGGGGGCTTCCCCTGTTAGAGTCCTGACAAATTGCCGGCTTAGGATACCCTGGGTCACACTGGACGTTTGGACTTCACCCGCTGACGAGACAAAGAAGATAAGGGCCCCGGCACGGAAGAATCGATATTGGACCTTGTCTGCGCTAATAAAAGGCTGCTGCCGGCCGTCCCGAGTTCTGTGAGTAAACACGGTATCCGGTTTCCAATAATCTGCCGGCCCGACATAGAGCTGCCCTTTGTCATCAAAAAAAGCGATTACAGAATCCTCTCCAATGAACTTAAACCTGTTCTCAGGCAGCTCCATGAGTTCCTTGGTCGTTGATGATTTCCCTGTTCCGGCCTCTCCGGCCAGGATAACCGCCTGTCCCGTTAAACGATCTTCCACCAGGTTGGCGTGAATATAAAACATGTGCAACTCGCGAATGAGCTGAAGCACTGCCTCCATCCTCTCGCCCTGCACGGAATTTGGAGGGACGAACAGGAATGGCAGCATATTTGGATTGAGGCTTTGTAGGCCCGGCCCCAAGGACTGAAAGATAAGATCGGGTCGGAGGGCCTTTGACATATCGCTCCGCACCTCGGAGCGGACGTCAAACCCGGCACTTTCGGAAATGGTACGCCGACTTTCCGCCGGATCCTCAGAACTTCTCACATCGGTTCTGCGAAGCTCTTCGAGCGAAGCAGACCGCGCCTCGGAGCGGCGGGAAGCATCGTGAACCTTCTGGTAAGTGAGAATCTGGGACGCGATGGGACCCAGTTCGAAAGACTCGTCAGGCAAATCCTTGACGGGGTCCGTGGCTTGAGCAACGCCTTTCCGAACCAATTCCTTTGCGTAAAGCTTGGCAAATCGATTGAGGTAAACGATCCCCAGCCGATAGAAAGTTCGGGCCGCTTCAAATTTCCCTTTATCCGCAAAAAACTTCGGAAGCCCGGCAAAGAGCGTCGCATACAAATACCAAAAACGGAGATTCCAGGAAGGGCCGAAAATTCCTTGGGAACCAAAAGTGTCCGAATGCTCCCGAACCATCGTGTCGATCTCATCCAAGAGCTCGCCATAGGCCCGATCACGGACTGGTTCATTAACGGAAACACGAAAGTGTAATTCCGAATCAACTCCCAGCAATTCTTTGCTGATATACTCAAACTCCATTCCGTGAACCAACTTCACAAAGTCATAAAGGAGGTCACCGACGTCATCGCCCCGAGCATCGACAAGTTTCACCTCGCCCTCTGGCAATGTGCCCTTCGCCAAAATATTCCGGAGGTGGAGATCCAGATGAGCCAGTGTAAGGGCAGGGGGAGTTAATAATCCTTCGGTGTCAAGACCCATCAAAGTCTCAATCCGATTCAGGATTATTTCACCATTAAGGTAGTTCGATCCTTCGAGTTGAATTTTGTCTGGTTGAATTAGAGGAGAAAATTCTGCAGAGTATTTTTCCATCAGATATTTCAAACGCCGCCTGACTTTGACCAAGCCGGCTTTTTTGGCCCAATTGGTAGGCACCACCCTTTTATCCCCTTGAAAGTTTTTCGCCCAAGGGCCAAACCCTTTGCGCCAGAAACCTAAAGCTTCCTGGGATGAAATCTTGCCCCCTTCTAATAGTTCCGCTACGGGCTGTGCAGAAATCATCTCTTCGACAATTTGCGTCCCTGAGGAAGGAGACTCGGAAACTGAAAACACGGTCGGGAATAATCCCTTCAAACTGGGAGGAAGGCCCCCGCGCCAAGCGATCTCCTTTTTGAGTCTCTCCGCGCCCTCGGGGCCTTTTTCCCTCTTCACCACCAAGTGTCCTTCCCCCCAAGGGTTGGAGCTTAAGGATAAGGTTGCGCCCGAGCCGCCATTGGCAAGAGAGGCCTCAACCCGTAATCGCATCTGTTCTGCCTTCGCAGGTTCATTGGCGGGGACAATAAATGAAAGGAGGACGGCCTTAAGAAACCCCGTGCGAGGAATGGTTACCTCCCGGTATTTAACGTAAGGGTGAGGATGCATCGCTCCGAACCATTCTGAAAGAGGGGCCCCTCTCTTCTTAATCCCTTCACGAAGATCGTGGAGCCATTTCTCTTCCTTGTCGCTGCGTGGAATCAGAATGACGTGGAAGGTTATTGCTGGCATAAGATTCGGTCCACTTTCTACGGGAGTGGTAAGTAACAGCAGGGTAATTCTTTTATCTGCCGATAATTTTCCGACCAAGGTCTTGAATGCTTTCTTGGTTTGCTCCGAATAAGGCGATGACACATCCCATTCTGATTGGACACGGTCCCAGGCCTTTTCCGGTAAAACTGTCATTTCAGGATCCAACCAATCTAAGTCAGAATCTTCCTTCCCCCCTACCACAACACCCCTGAGGCTGTGCTTTTGTTTCAGATCTGTCAGAGCTTCGCTTAGGACTTTGGAGTCACGATCCAAAATCGCAATGGCGGCTCCCTCAAAGACTAAATTGTGAGCCCCGGATGGCAGCGAACGGAGTTGGTCGGTCCACTCGACGAAATAGGCTTGATAGCGGCCCTCGGGTGACTCCAAGGAGCGTTTTTGGGCGGCCTCTTCTATTTTGAAATAAGCGAGACCGTATTCAGAAATTCGAGTGTAGAGAGAAAATGAGACCCCATCGTACTGAAGCCTACCGGTTGCCCCGGCAATAGGTTGCAGGCCGCGTTCCTCATACTGGTCGTCATCGATTCGAAAGGAAAGGACAAACAACCTTCCAACGGATGAATCGCCATAAACCAAGTGGGCTTCTCTATCGAAAACGGTCAGTGTCTCAAAATGGAACTGATAAAGTCTTTCTAACCGACCCTTCGTGTCATCTGAGACAGCGTTCCCCAACCCGTTAAGGTAGTTTTCTTTCGCCGATTCAACCCCCCTAATCAACCCTGCTCTAATTCGGCCGTCAGTTACCTTTGGGAACTGATCTCCGTGAAGCTGAGCCAATTTGGTCAAAACGAAGCCCAACATAGAAACCTGAGCTTCCAAGATATCCTTCCTTGCCTTTTCATAAATGAGATTCTCTTCCGGCGTCATCCCTTTCGTTCCCGCCCGCACCTCGGAGCGGACGTCAAACCCGGCACTTTCGGAAATGGTACGCCGACTTTCCGCTTCCGCGCCAATGGCTGGCGCGGTCGTCGGCTTTTCCTCTCCAATTTCCCGCACCTCGGAGCGGGGAGAAGGGGTAGCTTGGCCCGGGGCCGGATCCGTCCCTGGCTTCTCGACGGGTGCCCCAATTTCTTTTCTAGGAATCAGCCGGAGCCGGCCAAACCGCATGTCTAAACTCCTCGGATTTAACTCGCCAAGATACCAGTGTTTTCTCCCCATCCAAATATAGATGTGACTTAAGGAGGATCGCTGATAACCTATTTTTTCGGTTGGGATCCGAATTTTTTTTGTTTTGTTCGTAACCAAAACTTTAACCGCATCGCTGGGATGCATTAAGCCCCGGAAACCAAAATCAATCCCCAAATTTCCCTCGTCCGATTTGAGCACTTCGATTTCAATCGCTTCGTAATCCCGAGGCTGAATCCTTTCCATTTCTCGTGGGAGATAAAACATAGCAATAAATTGCTCCGCTTGGGTGATTTCGTCGGGGTCTATGTCATCAATATTGAGCCGGTATTCATTGCTGACGAGGTATTGATAGGGCGAAGGAATCACAATCTCTTCTTTGGCTTCCATATCTTCAGGGTCTTGCCCGGGTCCTGGGGGCCTTAAGGTTACATGAAGGGGTTCCTCAACAAAAATCCCGGCCCTCTGTTGGAACCGGGGGGGCATTATCGAATGGACCGTCTTCATTAGGTCAACCAGAAAAGCCAGAATGGCGATGGTCATAAAAATCTCGATGGGGTTTTTTGCCCGCCCCAAAGCCTGTCCGAGTCGATACCCCTTTTTGCTCGTCTTCAGATCGGGCTTCTTCCCCTTGATTTTGAAATAGAGGCGTCCGATCAACCCCGCTGCAAGCAAAAAAGGGAGGGCGAGGGGCAGCAAGAGAGGCGACAAGGGAATTCGGAGGTCAAAAACCCCAACCCATTTGGCTTCCGGTAAATACCACAGCCATTGCTCCCCGTCGATCCATAGAGAACTCCACACAAGCGAAATAAACAATGTGGCTGCAAAAAGCGGAAAATTCCCGGCAAGATAAGACCACAAACCAGCGTGTAAAAGAAAAGAAGCGATGAAGGCATGCTTGACGTCAACATTGTCCGCTCCGCCGCCGGCAAACTTCATCTGGCCGGCACCGCCCGGAACCTCAAAGATCCGGGTCGCAATCAGAGCGGCTTGCTCTTGGCGAATGACCCCTTCTTCATTTATGACGGGGTAGCCTGTATTTTTCATGACCAGGTATCGGGTGAACTCGGCTCCGTATTCATCGGGATTTTTCATCGCATACAGGGACGGAAGTTTGAGACCTTCGATCATCCCGCCTTTCTCATCGAAAATCCCTTCGGCCAATTCCTTGACCAAATTTTCTTTTTCGGTGCGGAACGTTAAGGCGTGAAAGAGTTCGTGGACGAACGTACCCAAAAATACTTTCCTTCCTGGAAAAATGATCACATCCGCTGTGTAGAAACCCCCTCTCCCTCCTATGGCATGCCAAAAAAATATAAGCAAACCCTTGGGGTGCCAGCCGGGATAAAAATTTATTTTGAGTTTCCCGCGCTCTTTAGCGGAAACCCAGGAGAGTGCCCGGCGGACGTCTTCTTTATATTCCTTTGGAAGCCAACGTTCTCCCTTGATGACTGGATCTTCAGGCCCCCCCTGCTTTTCTCCCCGCACCTCGGCGCGGGGTTTGGATTGAACGGCGACGGTGGCGGAGGTCGATTGGGGTTTGAAATCCACCCTGGGAAAGTCTGACTGAGAAATTTCTGAGACGAGGTCTGGGTCGAAATAGCGGGGGTTCAGGAGAAAATCCCGTTCGTCCCCCTGGTCCCGGAGAAGCTTGAGAGCGAGCGCGAATGGCTCACTTCGTTCTTTCATGTCAGTCAAATAGCGCAGATGGACTCCGTAGATCCTTGGTTTCACGAAAGCGCCACCCGACGGATCGCGCCGGTAAAGATCGAGAAGCTCAAGCGTGAAAATGAATGAAGATTCAATCCGGTCTCGCTGGCCCTTCGGCATCCGGGCCACACGATCTTGAAAGGCCATTAAGAGCGGCTCATGACGGATGAGATGGACAAAATAAGGTTCGTAGCTGACAAATTCATAATGAGTCTGGATGGCTACAAGGTATCGTGCGATCTCCATGATCTTTGGATTCTTGCGGAGAGATTCAAGGAGCGACGGGTCTTGCAGCGCTTCCCGGTACCGGCTTAATTCGTCAACCAGATGTTCTCGAAAAGCTCTGTACTTTGGATCGAGTGTCTCGATGGCACGAGCCACGGCCGCCTCCTTGAGGAGGTAGGATTCGAGAAAAACCTTTGCTTCCGGGCCCTCTCCGGCTGCCTGGAGAATCTTTGGCCACACCCCTTCATTGATGACAAAGCTCTTTCTTCCCTTCCGAATCTCAACAGACATGACATTTCCCTCGCCGGCGCGGACAAAGAGTGGAACCGAGCGGCGCGCATCTCTCATTTCCTGAAGGAGCCAGCGGACGTAAGGCGCCAGCGGATGATTACTGCCAAGGTCCCGTCTGAGGTCTTCAGCCAGATCAATGGTTTTGGTTCGAACCCGTTCCTGATTCCAGGGAGAGGGGGTGGGCTCAGCGGCGAAGGGGATGGGCCCGGTCTTTTTGACCGGGGCCGCCGACTCGGTAGAAACCGGGGAAGGGCTTGCTGGAGGCGCACGAGGAAGATCTTTGGGCGATAGCGCAAGGCTCGTCAAGATGAGGACCGTTGCTGTCAAAAGCCCGACTCCTGTCCCCAAGAATCGTTTTTTGGATTGAACTTTCTCCGGGCCGGGGTGCGTCATCGCTTCTTTGGCCTTGGCCCGACTCTGCTGCAGCGCTCGGATTTTCTCTCCCTCTCTCTTTAGCTTACTCCGCTTCCGCACTTCGGAGCGGAAGGAGAGGCCGAGCTCCTCGGCCCGTTCAACAAAGGCTTTTCGGTCGGTGCTGATTTCAAGCTCGGAGAGGGCGTTGTCGAGCAAGAGAGAAAGCCGGGGAGGAAGATCATCGATATTTTCGGGCTTCGACTTGACGATCCAGCCGAGAAAGGGATTATAGGCCGCCGCATTTCGCCACGTCCGGACACTTGCGCCGGCCGGTGTGTGGGAGCGGGAAGTATAAAACATAAAGAAGTGCCCTTTCCATTGGGCGAAGATGACTTTCTCCCGCGGGAACCGCCTGCCAGCTACGGAAGCTAAAGGATCCTCCCTCCCCCGGCCGATTTCGTAAAGCACAGGATCGAGCACCAACGCATCTGCTTGAGCCGCCTGCTTTTCTTTGGTTCGGACCTGAATAGGGACGCTTTCCGATTCAATCTTGTGAATCACGGAAATCTTATGTTTGGGATCCACATCTATCTTATAAATACGTGCCAGCCAAGCGTATTTACCTCTGTATTCGTCTAGGAGATCCTTCTCACTTGCCCGTTTGTACAAGTCCTCCCTAGTGAGTGAAGCAGGAGAGTCTTCGCCCCCGTCGATGAGACGCAGCATATCGCTGAGATACTCTTCAATCTCCTCACGGAGGCGGAAGTTCAGTTCTTCATAAAGCCGGTGCTGCATTTTGAAGATCAGATCGGCCACGGCCTCGTTGTGGAAAAGAGACTCAAAAAGTTTTGGCCCCCCGGACGTTTCAAGGAATTTCGCGACTTGCCCATTCCCTGGCCGACTCAAGACCCGCTGGAGAGAACGGCTGATTTCCTCAAGTGGATTCACTTCGGGGTCTCCTCCCTCGAAGAGGGGGTTCCAGAACACGGGATTTTTGATAACAGTGATATGGCCATCGGACGAATTGATTAAGAAAACCGGGACGTCGGTTTTAATATCATCTAGTCTTTGAAGCGGCAGCGTCTTCCCGGTAAAGGTCCGGGCCGCAGCACGAAATTGATCGACCAGGGTTTCGCCTCCCTCCCATTTTCGTACCTCTTCTTGGCGTCTCCGGTTAAGCTCCTCGGCGATCTCCCTCAGACCCTTAAGAGTTTCATCGGTGCCGTCGAGTTCCTCTTCAATATTCAAATAGAGACGATAAAGGAACGCACCAAACGCCGCACGTTCTTTACGAGTTCCTGAGTCTACCCGTTTGCCGGAGAGCGTTTCTTGGATACCTCTCATTTCCTGAATAATCTTTGCAAGCTTGAGCCGCTTTCTCCAGTCCTCTTTCTCTTCTTCGAGGAGGTCGCTTTCAATTCGGTCCGCCAACTTTTTTAGATCATCTATTGCGAATTTTTCCTTTCTCTGAATTGTGGCAAAAGCCGGACCCCCCTTCTCAAGGACCAACACACGGAAATAGCGTTGGATATCGCGCAGGATTTCGTTTGGCTTCCTCTGCCGCACCTCGGAGCGGGGGGGAGATTCGAGTGTTTCGGCCTGATCGAGGATCTCTTTGATGGGCTGGGCGAGGGAGGGCTGGGAGCGTGCAAGCCGATCGGACAAAAACGGGATATAAAGCCAGAAGACTTTCCTCTCGGCTCTGAATTTAGCAAGATGGGTTCGGATTTCATTTACCTGACCGAGAAACTTTTCTTTCTCTTTGAACTTGGAGGCGCCTCGAAGGCGTTCTTCGATCAGGGCCTCAAGCATTGACTCAAATTCGATTTCGGCCTCGGTCCACTTTTCATAATCCACGGCCTCTTGGACAATCGAATCGGCTTCGAAGCCGCTTAGAGAGAGTTTTTGGTGAGTTTTGACATAGAGCTGACGCAGGGTCTCCAAATCAGTGCGGCTTGCCGCGAGGGCGTTAACGGCTTCACGGTTCAACTGTTGAATGAATTCAAATTTTTGGATCACCCGCTTTTCCCAATCGGTGTATTGTCTCCCCGAGCGAGCAAACCGGATCGCCAAAGGTCCCTCTGTGTAGCTTTCCGAATCGTCGCGCCAGCGTTCGATCGTGATTGGAACGAGGGTTCGTTCTCGAGGGTCATAAGGCCCCGTTGCGCTCAGGAAGATATCAATGAACTTGTCAAACTCATCCTGAGGATGGGCTGTGCTCTTGACCTCCTCCAAAAGTTCGCTGAGATACCCAAAGAAATCAGTGATTGCTTGGATTTTTACTGAAGGCGGGGGAATCAAGATAGGGACCTCCTGCTCAGCGGGGGAAACCGGGGAGGCTGGTTCCGGCGGTAAAGGTGCCACGGTTTGGTTGATGATCCAGGGACTGGGAAGCCTTTTGGGTCGGCGGAAGAGGCGGGCCACGGGGACGGTCAGCGCTGTGAAAAGTTCGAGAAGAATAAAGCCGGCGAATCCTGCAAGCAAAAGAACCCCGTTTCTGAGAAAACTCATGAGCGCAAAGGGATCCCCATAGCGGCTTGTCTCGAGCATCATGACCACTTCGCCCTGAGGGGGTTGCGTAATCTCTGAGGATTTACCCTGAGGAATCTGCGTAATCGCCGGGGCTCCAGCGTCATGAAGTGAGGTCTCTTTAGGTTCGCCTCCAGGCGTTTCAACTCCGCTTCCTGGTTGACCCCGGCCCGAATGATCAGGCGGCATTGAATCTCCGGCCTTCTCCCGCAGCTCCCTCGCCGTATCCAACATCCATTCCGGCGTTCCCTCTCCTTCAGTGAGCATCTGATTTATCTCTTCTTCAAGCTTGTTAACCGCGTCTTCGATTATCTTAATAAGCTCAGTAAGAGAAATCACAATCTCAACTTTCCTTTCCGTAGATGTCCGCTCGCGAAGCTCGCGAAGCTGGCGAAGCTGGTCAGGTTCCCGCTTAGGGCGTCGCACGACTTCCCTCTTGGGTAGTTTTTTCATGAGCTCTTCCAGGCGATTTAGCTTTTCTCTAAGCTGGTCCAGCTGTTTTAATAACCGATCGATCGTGTTATCGTCCAAATCGAGAATCTTTAGCTCCTCCAGCACACTGTCCAGCACGTCGTCCATCCCTTCTAGGTTCCACAACGCACCGATGGCGGGGTACAACTTCGAGCGCAATTCCAAGATGCGCCGTTGTAACTCCTTCATCTCCCGGAAAAGCCGTTCCTCCTGGGACTCGGCGGGCCGTTTTTCTCCCAAAATATCAAGCTGAGAATATTTAGGCGCGCCTTCTGCACCGGAGGGAGCATCGGAGGGATTGGGGGCTGTTACCTGAGATAGCATCTTTTGAATTTCATCAAACGGATTCTTGGGGGGAGTATCTGGAAAACGAATAAAGGGACCGTCAGGTCCTTTCAAATCCAGTTTTTTCCGCTGAAACACAGGCCAATCAACCTTTTTGCCGGATTGGTAGATAGGCCTTAATGCAGGCTCAAGTAGAGTTAACAGCTCCTGGGCTTCCCGGAGGAGGGCACGGATATTTTCTTCCCCCCAAGAGCGTTCTCTATTTTCATAACTTTCTTTTAGGCTCGCCATGATCCGATCCAGCTCTTTCGCAAGTGGGACGAGGCGGCTGCGGTCGTTCGATGGAATCCAGGGGAAGAAACGAGACAACCTATGTGCCACATCCTTCGCAAACGCGAGGACTACTTCCGGGCTCGCCTCAGGTTCTTCCGGTGTTAGCGGGGGAGGCTCCTCTATGCGTTTCTCACCCGGCCAGTCACCTCCGGGCAGCACCTCCGGCGTTTGATCCGGCGGTTTCAGGGTGCTGACTGGCTGCGGCTCCTCTTTGGATTGGGAAGACGGGGGCGCGACACGTGTTCCGGAGGCCCCTTTTCCTGCCGACGCTTGTGCTCTAGACGTCAGGTCTTTGCGAGCTTGGGGCGCCGGTTGGTGCGGCTCTGATTTTTCCGGGGCCGTTCCCTCAATAGCCGGGGGCTTTTGGACCTTTTCCTGCTTAAGGTGTCTCGTGGCTAACCGGAGGTCCCGGCGGGAGGTAATCTTGCCTTCTTGCACTTGGCGGAGAAGCGATTTTTTTTCCTCTTTCGTGGTTTTTTTCGCTTCTTGGATTTTGTTTTCCAGTTGTTGGAGCTTACGGAGGTACCGGTGCATCTGGTGGGCTGCTTTCCGGATGGCGGAATCCGGGTCATTGAGCAGAACCTCGATGTCTTTCGGTTCCCTAGCGTTGGCAACCTGGTTAAACTTATCCTGGTGAGTCTCTTCCGGCGAACCTCGGACGGGATTCAAAGAACTTCCCAGAATAAGAGCAGCAAGGCCGACGCCGACCACTTTTTGCCAAACCGAAGGGCCCGAGATCGCCTTGCCCCCGCCCAAAAATCGGTCCGGGCCTTGCAATGACGAGGGTTGTTCCATGGCCATCTCAGTGCCGGCAGGGGAACCGGAAATCGCCGTATTATGCGCAAAAATGCCGTTGCCGATGAAGTTGTGGGTGCCCTGGACTTCGATATCGTAGACATGCTCCAAGCCCACATAGTCGATCGAGACAATCCGGTCCCAGAGGAGATCAGAAGCCGGGTTGGAAAAGGGGATAGGCAACACTACTCCCAACGTTGCGTTGCCTGTTCCCTTTTCCTGCGGAGCGGCTTGGGCGTAGGCAGAAGGGAGGCTGAGTAGTCCTCTCCAGGCAGTTGTGGTATACTTTGCCGCATGAAACGACGAAACGGTTTCAACCGCATTGTAATTGATCCGGCCGTTCGCTTCGGGAAGCCTTGTATCAAGGGGACCCGAATTACGGTTGGAGACGTCTTGAATCTCCTGGCGGCGGGCTACACGGTGGACGAAATCCCCGAGCAGTATCCTGGGGTCACCAAGCAGGACGTTTCCCAGGCGATCGAATTTGCGAGTGATCTGGCTGAGCATCCCGCCAAAGTAACAAACCTCACATAGCGCGTCTCTTTCTCTGTGAAGATTCTTGCCGACCACTGTGTCCACACCGATGTGGTTCTGGCTTTGAGAGAGGCGGGGTTCGAGGTCATCCGCGTCTTTGAAAAGGGCATGGCCGGCGCCCCCGATAAGGATATTTATGAATACGCCCAGCGGCATTCCATGGCCGTCCTCAGCTACGACTTCGACTTTGGAAATGTGGCCCGATTCGATATCCTCCGTTCGCACGGGGTTGTCCTGGTCTATGTTGAAAGGATGACGAGATCCAAGATTATCGAGCGCACGGTCGGTTTCTTTGAAGAGAACCGCCGGCGGAATCTCTCCGGAAAACTCCATCTGATTGAGCCGCACGGGACCGGCACCTGGCCGGGGTAAACCCGCCGGCACCCCGATCTCATTGCCGACCCTTAACTCCTTCACCTTGATCCAGGCCCCAACATTTCTCGACAAGCCCGGAGTCAGGTGATACACTTTTTCCAGTGACGGAAAGGAATTACGCATGAGGAAGAACGGGAACAAAGCACGCAGCCTTAGAAAAACAAAACCGCTGGTCCCCACAAAGCCTGACGTTGGCCACTTCTCAAAATTTGCCTCCCGGGCGGGAGGAATTTCCTTGCCGGACAGGTTCCGGGCCGCCGTCGCCTTTGATTCGGAGAAAAGACCCCGTTGGTTTCTCTTCGATATGTTTGCTTTTTGGGAGCTCCTTTGCCGGATTGATAACGTACTCTCCAAAACTTTGTCTGACAAAGAGTACTGTTCAACAAATCCCGTCGGTGGCCTCATTGACGAGATCGAAGGCCGCTGGCCGCTCAAAGAGGAGTCCAAGTCGGCCGTCCGCCGCGAATACGAACGGGCACTGCGGGACATAGCCGCTGGCCGATTCTCCCGTCTCACTGTGTGATCTATCAGTTTATCTTGACTCGCCAGGCGGAGGAGGACCTGGCGAGATTTCCCGATTCCCTGTCGCACCCGATTA
Source organism: Candidatus Omnitrophota bacterium (assembly GCA_016179745.1). GTDB lineage: Bacteria > Omnitrophota > Omnitrophia > Omnitrophales > JACQLI01 > JACPCP01. The sequence goes on from JACPCP010000018.1 coordinate 59,313, forward strand.
GAAAAAAGCTTGCTTATTTTCTCTCGGCCTCCGACCCCATGAAATTTGCCAAGCTCCTTGTGAACCTGCCCCCTGCGACCCACCGGTTCCGCTTTGGAGACATTCGGATGAAGTTTTTCCGGGACAAGAATATTTTCTACATCACGGGAATTGACCACCGAGGTAAAGTCTACCGATAGCGGCACCCCGATCTCATCGCCAACCCTCAACTCCTTCACCTTGATCCAGTTTCCTTCTTTTGCCTTTTGACTTTTGCCTTTTTCCGCCACACTGCGTGACGGATCCGCCAAGCTGTGTGGCGGAGACTTGACGAGATACGGATGATTCGCCGTGGTCTTGATCGATCTCCCGGAGGCGGTCGTCAAGCGGTAGACAGGCTTCACTCCCATATCAAGCAGGGCATTAATTCTCCGTGGCTCAATCTTCCCGGTTTCTTCATTTAAGGAAAGAACCCGGTCTCCGGGCCTGACTTCGGTAATGGGGATTTCTTCAAGCCTTTCGTTATCCTGACGTCCCCGACGCGTGTCATCCTGAGTCCCGCGAAGCGGGGCGAAGGATCTCAAACCCTGAGATTCTTCGCCCGCCAAAAGGCGTGGCGGGCTCAGAATGACGGGGTTGGTGTTGCGTATCACCGGCAGTCTCGTATCCCCCGTGACGCAAAGGCCTTCCGGATCCTCGGAGCTTCTCACCTCGGTTCTCTGAAGCTCTTCGAGCGAAGCAGACCGCGCCTCGGAGCGGCGGCGCGCAATTTCTTCACCGAATATCCGGCCAATCTCTTTTTCTATCAGACCGGGCAAGCTGACATTTGCAGGGACCCCGTTGCGAAGGAAAGGATGACCGTAGAAGCTGCCTCCGAGCGGGACGGCCTCAATCCGATCGTAGTCATCCGTGCCTCGCACACGCCTGATGGCGAAATTACGTATACGGGTGTCTGGCTCGGCTTCATAGGCTTGCAGCATCAACAGTTCTATTTTTGTTGGGTCTCCTACGATTGCCTGGGCAATCTCCAGAGCCAATTTTTGCAGTTCAGTTTTCTGGGGTTGAGTGGCGGGCTCTTCTTTGAAGAAAACCCACCCTTCGAAGATGCGGGTAATTAGGTTAGCGTCGACCGGAACCTCCTCTTCGCCTTCATCCTTTTTCAGAACAACTTTTTCCTCGCCGGTTTTCACCCCGTTTAATTCTTCAAAAGCCTTGCGGAGCTGGCCGGCAAGTCCGGAATCCGTGACCGTGAATTTAAACCCGCCCTCTTCGTTCTTTTGAGACATTACGGCCCCGCTCTGATAGGCCAACAACACTTCTTGGGCCGCGAGGTCAAGGAGATGCCCCTCTGGATCGCTCACCTCCGGCCGTTTTCCTCTCAGGAATTTCAAAAATGGGATAACCGGATCGACTTGGGCGCGCTGCAGAGTTCCGGCTGAAGGGGCCGGAGGAATGTCGGGTGCTTGGGTCGGGACCTTAAAGTCGGTTTTGATAATTTTGTGATAAAAACGGGGGCCCGTAGTGGATACGGTTGGCTTACTTAACGTGATATCCTGCCAATGTAAATCAGAGACTTCAGCAGTCCTGGGGTTGACCTTCCATGTCACACGCACCGCAGGGACCGGCGTTTCCTGATAAGTAGCTTTGGATGGTACTTCGGTCAGGAATGTGCTCCATAGCTTATCTGCAAGGGCTTTCAGAACATGATGACTTGAGCCCCAGAACGCCTTACTGAGGCGGAATAACTCATACACAGCCAAAGCCTCAGTTTCTTCTAATTGAATCTCGAGGCCATTCTTTTTCAGGGTCACCTTGCCGGTTCCGTCCACAGAAATAGTGCCCGGCACCTCTCTGAGGATCCCTTTCCCCAGCTCATCTTGCCCCTGGATTTCAAACGTAAGTAGATCGTCGCCAATTGTTACGCTGACATCCCTGCCACGGTACTTCATCGTAGTAGCGAACCCCCGCACCTCGGCGCGGAGCATGGACTTGGCATTTGCCTTTAAAAGTTGGGAATTTGCCGCTGTCATTATTGCCTCGGTAGATGGGGAAAACACTCTGTTCCCTTTTGTAATTTCGTAGACTACATGAACGCTTCCGGCATCCTGACCCTCATCATCTAGAGCGACGATAAACTGTCCGTCAAAGCGCCAATAGGTCCCCGAATTGTCCTCGAGCAGATCTCCTTTTGTAAGGATCTGAAGGATACCTCTACCTGATTGCTGAGCTTCGGCCATCTCTGAATCAAACGCCACTGGGCGTTCTTTCCTCTCTTGCTTTATTAAAGCTTCTCTTCGTGCATCTCCGTTTCGATCCTCAAACCGGCTCCCCCGAAAACCCTTCTCATAAGTTTTCCCCAAAACCTCCTGCGTCTTCCGCACCTCGGCGCGGGCGGAGACGACGGGTTTTTCTGGAGAAAAGGGGACAGAGCCCCTTAATTGTTCAAGGACGGCGGAGGCGACGGCACTTTCCGGAGACTGGTCCCGCAATTCCGCCCGGATCGATTCGGGAAGCGAGGCCGCAATGCCCCCGATTTTGGCCCGGAGTTCATTTCTAATCATCCCTTCCGGCGGAGACTTTGTTTCCGGGCTGGCCGATTTTTGAGTGACTTGCTCGATCGACTTCGCAAGAGCGCGGACTTCCGGCCGTCCCGCCAGGAGACCCGCCGGAACTCTCCCCGCAAGTTCCTCAAGCGTTTCTCGAACAGCGCCGGGTTTGGCCAGCACTTCAAATTCGGATCGTAGCGGGCGAGAAGGAAGGGCTCTGGTTCGGAGGAAATCCAGGATTTCGGCTCGGGGTCGTGAGGTTGGAAAAAGCGAAGCGCCGGCCAGGTGCATGAGGGCGGCGGGTTTTGGTTGAGGGGTTTCGCCCAAGAGGCGGGAGACGTTTTCGACCGTGAATTCTTTTCGGTCCGCCAATTGCCGGAGGCCGGAGACGAAGGAATTAAATTGGATTTGAAATTTTCCCCAGAGGGAATTGACGGCCTCCTCGGCGGAGCTCTCGAGGGCCTTTTCCAGCTCTTTTTGGATTTCCTCCCTCGATCTAGAGGCGCCGTCGGCGCCGAATTTGCCGTGGTAAATTTTTAAAAGGAGATCAATGTAACGAGTGTATTCGCCGGCCTCACCGGTGCGGCCTTCGTCGGCGAGCTTGCGAATCACCTCGTCACGCCAGAGTTTGAGATTCTGTTTGAAGTCCGGCTGATTGAGCCCTGCGACGAGTCGCTCCGTCGAATGTCTCACGAAGGCGTCGTAAAAGGTCGTCTTGAGATATCGCTTGTAGGAAAGATCGCCTTTCATCACGGCCTCGTAACGCTCTTTTCCTTCGAGCGAACGGATCCTGGGCGTGACGACGGCGTAAGAATAGCCCGCTTCCTTCAAACTTTTCTCAAACCCTGTTGAGTGAAACCCTCCGGCAAGGACAATCGCTGTTTGGCTTTTCGTTTTCTTGAGAAGTTTTTCGAGATTTTCGTGAAACACCCGGTCCCTTTCGAGGACAATCCGGTAAAATTCAAGCGCCGGCCGGACCGCTTCCCGGTTAGAAGGATCACCCAGGAGTTCGAGGTAGGAATCCGGGGCTTTTTGATAGGCGTCGAGCCGGTCTCGATCGAGTTCGAGACGGACGAGATCCTTGAGGAAGCGGAGTTTTTGGTATTTGAGGGCGAGCGAGCGCTCCTCCGGTGTTTTGATGAGGGACTGGTCAGCCTCTGAGAGAAAGGTCTTTAGCTCGTCAAAAAGTTTTGTGCCCCTGATCGTCGAAAGGGTTTCGACTTGGCCGATCAAGGCTTGCATTTGGGGACTCAATTTGGGTTTGAGACCGAGGGGCCTTCCTGCCTCAACAAGATATTTCAGGAATTCGCCCAAATCCATTTGATCGGTGACAAAGGCCTGAGTGCGCCGGTTAAATTCCATCTTGCCCTTCTTGTCGAGCTGGGCGAGGTGTCCTTTTCGGAAATCTTCCGCCAGTCTTCGGACCTCAATTTCCAACTGCTTTTTGGGCAGAGCGGAACCCTGCTTGAGGGAATGGAGAAGCTGGGCCAAGTGGGGATAGTTGATTTCAGAAGGTGCGGCGGCCTTCAAGGAGGAGGCCAGGTAATTCAGGAGCTCAAACAAATGGGAGCGTTCATCTCTAAAGGCCTCCACCTTTTCGTGAAAGGTATTCAGATCCGGCGAAAAAGCCTTCTTCCGTTCCCGATCCAGGCCTGCCTTGATCTCCGCCAATTGCTTGAGAAGTCCGTCTTGATTTTGTGCGGCCCTCAAGTAGGCGAGGTAGTTTTCCTCGTAAAGGTTCCAGTCTTCGATTCCCACGTAGCGGGCCTCCTTCGGATTGAAGACCGCCGCCCATTGAGCGCCCGTGATCTCCGCCCGCTCGAGGTAATCTCTCATTAATTTCTTTTTCACGGTTTCATCGGGAAACGTGCGGAAGAGCGTGGGATCGAGTTCGCCCTCGCCGCCTTCCAGCGCCACGAGATCAATGCCGTAGCGCCTTTGGAGATCTTCGATGAGTGAGGCGATATTATTTTGGGCATCGACGATGGCGTGGGCGTCCTGAATGAAGACAACGAATCCCTTTTCCTCAGGAGATCGGTATTGATTCTGGAGCGTGCCGAGCGCTTCAGGGATTTCGATTCCTTGTGGAAAGGATTTAGGAACCGGAGAAAGCTCCGCCCCCCGGTTGATTCCGAGGGGGTTGGCCCAAACGGAGTTGGTGCATAAGAAAATCGCCGCCGTTAGAAAGGCTGTAAAACGAGTCGCCTTAGTTTGACGTCTGTCGTGTGAAAACATAGATTTTTAATCGCCTCAATATTCGCACACAAGCGGCAAATGATCAAGTCAGAGGCGATCAAAACTATTTGTTTAAATATATATTTTGACCGAATTTGCTATCTATTGCTATATTTGAAGTAGGCTGGAATTGAATGCTTTAATGCAACAGGTGTTGAGCAAAGGAGAACCCCCCAGAAGGATACGACATATGTCATATTCAGTAGTTGAATATATATGTGACATATGTCATATTACCTTTTGTGGAGCATAAAGCGTTTCCCCTCACAGATCAGGAGAAGCTTCTTGCGCTTGTCGAGGCGGGGCTCCGGCCCGTGGGCCTTGCAAAACTGATGGAGGTGACTTACCGGAGTGTGCACCGCTGGATGGCAAAGGGAACGAAGCCCCACCCCTCCGCCTCCCGTCGCATTGACGAGTTATTTAAAGAACATGTCGATCTGGTTCCGGTGGTTGAAAAGCTGCGAAGACAAATATCAAATCCGATTGAACTCCTCAAAAAAGACACCGCACTTCAAGAACGATTTTTTCTTGAGGCCACCTATCACTCCAATGCCATCGAGGGAAGCCGGATGACGAAGAAGGAAACCGAGGATGCCTTCAAAGGAAAAGAAGTTCCCGGGAAGACATCGCTTGAAGTTTTTGAGGCGGTCAACCACCGGAATGCCCTCCTGGAGCTTCTCGGTCAAGTCCGGCCGGATTTCCGGATCACCGAAGAATGGATTCTCCGGATGCATTCGGTGGTGATGTATAATTTTCATAACAAATTACCGGGCCGTTACCGCACCGGTCACGTGAACCTGACGAATACGGAGAAGCCGCTTCCCGCCCCCCAGGAGGTTCCGGTGAGGATGAGGAGATTTGTCGAAGAGGCAGGCCGCACCGGCCGGGATCCGATCCGGAAGATCGCAAGAGATCATTATGAATTTGAGACGATCCACCCCTTTTTTGACGGGAATGGAAGGGTGGGGAGGCTTTTGATGATCGCTCAGCTCCTCAGCAAAGGTTACCCCCCTGCGGTGATCCGGGTCGACGATCAATATGCCTATTACGTGGCCCTGAGCAAAGGAGACCTGGGTGATTTTCGGAATTTGGTTCAAATGGTGTGCGACAGCGTCATTCGAGGATATTTCTTTTTGACGGGCGATAAGGAGCGTAAGTGAAGAAGATCCTGGTGGCGATGTCGGGCGGGGTGGATTCGAGCGTGGCGGCGGCGCTCTTGGTCGAACAGGGCTATGAAGTGGCCGGGGCCACGATGCGGACTTGGGCGAGCGGGACGTGTGTCAATCGGAACACGAAGGCCTGCTGCGGGCTCACCGGAGTGGAGGATGCCCGGGACGTGGCCGAGCGGCTCGGGATCCGTTACTGGGTCTTCAATTTTGAGGAGGAGTTCAAGCGCCACGTCGTCGATTATTTTGCGAGCGAGTATCGCCTCGGGCGGACACCCAATCCCTGCATTGCCTGTAACGAACACATCAAGTTCCGGCTCTTCTTGAAACGGGCAAGACAGCTTGGCTTCGACGCCATCGCCACCGGCCACTACGCCCGCCTCGCCTCAGAGGGGACAGTCCCCTTAAAGGGGACAGGCAAAGAGAGCTCTCCCGAAAGATGGGACGCCCCCCTCCCCGGGACGACGTATTGGATTGAAGAAGGGATCGATCCCACCAAGGACCAATCTTATGTTCTCTTTCCGCTCGATCAGGAAGTTTTAAGCCGGACACTCTTGCCGCTCGGCGCCTACCGAAAGTCAGAGATCCGTGAGAGGGCCCGCTCCCTCGGCCTTGTCTCTGTCATGGAGAAACCCGATTCCCAGGAAATTTGTTTCATTCCGAGCAACGACTACCCCGCCTTTCTCGAAAAGGAGTTTGAAGTCGAGAAGAAGCCGGGCGTCATTCGGACGAAAGACGGGAACGTCCTCGGGACGCATGACGGTTATCATCAATTCACCCGGGGCCAGCGGCGGGGACTGGGGGTCAGCCGGGGCGAACCGGCGGGACGCCCTTACTACGTCCTCGAGACAATCCCGGAAACCAATGAAGTGATTGTGGGGGAGAAGGAGGAGGTTTTGGACACGACGTTCCGGGTGGAGCGGGTGAATTGGATGATTTTTCCCTCACCCCCTCCCTCTCCCCAGAGGGGAGAGGGTCAGGGAGAGGGGGGAAGATTCTCTTTTCAGGCGCACGTAAAAATCCGTTCCCAACACCCAAAGGCGCCCGCCGGTGTGGAAATTTTGGATGAGAGTTCAGTCCGGGTCTGTTTCAAAGAGCCCCAGGAAGCTGTGACGCCCGGTCAGGCCGCTGTTTTTTATGACGGTCCCCGTGTCATCGGCGGCGGCTGGATTGCATCGCCGTGAAACCGCTGGATCCCCTCAAGGAAATTATTCATTCTTACGGCCGGGTCCTCGTTGCCTTTTCCGGAGGAGCGGACTCGGCCTTTGTCTTGAAAATCTGCCGTGACGTGCTCGGTCCGGAAAATGTCAAACCGGTCATTGCCAAAAGTCCGTCCCTTCCCCAGTCGGAGCTGGAAGCGGCCCGGTGTGTTGCCGGGGAAATCGGCGCTGAGTTCCTCGTGATCGAAACCCGGGAGCTTGAGAATCCTGAGTATGCCGCCAATTCGACCCGGCGCTGCTACTTCTGCAAGGGCGAACTTTATTCTTGTCTTCTTCCTCTGGCGGAAAAGTTCGGGATGCAATTTGTGGTGAACGGGATCAATCGAGACGATCTTGGCGATTGGCGTCCGGGCCTTCGGGCCGCAAGGGAATACGGAATCAAAAGCCCGCTCGTGGAGGCCGAATTCGGAAAAGAAGAGATTCGATTTTACTCCCGCCAGCTTGGCCTCTCGACCTGGTCGAAACCCCAAGCCGCCTGCCTTTCCAGCCGCATTCCCTTTGGGACGAAGGTTACGGCGGACCGGCTGAGACAAATTGAAACCGGTGAGGAGACTCTAAAGGCGTTTGGCTTCCGCACCGTTCGGCTCCGCTGGATGGGTCGGGGCGGTCTGTCCAACCTCCCTTCGGCCTCGGTCGAGGTCGGTCAGGAAGAGGTGGGAATTTTTTTTCAAAATCAGGAAATTCGGGAGAGCGTTACCGCCCGGCTGAGACAACTGGGTTTCAAATCCATTGATCTTGAGCTCGCCGGCTACCGTCCCGGCCGATTTAACCCCACTGGGCTGTGAACCCTCTCCGGGGCGGGATTAAACTCGAAGGGAAAAAGGGGGCCACCCTCCTTCCCTGGACGATTGCCCGCCCGGCCCCGCCCCGCCGGGTCCGTCTCCCTTTGGGAGGAGAGTCCCCCCTTGTCAAAGCGGGGGATCTTGTCAAGGTGGGCGAGAGAATCACAGCCGGCCTTCACGCCTCGATTTCTGGAAAAGTCTCTGAAGCCGCCGGTTTTATTGAAATCATTTCAGACGGAAGGGATGAGATTCTTTCCGAGATCGGCAGGGAGCGGCCGGGCTGGGAATCCCTTCCGCCCGCCGAGATGGAAAAAATTCTTCTCGCTTCAGGTCTTTCTTTTAAGATTTCCCAAGCGGCTTCCATCGATACGGTTCTGATCAATGGCTGCGAATCGGAGCCCTACCTGACCTCTGACCATGCCTTGATGATGAGCCATCCGCTTGAAATCTTGAGAGGAGGCGAGATCCTTCGGCGGGCCTTCGGCGCCAAGGAATTGATCGTGGCCCTTGAAGATAATAAAGAGGAGGTCGCAGAGCTTCTCAAGAGTAAGGTTTTTTTTCATTCCGAGACAAAGGTCCGAATCGAAACGCTCCCCACCCGATACCCCCAGGGCGCTGACACGGTTTTAATCGAGACACTTTTAAAGCGTTACGTCCGGCCGGGCCAGTCACCCTTCACGGTCGGTGTGGCCGTGGCCAGCGTCACCGAGACCTTCGCCGCTTACGAGGCCGTCGTCCTCCAGAAACCCTTTTACGAGCGGGCGGTCACGATCGGCGGGGAGTGTACGGTGCAGCCGAAAAATGTCTGGGTCCGGGTCGGGACCCCCGTGGAGGAGGCCGTGAAATACGCCCGGGGATTTTTAAGAAAACCAGCCAAGGTCATTCTCGGCGGGCCGATGACGGGCACTGAAATCGAAAATCTTGATACCCCGATTCTAAAAAATACGCCGGCTGTGCTCGGCCTCCCTCCGGAGGTCCTGAATGGGGATACGGTCGAGCCCTGCATCCATTGCGGCCTCTGCGTTGAAAGCTGCCCGGCTGAAATCTCGCCGGCCTTGATTTCACTCGCCGTAGAAAAGGATCGCTTCGATTTGGCCGCCGAATACGGGGCTGAATTTTGCATCGGCTGCGGGAATTGCGCCTATGTCTGCCCCTCCAAACGCCCGATGGTTCAGCTGATCGAGGAGGCCGAATCCCACGGCCGGGCTCCCACGGGAGCGCCGCACATCCGGTCTGGAGATTCCGTCCCACAAAGGATGTGGACGACGGTCCTGGCGCTTTTGCCCGTTTGCCTTGCCGTTCTCTCTTCCCTGCGGTTTTCCACCCTCCGGATCCTTGCTGTCTCGACGGCCGCCGCCGTTTTGACGGAACTCGGCGTGAGGAAAATTTTGAAACTCCCAGTCTCGATCCACAACGGAAGCGCCGTGATCACGGGGATCCTTTTAGGATTGATGCTGCCGGCCGATCTCGCTTCCTGGGCCGTGGCCCTCGCCTCCTTTTTTTCGATTTTCTTCGGAAAGGAAATCTCAAGCGGCCTTGGCCAAAACCCTTTCAATCCGGCGCTGGCCGGACTCGTCATTTTGTATCTGGGGATTCTGGGCGGGGAGTCCGCCTCTCCGGGATCGCTGGTGTGGAGCGACACAAGTCCGATGGCCCTTTTGGCAGGCGGCGTGATTTTAATTTGGGCGAAACTGATCCCGTGGGAAATTCCCTTTCTCTACCTGGGGACGCTTTTTCTTTTGCAAGGGCTCGTCGAACGCACCGCCTCGCTGGCGATGGCCCAGGATTTTTTTCTCTCAGGCCCGCTTCTCCTCGCCGGTTTTTTTCTCGTGACAGACCCCATGACAACACCGGTCTCGAAGATGGGAATGCGCTGGTTTGCGGTCGGGAGCGGGGCCCTGACCTTCTTCTTTGGGCGGGAGGTCCCTGTGGGGCCGGCCCTGACCCTGGCCCTTCTTTCCATGAATGCCCTGACGCCCCGCCTTGACGTTTGGTTCCGGCCCAGACCCGCATTAACACGCCAAAAGTCAAATCACCACTGATCAATTTCGATCAAATTTGTAATTTTTAGACCATAGGCTATCCTTGTGCAGACAAGGAAACCCTATGACCCTTGATGCGTATATAAAGGAAGCTCTGGAAAAGGGCGCCTCGGACATTCACTTTGCCGTGGGGCGTCCCCCCACTTACCGCATTCACGGAGAATTAGTCTCAGCCGGCCCGAGGCCCTTGACGTCCGAAGAGACGGAGGCGCTGGCAAAGGAGATCATCACCGAGGCGCATCGCAAAAGAATCGAGGAAGTCGGCGGTGTGGATTTCGGATTTTCCTTCAAGGACAAGGCAAGAATCCGTGTCTCCTGTTTTAAAGAACGGGGAAATTTTGGTCTGGCGCTCCGGCCCCTCCCGAACCGGTTCTTCAGCTTTGAAGAGATCGGACTCTCCGAAAAGGTGATCGAGCTTTTGGGCCTGCCCCGGGGGCTGATCCTGGTGACGGGTCCCACCGGATCCGGAAAGACGACCACGCTCGCCACGATGCTCAATTATGTTAATGAGAATTTCGCCAAACACATCATTACGATTGAGGACCCCATCGAGTTTATGCATGCCCATAAAAAATCCCTGATCACACAGCGGGAAGTGGGCCAGGATGTCTCCGATTTTTCAGAGGCCGTGGTGAAGGCGCTCCGCCAGGATCCGGACGTGATTTTAATCGGTGAAATGCGGGATTTGGCCACGATGGAGGCCGCCATCCGGGCGGCTGAAACCGGCCATCTGGTCTTTGCGACGCTTCACACCAGCGGCGCTGCCCGGACCGTGGACCGAATCATCGATGTCTTCCCGACCCACCAGCAGGCCCAAGTGAGGGTCCAGCTTGCATCCATCCTCGTGGCCGTGCTTTCGCAAACCCTTCTTCCAAAGGCCGACGGCACCGGGCGAGTGGCCGCCTTTGAACTCATGGTCACAACGCCCGCTATTCGCAACTTGATCCGGGAAGGGAAGACCTATCAAATCTTTTCTGAAATTCAGACCGGCTCCCGGATGGGGATGAAACTCCTGGACGATCACCTGCATGAACTCTATGACCAAGGCCTCATCAGCTACGACGCTGTGATGCAGACTGCCTACGAGCCCAAAGAGCTTTCCGAAAAAATCGTCCGGGGCGCTGTGGGCACAGCTAAGAAAAAATAAACTCGAATTTCCCTCCCGCCAGCTTAAATGGACCCCGTAAGAAAATTCCAATAAGGCTAAATTTATAGCAAAATATAGTTCTTTATAGCATTTACGTGTAAGCACGTGTAATTGATCAAATGGAGGGTATACTTCACACGTGATCAAGAGACATATCGGAATTCAATTAAAGGGATGTAAAAAGATATGAAAATGTTGCGCTCAAAGCCTCTTGCGTGGCTCCTTCTTTTTACCTTCTTTTGTCAACAGTCGGTTTTCTCTCCCTACGCTGCCTACGCCAATGGCCAAGCCGCTCCGATCAGCGCCACCAATGAGCTTGGTGTCCCGGTGCCCGTGATTCCGTTTGACCCCACGAAGCCTCCTTCGACGGATGACGGAGATGCGTTTGAGGAAGAGATACGCACAACCACCGAAGAACTTCAAGACGATTACCCGCTTACGGAGGCGGAGGAGGCGAAGAAGCAAGAAACAGAGAGGAAAGAAGCAGAGAAGCAAGAGGCAGAGAAAGAAGAGAAACTTAATTACGAATACGAGCGTTATGAATTCGAAGATGCCGTTGATCTTTTGAGGCCCGAGTTTGCCACAGCCGTTATCGTCAAGGACCTTTCGAAGGAAAATCTCGAGACGCTCACGAAACTTGACATCGAGGTCGGCGTTGCAGTCCTCCACGGGGAAATCGTTCTCTTCACTTCCGGGAGCGAAAATGAGTTGGGCACTCTCCCTGCCGTCAAGGCGCTTATCGACAAAGCCTCTTTCATGTCTCATACCCATCCCGGCGAGGACGCCCTTCAAGGCCCTTCCCACTTTGACATTCAGGAGTCGGTGGAGGCGCCCAAACTTGAATGGGTTGTCAGTCACGAGGATGCCTATGCCTACAACCAGGATGGCGTTGCCAATGGGGGTAAGGCCTTCTCGCACGAGGATTATCTTGAAGCCTTAAGCCGGGCCCTTTGGGAAACCGCCGCCGAGCGGGATCAAATGGCTGCCCGTGGAGCGCTAAATCTTTTTGTCGCCGAACAGGACCGCTACAACGAAGCCCCCGAATCGGAACAGGTCACGCTTCGTGAGGCGGGAGACCTCATCATCAACGCCGGCCAGATCGTTGTCCTTGCCTCTGGTGAAACCAACTTTGGAGACATCACGATTTTGGGCGATGGCCAGCTCATCTCAGATCACGACATCCGGGTGAGCGGCCGGGTGAGTGTTTCGGGAACAGGCAAATTAATGATTAATGGCACTGTCGTGGTTGAGGGAAACGTGACTCTTCGGGAAGAAGGAATCCTCGAGGCGAAGGACGCTTCCGGGAAGGCCATTCTCAAGTTTTTTGGAGAACGAGAACAAATCTTTGACCTCACAGGAGCGGCAGACAATCTCAAGGCAGACGTCTTCATTTCCAAACCGATTCAGAGTGTCATCCTTGCCTCGGATGCGATTTTCTCAGGGACCTTTGAGGTGACCACCGGAACGTTTGATGCCAATGGAAAAAACGTCACCGTGGCCGGTCGCACGAACGTTTTTAACGGGAATTACAAGGCCAGTTCCGGAACCCAGACCTTTAACGGTGGGCTTATTCAATCCGGGACCGGAGATTTTATGGGGGGAACAGGAGACGTTGTGATCACGGAGAGCCTGACGGTGGCCGGAGATCGTTTCGAGGCCCCGACCGGCACCTTGACAATCAATGGGGATTTTGAAGTCACAAGCGCCGGAAAGTTTTTCGGCTCCACGGGAGGGGTTGACCTCAATGGAAATTTTAAGGCCGTGGCCCCGGGTGTCTTTGTCCCTCCCTCAGGGGTTTTCAGCGTCTCCGGAAACTGGCGGAGCTTGGGAACGATCTCATCTCTTGCCGTGACCTTTGACGGATCGGGGGTGCAGACCCTCGATGCGACGAACCCATTTTCGAAAATTACGCACTCGGGTTCCGGCACTTTGAGGCTTGTCAACAGCGACCTGACGGTCACCAATCGTTTTGAGAATACCTCCGGTGTCTTTGACCTGAATGGCAGGGGTTGGGCGATGACCGGAGCCGCCTTCTCCAATGACGGGACCCTCCGTCTTCAAGGAGAAGAAAATATCGTAGGATTGGTTCAGGACACCGACTCCGGCACGTGGGAGTATGTCTCCGACCGGTTTGTTTCGCTCAAGGATTTTGGAATTGTTGATTATTTTAATTTGGTGTTGGGTTCTCCGGGGGGAACCGGCAACTACAGTTCGGTTGATGAGAAAAGAATCAACGGCACCTTGACGATCACGGGCGGGAGCTACGACACGAATGCCAGAAACACGATTGTGGCCGGCCTGGCAACGATCAGCGGAGGAAGGTTCGACTCCATTGGCGGGACCCAGGTCTTTAACGGCGGGCTTACGATCAGCGGCGCAGGAATTTTTGAGGCGGATACCGCCACAATCGATTTGAATGGCAATCTCCATCTCTTGAGCGGAGGGAGCCTGGTCGGCTCCGGAGGGGGCAAGCTTAATATTTCCGGCAATTGGAACAATGCGGGTGGCACTTTTATTCATAATGGTGAAACCGTCACTTTCGACGGGGCGAACCAACGCATTAGCGGCTCGAACACCTTTAAGATTCTCAAAAAAGTTTCGACGGTCTCTGACACGTTGACCTTCGAAGCAGGATCCACTCAAACGATTGTGGGAAAACTCACCCTCAAGGGAGCCGATGCGAATAACCTCCTCTCGCTCCGTTCCACGGTGTCTGGCACCCAGTTCAAGATCGATCCCCAAAGCACCCGGGACATTGCCTTCCTGGATATCAAAGATTCCAACAATATCAACCCCACCATCATCGATTGCAGTAGCAACTGCGTCGATTCAGGGAACAATGTGGGATGGCTCTTTGACACCCGGGCCCAGGAGGCTCAAGATCTGATCACCACCATTCGCACGATGGTGACGTCGGCAGAGACCCAGCTGGAAACGGTGCGAGCGGCTCACGAAGCGGAAGATTTGACAAGCGTCGGAAACGCCTTGGTTGCCTTGAATACAATCCTTGAGAGCGCCCAATCTGCTCAAGCGGCTCTTCAAGAGGCACGTTTTGACGGCCTTTCTGGAATCGATCTCCTGCGCAATGAAGCAGATCAAGCCGTGGCCGATATCCAGTCCATTATTACCGAAAGCACCCTTTTAAGGGATGAGCTTGAAACAAGACTGAATGACATAGAGGGTTTCATCCAAACCGTAAGGATGGCCCTTGCCGAGGCCCAGGCTGAGATCGTGACTTTGAGAGACGCCCATGAAGCCGAGGACCTCCCTCAAGTTACCACCTCCCTCAACCTTCTCACTGCGAATCTCACAAGCGCCCAATCAGCCCGGGATTCCTTAAATGATTCCCGCTTTGATGCCACGGCCGGGATCGATCTCTTGAGAGAGGAGGCCGAGGAGGCCGTTACTTCCATCCAGGCCCTCGTTGCCGAAGGGACGGCTCTTAAGACAGAATTGGAAACCAGAAACCATGTCCCCACCGCCAGTCTGCAATCCGTCTCCGTCAATGAAGACAATGACCTTGAGATTATCCTTGGGGGAACAGATCCCGAGAACGACACGCTTACCTTTGAGATCTTAGAAGGCCCCGATCCCGAAGAAGGAGAACTTCTTAATTTTAACCCCGCCCAGGGCACTCTCACCTTCCGTCCGGCCCAAAACTTCAATGGCTCCCTGACCTTCACCTTCCGGGTGAGCGATGGAGAGCTTGTCTCTGACGAGGCTGAAGTCTCCATTACCGTTAACTCCGTCAATGATGCCCCGACCGCCACCGTCCAATCCGTCTCCGTCAATGAAGACAATGACCTTACGATTCAGTTGACGGGAAGTGACGTCGAGGGCGACACCCTCACCTTTAACCTGGTCTCAGGCTCTGAAACGGATTGTCTCTCAGGAGGGAGCCCAGGTGGTCTTCCGTCCCACGGCCAATTTTAATGGCTCGGCCTCCTTAAGATTTACCGTCTCCGATGGGACGCTTACGAGTGACGAGGCTGAAGTCTCGATCACGGTGGATCCGGTGGATGATCCCCCGGTCTTGAATGCCCAGACCGTTACCCTCGATGAAGACGGCTCCCTGACGATTGATCTGGGGGAGACCGAAGACCTGGATGGCGAGACCCTCACCTATACGGTGGTCTCAGGCTCCGGGGAAGGGGCCCAGATTACGATCACGGGCAATGAAGCCCTCTACACCCCCGGGGCTGACTTCAATGGAGAGGATTCCTTTACCGTGACCGTCACCGACGGCGTCTCCACCGTAGGCCCGGTCACCGTCTCCATTACCGTTAACTCCGTCAATGACCCCCCCGTCCTCACGAATGTCACCTTCGAGGCCGAGGAGGGAGAGACCGTTACAGGCCAGGTCACGGCCACGGATATTGAAAATGATCCCCTGACCTTCTCTTTGGTGGAAGGCCCCTCGGAAGGGGAGCTCACCTTTAATTCCAATGGCTCCTTCACCTTCATCCCCGAGGAGAATTTCACCGGTGCCCTCACCTTTACCTTTCAAGTGAGTGACGGCACGGCCCAGGCCCTCGGCCCGGCCACCGTGACCTTAAACCTCGGGGCCGTCAATGATGCCCCGGTCGCCACCGTCCAATCGGTCTCCGTCAATGAAGACAATGACCTTACGATTCAGTTGACGGGAAGTGACGTCGAGGGCGACACCCTCACCTTTAACCTGGTCTCAGGCTCTGAAACG